>CAZTKR010000192.1:0-7329 GCA_964614115.1 uncultured bacterium | reverse complement strand
CAAACCTTATCTTCAGAGTAGAGACTAAAGCAGGACGGACGACAGGACATGAAAACGATGGAGTCAAGATACCTGTTGCCTCCATCAACCCCGGTCATTCCATACTTTTGACTTCTTCATAAATTGAGCTCACGAGCCGGGCTTCGTCCTCCTGGAACGCATTCTTGACCTCCTCCATAGTCTTGCCCTGAGCTACCAGCTCCTTTACCTTCTCCTGCCGCTTTTTCATCAGAGTTATTTGATTCTGGATTACTTCCCGATCCGTCATCTCACTGTGTCCACTGCAGAAATGCTCCGCATCCAGTGTTTCCAGCATTTTCGTAAGGGTTTTTACGTGAGCGAATGAATTCCCGCCCTTGTACGAATGGATGAGCTGAACCCTTTCCAAGAAAATCTGATCCCCCACGAAAGCCGTCTTTTCCTCGGGGAAGAAGACGACGGCGTCTCCCGTGGTATGCCCCGTTCCAAAATGCCACAATTCCACTTTCTTGGAGCCCAGGTAGATATCCATTCGCTTCGTAAACGTCAGAGACGGGAAAAACGGTGCCAGATCGGGGTTGTTCCAGTCCGACGGGGATCCGTCCCGTTTCGTATGGAAGAATTCTTGGCGGCATTTTTCATGCGCAACGATGGTGACCGTCTCGGGGAAGAATTGATTCCCCCACACATGATCGCCGTCGCTGTGCGTGTTGACCAGGTACACGATGGGCTTATCGGTCATCTGGCGGATACCCTCTATAACCTGAGTGACCGACGCTTCATCCATCTTCGCATCGATGATCAGGACACCGTCATCACCGATATAGGCACCGCCTCGGGCACCCCGACCGCCGACGATCTCATAAAGACGGTCGGAGATCTTCCTGAATTCTACGGGTTCTACTTCGCTATGCTGAGCGAATAGGGCCGATGTTCCCATCACACACAGCCATAAGAGGGTCAGACAGATTGCCTTTTTCATGATCATCCTCCTTTACCGATTATGCAGGTCTCTCTATGCATGATAATCTATTGCAACCAAATAATCAAGAGGAAATTATCCCAGAAAGAAACAGAAAAGGTGACGATCACCTTGACAAAAACAGGACATTTTCGTAAAATGCAGTGAAAATTAGAACGTCGCTTATACATAAAAGGATGAAAAAAAACATGGAAACCGACCACCCTCGAATCGATAAATCCACTCTGATCGAAGAGATCGTCGAGAAGTATCCCCAGCTGATCCGTCCGCTGCGGGAAGCCGGCATCGTCTGCATACGCTGCGGCGAACCCATCTGGGGAACGCTGGAAGAAGTCGCTACTGAAAAGGGGATTCAGAACATCGATGCCCTTGTCGAAGAGATGAACCGGCACATTTCTGGTGCAGGAGACGGATGAAAACCCATCCTTTCCTGTTCGAGGTGAAGAACGTCTCTGTTCTACGGCAGGGGAAAACGATACTCGACCGGATATCCATCGTTATGGATCATGGGACGTCTTACGCCATCATAGGGCCCAGCGGCTCCGGCAAAACCACGTTGCTGCGGCTGTTTAACCTGATGACGATACCATCCTCGGGTGAGGTCCGATTCCGGGAAAAATCCGCCTTCGCGTATCCCCTTCTGGATTACCGGAGACGCATCCCCATCGTCTTCCAGGAACCCGTTCTCCTGGACGGTACGGTCGAGGACAATCTCACCCTACCCTTCCGTCTGAATCGTTGGTCTTCGGAGAACCTGGAAGCATCCCGGATAGACAGCGTACTCTCCGTGTGCCAGATCGCACCGAAGTTACTTCAGGAAAACAGTCACGTGCTCTCCGGCGGGGAAAAACAGAGAGTGGCCATTGCGCGGGCTCTGCTCCTGGAACCGGAAGTCCTCCTGATGGACGAGCCTACATCGTCCCTGGATGTCGTGATGGCCAATCGCGTAATCGATAGTATCGTCCAGCACTACCCGACCACGACACTGATCATCGTGTCCCACGCTCTGGAACTCATCGAAAAAATCGACAGGAAAATTATACTCAAGAGGGGCATCGTGGAATCCTGCTGCGAACGCATGAGTGAGGCCCAGGTTCGCGAGATGCTCCAGGAGGCGTCATGAGCGGAGCGCTGGACATCGCCATCTGGAGGCTGGCACTGGCCTACGTGCTCTTCATCGTCGTTTTTGGTATCACGTGGTGGAAGAAACTCCACCTGGAAAAAGACCTCGTCCACTCTGTTGTCAGGATGACGCTTCAGTTGATTCTCATGGGATTCCTCCTGACGTATATCTTCGAAATCCGTCTCTGGTTTGTGATGACCCTCCTTTTCCTTGTCATGATTTTTTTCGCCACTCAGACCATCGTGAAACGATCGGGCATATCCTTCCCAGGTGTGTATCGCATTCTGTTCTTCTCAATACTCTGTGGAGGAGGAATCGTATTCTTCTTTTTCATCCTCGTCGTCGTCCACAACCAACCCTGGTACGATCCGAGATACTTCATCCCCCTGGCGGGCATGATCATCGGCAACTCGATGAACGGCAGCGCCCTGGCCCTGGAACGTTTCTACGACGATGTAAAAAAACGGCGGAAGGAGATCGAGACCCTCGTTTCTTTCGGCGCCACGGCGGAAGAAGCTTCAAAAGATGCGTTCCGCAAAGCGTTCCGATCCTCCCTGGTACCCACCCTCACCAGCATGACCGGCATGGGCATCGTGTTTCTACCGGGCATGATGACAGGCCAGATTCTCGGGGGATCACCCCCTCTGACGGCCATCAAGTACCAGATGGCCATCATGGCAGCCATCCTGGGCAGCGTTTCCTTGACCGGATTCTTCATCCTGATGCTCGAAAGCCGGCATTTCTTCGATAAGTACCATCTTCCCATCGACGATATCTTCGGCAAGCGAGATATACAAACCTATCGGAAGACAGAGGAAAAATAGGCCGGATGAAATCCTCTGCCATCCGTGGAATTTAATAAGCAAAGAAGGGGCGTCGCATGGTTACATTGGACGATTTATGGAAGCAGGGCCAGGATTTCCTGGGAGTCCGTTACCCCATCATGTGCGGGGCCATGACGTGGATATCGGAGAACAACCTGGTTTCCGCCATCTCGAACACGGGCGCGTTCGGCTGTCTGGCTGCTGGAAACCTGGAGCCCGAAATCCTGGAAAAGGAGATTGACCTCACGTTCCAGAAGACGGATAAGCCATTTGCCATCAACCTGATCACGATTGCCCCGAATTTCAAGCATCACCTGTCTCTGGTCGTGGAAAAGAAGGTACCCTTTATTGTCTTCGGAGGCGGCATTCCCAAGGATTCGGACATTCGAAAGGCCAAACAAGGAGGAGCCAAAGTCCTCTGTTTTGCATCCACGGAGTCGATTGCAAGCAGGTTGATAGAACACGGCACCGACGGCCTGATGCTGGAAGGTAGCGAGGCCGGCGGCCACATCGGCCACGTATCTCTGGCCATCCTGATACAACAGGTGCTCTTTAAAGTCGAATCCATCCCGGTGTTCGTGGCCGGAGGCATCGGTTCGGGCCGGCTGATTCCCCATCTCCTCCTGATGGGTGCTGCCGGCGTCCAACTGGGAACCCGGTTTGTGTTGACCGAAGAATGCAGGGCACATCCCAAGTTCAAACAGGCTTTCATCAAGGCCAAGGCTCGGGATGCCATGGCCACGCCCCACGTCGGATCGGAGCTGCATGTCGTGTCTGTACGGGCCCTCCGGAACGAGGGAATGGATGAATTTGCCAGGCTGCAGATGGAGCTTATCCAGATGCGGCGCCGGGGTGAGATCACCCAGCCCGAGGCACAGATGGAGGTGGAAAAGTACTGGGTCGGATCTCTGCAAAAGGCCGTACAAGAGGGAGAGATAGACAGGGGATCGCTCATGGCAGGCCAGAGCGTGGGTCTGGCCAGCTGTATAATACCGATGCGAGAATTGCTGGACGAATTAGTCGACGATGCCCAGGAAGAGCTGGCGCGTATTCAACAACGGTTGGCCGGATAGTGCGATGCATGTACGGTCATGCATTCCTTGAGTGATAAAATTGTCTTGTATAAAACGATTATTAAAAGGAAATATGGATAGGCCCCTTAGTAAACGCCCCCCTCTTGCTCTCATCATCATTTTTCTACTCACCGATTTCGTGATAGACTCAATACAGGCGTCCGAATTCAAATTGATCCTCGCTATAGACCATATGAGCCGGCGTTCAGACGACTCGTGGATTTTCGATATATCCTATACTGCCTGAGGAGAAGATCGCGACCCCGACGAATGCATGAGTCCTCCCCTCTTCGCCTTCCTTCTCAATCGCGCCAGCCGGTACTCCAGGTCTTTCCGATCTTCTCTGAGATTTAAATCCGGTCTCAGCTCGTCCAGCAAATCGATCCGTTCCAGTGCGTGACGGACGATTTCCGCGGCTTTGTCAAACTCCCCGACCCTGTGTTCATAATACTTGGCCAATTCCTCGTAAGGCATGATCCGATGAGACACGGTCTCTACCATCTGCTCCCAGACCTTCACGGCCTGTTCCCATCGGCCCAGGCGTTTCAGGGAAAAGCCCAAATTCCGGAGGACCTCTTCTCTGTCACCCGGCTCCATCGAGTGGTTTAATGCTTTTTGAAAGCAGGCGACGGCCTCCTGTAATCGGAATACATTCTGAAAGGCTCTTCCCAGGCTGAGGAAATCCAGGGGATGATCCAGAAAAGCAGACGGTGATTGATAGATACGACCCGCCACACCGGCCAGGGCCACCAGCGCGATGACATCCCACCGGTTATGCCGGAACACGGGCTCCAGGATGCTGCCGCTCCTGGAGCGCAGGTAGTCGAAGTACAAGCCTGGAATCAGGAACCCCGGCACGTCGTCGTGCCGATGAAAATCCAAAACATGCTGTTCTACATTCGACAGCGTACATTCGACGATCCGCCGGCGCCAGAGTCTCCGCACCGTGAACAGGAGGTCCAGATGGGGACAGTCCATGGCCGGATTCTTCATCCGCGCCAGAATGAAACGCGACGTCAGGAGATTTAAATCGTAGGCTTTCCCGTTGTAACTGACGATGGCATCGCACGCCTCCAGGCGCTCGGCCACGGTCTTGAGAACCGCCGGTTCCTCTCGGTAATCCCGCATGAAAAGCTGATCCACACGGAATCCGTCATCGTAAAAATATCCCAATCCGATGAGGAACGGAAGAGTTCCCGTCCCCCCGGCAAGTCCCGTCGTTTCCGTGTCGATAAAAACTGCTTTGCGAAGATCGATACCTCTCAGGGCTTCGTCCTTGCCGACGAGTTCATAGACCTGGGGATCGATCTCCTGAAAATAGTCCAGGGGAATCCGTCCATGCCGATGATTCTCCGGGTAGACGGTAATGGAACGGAAGTAGCTCCCGTACTCGTTGGATACCTCATCCCCGGCAACGACGGTCTCGATATCCGGCTGTTGAGAGCGTGAGATGGATTGACGATCCGGCTGGAAATCCCGCTCAAACTGTTTTAACTTATCCCTTAGATCCATGCGTCTACGCTTTCGACCGTATCTCCTCGATCATTTCGAAGGCATACCGGAGATGTGGGATGGTAATCGACCCGCCCACGATGAGGGCGATGGAAAGTGCCTCGTAGAACTCGTCATCCGTCACACCCTCTTCAGCGCAGCGAACGAGATGGTACAGGATGCAGTCGTCGCACCGGAGCACGGTGGAAGCTACCAGTCCCAACAGCTCCTTGGTCTTGGCATCCAGCGCCCCTTCCCGGTATACCGACGAATCCAGACCAAAAAAACGCTTGATATCCAGATTGCCGGCAGCCAGGATTTTCTTATTCATTTTTTCCCGGTAGGTGCTGAATTCCTCTAAACTTCTCGACATGGCATATTTCCTTTATCCGTTTTCGTGTCGCGATGGCCCGTGTCCGGCCTGTTGCCATAATCCTTTATTTAAGGTTCATGCGCGCTGACTCTCTCAGCACCCATGCCGATTCATACGTTTCTCCGTTATGACAATTTATCCGTCATCCGGTGTCGTGAATATATACCCGGCACTCCGAATGCTTTTGATGTATATGGGTTTCGACGGATTCGGCTCGAAATACTTGCGTAACCGCACGATGAAGTTATCCACCGTGCGCGTTTCGATCTCCGGGCTGATGTCCCACACGTTTTCCAAAAGCTCCTGGCGGGACACCACCTTCCCCCGATGCTCGATGAGATACTTCAAGACCATGGCCTCCCGCTGCGTGAGCCGAAACGTTCGCTTTCCGGACCGGCAGGATAGATTCTCAAAATTCACTTCTTTATCATCAAAACGGTAGACGGGTTGTTCCTGTGTGGCCGACTGGTACCACGTCTTCCTCTTCAGCATGCCCCTGACGCGCAGCAGCAACTCCTGCAGATGGAAGGGCTTGGTCATATAATCATCCGCCCCGATCTCCAAACCCCTCACGCGATCTCTTGCGGCCGTTCGAGCGGTTAAAATCAGGATGGGCATCTGGGGATATTTCTCTCGAATGCGTTCGGCAACTTCGAAACCATCATAGAACGGCAGCATGATGTCCAGGATGATCAAATCAAATTCCTGCGATGTAAAACAGTCGATGGCTTTCCGGCCGTCATCGACCCATGTGACCGCATACCCTTCCTCGGATAGATTGTACTCCAAACCCACGGCCAGCGTCTCCTCATCCTCCACCAGCAGAATCCGGCTACCCTTAAACGGATTTTCGTTCGATATCGCCATTCTGTCGCTCTTTACGCTTTCGAGTAATCTCGAGCAATTGGTTTATATACCGTCTTTTCGACTCGAGATAGATGGGTAGTTCTATCCTGAATGTCGTTCCGTGCCCTTTTCCTTCGCTGAACACGGATATTTTTCCCCCGTGAGTTCTCACGATCTCTTTCACCCAGTACAATCCCAGCCCCGTTCCCTTCACGTTGGGAATGTCGTTATCGTAGATACGATGAAATTTATGGAATACTTTCTTCTGTTCTTTGGGAGAGATACCGATACCCCGGTCGGAAAACCGAATGACCACGAGCTTTGGCGTACATGCCAGATGAACGGTGATACTGGCCGGCTCTCTGGAATATTTTATGGCATTATCGATGAGATTATCGAATACGATTTTCAGCGCATCCCGGTCCACCACACACGGACACGGGGCTTTTCCTTCGATGCGAACGGCCTCGGCCGAAAGCTTAAACTGATCTACAGATTCTCCGATGAGTGTGCGAAAGATGGAGTCCGCGGTATAAACGCCGTACGTGTGGGCAATTTTTTTCTGCTCGATGCCGGAGATTTCCAGAATCGAATTGATACGATTCTTCAGACGATGGGCATCTTTTATCATCAGTTCG
>CAZTKR010000191.1:0-7340 GCA_964614115.1 uncultured bacterium | reverse complement strand
TTCACGTGCGGCTTCGTCCGCTCAAACTTCGCCTTCGCCATCTATCCAATCCTCCTTAAAATACGTTTTTATACAAAGCCTCTTACCTTTTCTAATATCTTTTGAGACTCGACCTCAGACAGTTCCTCATACTGGTAGAACTCCATGGTATACACCGCTCGGCCCTGTGTTTTGCTGCGGAGATCTGTCGCATACCCGAACATCTCGCTCAACGGAACCGTGGCGGACACTACTTGCGCATCTTTCCTGGGATGTATACCGCTTATTTGAGACCTTCTGGAATTTAAGTCTCCCAGTACGTCACCCAGGTATTCCTCGGGAACGACTACATCAACCCGCATCATCGGCTCCAGCAGAACGGGTTTTGCTTTCTTAAGGCCTTCCTGAAGAGCCATAGAACCGGCGATTCGAAAGGAAATCTCGGAAGAATCCACCGGGTGGTGCGAACCATCGAGTAAGGTGACCTTTATGTCGACGAGAGGATATCCCGCAAGAAATCCGTTGTTCATGGCTTGGCTTATGCCTGTCGATACAGCAGGTATAAATTCTTTAGGGATAACACCGCCTATAATCTTGTTCTCGAACAGGTAGCCTGTGCCACGGGGAGCGGGCTCCAATTGAATCACCACATGACCGTACTGCCCTTTGCCCCCTGTCTGCCGCACAAACCGTCCTTCTGCCTGTACAGATTTTGTGATGGCTTCTTTGTAAGCAACCTGAGGACGGCCCACGTTCGCCCGAACTTTAAACTCCCTTACAAGTCGGTCTGTGATGATTTCCAGATGAAGCTCTCCCATTCCCGATATGATGGTTTGACCCGTATCCTCATCGGTACTGACCCGAAAGGTGGGATCCTCGTCCATCAGTTTGGAGAGAGATTCCGAGAGCCTGTCCTGATCTGCTTTTGTCTTTGGTTCGATGGCCACGGAGATCACGGGCTCGGGGAATCTCATCGATTCCAGAACGATGTGATGTTTTGTGTCGCAGAGGGTATCGCCCGTGACGGTGTATCGAAGACCGACAGCAGCGGCAATATCTCCACAATAAACAGCATCCCGGTCTTCCTGCTTGTTGGCATGCATTTGAAGAATCCGGCCCAACCGTTCTTTTCTGTTCTCCCTGGGATTCAGGACATAGGTTCCCACACGCGCTACCCCGGAGTAAACCCGAAAATACGTCAGTTTTCCCACGTAGGGATCGGTTTTAATCTTGAATGCAAGAGCCGAGAAGGGCTCATCGTCACTCGTCCTGCGCTTAATTGTCTTCTGTCGTTTGGGTTCAATGCCTTCGACATCGGGCACATCGAGAGGTGAGGGCAAGTAATCGACGACTGCATCCAGCAACCTTTGCACACCCTTATTTCTAAAGGCTGCCCCGCATAGAACAGGGACGATGGCTACATCCAGAGTTCCCCGTCTCAGCGCCCGTATAATGTCTTCCTCCTCAGGCTCTATGCCCTCTAAATACTTTTCCATCACAACATCATCGTGTTCCGAAACAGCCTCGAGAAGGTCGTGGTGCCAGCTTTGGGCCTTATCCCGCAAATCCCTGGGAATATCGATCTCTTCCCATTCCGATCCTAATGTGGATTCATTGTAAACAACGGCTTTCATCTTGATAAGATCGATGAGTCCCGTGAACAATTCCCCGGTACCCATGGGAATCTGTACAGCAACGGGATGGGCTCCCAATCGATCCCGCATCATTTGGACAACATTCTCAAAATTGGCCCCCACCCGGTCCATTTTATTCACAAAAGCCAGACGTGGAATAGCGTATTTATCGGCCTGCCGCCAAACCGTTTCCGACTGGGGCTCCACACCCCCTACACCGCAGAATATGGCCACAGCCCCATCCAGCACACGAAGCGATCGCTCAACCTCGACTGTAAAGTCGACATGCCCCGGAGTATCGATGATGTTTATGCGGTGATCTCGCCAGAAACAGGTGGTGGCGGCCGATGTAATCGTGATACCCCGTTCTTTCTCCTGCTCCATCCAGTCCATAGTAGCCGCGCCATCGTGTACTTCACCCATGCGGTGGACTTTACCCGTATAAAACAGGATCCTCTCTGTCGTCGTGGTCTTGCCCGCATCGATGTGGGCCATGATCCCTATATTCCGCGTATGTTCTAACGAATACTTTCTCGGCATCTTACTTATAACTCAAACTATTCTATGAATCCATCCATTCTGTTGAACATCACCCTAAACGCCATGGATATGTGTTGACACCTCACAAGGATAAAACCTGATATATCGAATCCCATGCTTACCACCGGAAATGGGCAAACGCCTTGTTCGCCTCGGCCATGCGATGGGTATCGTCCTTTTTCTTCATGGACGCTCCTTCGCCATTGGATGCAGCGATGAACTCCGATGCCAGCCTCTCGGCCATCGTTTTTTCGGGTCTGTCTTTCGCATACCCGATGATCCATCGAAAGGCGAGGGCCTGGCGACGATCCGACCGAATCTCGACGGGCACCTGATAGGTGGCACCACCGACACGCCGTGATCGAACCTCTAAAACGGGCTTGACATTGTCCAAGGCTTTACCAAATACATCGATTCCTTTATTACCCGTACGTTCTTCGATGATCTCCATAGCAGAATAAAAGATGTTCTCTGCCAGGCTGCGTTTCCCCCTTCGCATCAGGCCGTTGATAAATTTGGTAACCACTTGGCTGTGGTATACCGGATCCGGCAATACGACACGCTTGGGGACTCTTCTCCGTCTCGGCATCTAAAACACTCCCCTCATTTCTTTTTCTTCACGCCGTATTTCGATCGCCCCCACGCTCGATCTTCCACACCGCTGGTATCATACGTGCCTCGCACGATATGATACCTTACGCCCGGCAGGTCTTTCACCCTTCCTCCTCGAATGAGGACGATAGAGTGCTCTTGAAGGTTATGCCCCTCACCAGGGATATAAGCGGTGACTTCGAATCCGTTGGTCAAACGCACCCTGGCCACCTTGCGAAGCGCCGAATTGGGCTTCTTGGGAGTCGTGGTGTAGACCCTGGTGCATACACCTCTTTTCTGAGGAGAATTCCGCAACGCCGGAGCCTTGGTTTTGTGGGTTACGGTCTTGCGTCCCTTGCGTACCAATTGGTTCAGAGTTGGCAAAAATTCCTCCTTGTGTTGATAGCGTTTTACTTAGTCAATGGTTCTTCCACAGCCTCATCGGGCACGATCTCTGTCATGCCGTCATCCGCTTCCACCCAAACCCTTATCTTATCAAATCGTTTAAGACCCGTACCGGCTGGAATCAGGTGTCCTATGATCACATTCTCTTTTAAGCCGTCCAGATTATCGACCCTACCCTTGATGGCCGCGTTGGTCAATACCCGGGTTGTTTCCTGGAACGACGCTGCCGAAAAAACAGAGTCCGTTCCCAGAGCCGCTTTTGTGATTCCCAACAGCAGCGGATGGAACGTGGCCGGCTTGGCAGGTTGAAACGTGGCTACTTCCTTCCCGTTCTGTTCCAGCTTTTCGTTCACCATGTTTACCCGCACTTTATCGACGACATCACCGGTTTTAAATTTCGAATTCCCGGGATTCTCGATAACCACTTTATTCAAAACACTGTCGTTCACACGCAAGAAATTCAGCCGGTCCACCTCTTCGTTCTCTAAAAACTCGGTGTCCCCCGGGTCTTCCACCCGTACTTTACGGAGCATCTGTCGGACGATCACTTCGATATGTTTATCGTTGATACGCACACCCTGAAGTCGGTAGACCTCCTGAATCTCGTTTACCAGGTACTCCTGAACCTTGTTGGCGCCCAGGATTGCCAGGATGTCATGGGGAACGACGGAGCCTTCCGACAGTTTCTCCCCGGCCTGGACGATATCCCCCTCATGGACCAAGAGATGTTTACCGTAAGGAATAAGGTACGAACGCTTATCCCTGCCGTCCATGGAGGATACCACAATCTTCCGCACACCACGTTTTACCGGGCCAAACTTGACGATACCATCGATTTCACTGACAATGGCCGGACCCTTGGGTCGGCGGGCCTCAAACAATTCCGCGACTCTGGGCAGTCCTCCAGTAATGTCGCGCGTTTTACTGATCTCACGAGGAATCTTCACCAGTACATCCCCGGCCTTCATCTCTTCTCCGTCTTTTACACGAAGGTGTGCCCGGGTTGGTACGATGTAAGATCCCAGCTTATTGCCTTCATCGTCGACTACGAGGATATGGGGACTTAAATCTCTATTTTTCGATTCGATAATGACCATCTGCCGCTGCCCGGTGGCCTCATCCACCTCTTCCCGGTACGTCTCATTCTCGATGATATCCGCGAATTGTACTCTTCCGTTCGTGTTGGATAGGATGGTATCGGAATACGGATCCCAACGAAACAGCACTTCACCTCTATTCACTTCTTGCCCATCCTTTACCAGAATGTGCGCACCATACGGGACGGTGAATCTTGAGATAATCCGATTGTCATCGTCGATGACTTTAAGCTGACCGTTTCGCCTGATGGCTATAATCTCACCGCCGGGTTGTTCCACGGTGTGGACATTTTCATACTTGACAACACCCTCTCCCTTGGAGACTACCTCCGATTCGGCAGCAATTCGGCTGGCCGTTCCGCCGATATGGAAGGTACGCAGTGTGAGCTGGGTCCCCGGTTCACCGATGGATTGCGCTGCCATGACACCCACAGCTTCACCGACATTCACGATCTGTCCTGTCGCCAGATTCCGGCCATAACATTTGACACATACGCCGCGGTCTGCTTCACACGTGAGCACAGACCGTATGCCCACTGTATCGATTCCTTTGGAGACAATCAGGTCCGCCGTTTCCTCTTCGATAAGCATCCCGGCCTCGACGAGTATCTCGCCGCTTTCAGGATCGTAAACATCCTCGGAAGTCACACGCCCCAGGATACGATCCCTCAAAGGTTCGATGATTTCCTCGCCTTCTTTGAGATCCCCGACGTGGAGCCCCATGATGGTTCCACAGTCTTTGATGTTAACCACCACATCCTGGGCCACATCCACCAGCCTTCGGGTCAGATACCCCGCATCCGCTGTCTTCAGCGCCGTATCTGCCAGTCCCTTCCGAGCTCCGTGTGTGGAGATGAAGTATTCGAGAACGGACAGCCCTTCCCGGAAATTTGCCGTGATGGGCGACTCGATGATTTCTCCTGTGCCTCCTGTCAGTTTCTTCTGGGGTTTGGCCATCAGGCCGCGCATGCCGGCCAGCTGACGAATCTGTTCCTTGCTTCCCCTTGCTCCGGAATCGGCCATCATGAACACCGGATTGAATCCGCTCATCGACTGTTTTAAATGATTAAAAAGATGCTCGGCAACCTGATTCGTCGTACGGGTCCACACATCGATTACTTTGTTATACCGCTCACCGTCGGTGATGACCCCTTTCTCGTAGAGGGATCGGATGTAATCCACTTCTCCATTGGATTTTTTTACGAGTTTCTCCTTTTCGTCTGGGATAATCACATCATCCAGACCGATGGTGATGCCCGCCTTCATCGCATAATAAAAGCCCAAATCCTTCAGGTCGTCTAAAAACTGGACGGTTCGGCGATTACCCACATATTTATAGGCTTCCGCGACGATATTCTCTATTCGTTTCTTCGTGAGAAGTTCGTTCAGAAAGCCCAGTTCTTTGGGTACGACCTGGTTGAAAATGACCCTTCCTGTGGTCGTCTCTATGATCTTATCATCCAGGCGAACTTTGATCCTGGCATGAAGCCCGACTTTCTCATCGTTATAGGCAATCAGGACTTCTTCTGCATCGTAGAACGCCTTCCCTTCTCCCAGGTCTCCCTTCATTGCTTTGGTTAGATAATAGCAACCCAGGACGATATCCTGGCTAGGAATCGCCAGCGGACGGCCATTGGCAGGGGACAGAATATTATGACTGGAAAGCATCAAAATCCGGGCTTCCATCTGAGCTTCTGCCGACAGAGGCACATGCACCGCCATCTGATCTCCGTCAAAATCAGCGTTAAACGCCGCGCATACCAACGGATGTATGGATATCGCCTTCCCTTCGACCAGGAGGGGCTGAAACGCCTGTATTCCCAGGCGATGAAGCGTGGGAGCTCGATTCAGCAAGACGGGATGGTCATCGATGATCTCCTCCAGGATATCCCACACTTCCTCATCGCGCCTTTCTACCAGTTTCTTGGCAGACTTAACCGTCTTGACGATGCTTCGTTCTACCAATTGCCGGATGATGAACGGCTTGAACAGTTCCAGGGCCATCTCCTTGGGCAGGCCGCACTGATCCATCTTCAATTCAGGACCCACGACAATCACGGAACGACCGGAATAATCGATCCGTTTTCCCAGCAGGTTCTGTCGAAAACGGCCCTGTTTGCCTTTGAGCATATCCGACAGGGACTTCAGGGGACGGTTTCCCTCTCCCCGCACCGCAGCTCTTCGTTTGCCGTTGTTGAACAGCGAATCAACGGCTTCCTGGAGCATGCGCTTCTCGTTCCGCAAGATAACCTCGGGAGCCCGGATCTCCAACAGCTTCTTCAGCCGGTTATTACGAATAATCACCCTTCTGTATAGATCGTTCAGGTCTGATGTGGCAAATCGCCCGCCTTCCAGAGGGACCAGAGGACGAAGCTCGGGCGGGATCACGGGTATCACAGACATGACCATCCATTCGGGCTTATTGGGTTTGCCACTTTCTGTCTTACGAAATGACTCGATGACGCCCAGTCTCTTCAATGCGTCGCGCTTGGTCTGTGCTGAAACATCCGCCCTTACCTGCACCCTCAGTTCCCTGGAGAGATCTTCGATGTCGATCGTCCGGAGAAGCTCGCGTATCGCTTCGCCTCCCATCTTGGCCACAAATGGATGATTGTCCTCTTCCAGGTCTTGCTCATCCTCGGCAACCTGCTGTCCCTGTTGTTCTTCGAGAATTTGGAGATACTCCTCTTCCGAGAGTAGTTGGTTAGGCTTCAATCCCGTTTCGCCTGGGTCGATCACGACATACGATTCGTAATAGATGACCTTCTCTAAATCACTGGTTGATATGCCCAAAATATAACCGATCTTCGACGGAATAGAACGGAAATACCAAATATGGACGACGGGCACGGCCAGTGTGATATGTCCCATACGCTCCCGCCTAACAGACTTCGTCGTCACCTCCACACCGCAGCGATCACAAATAATACCCTTATATCGAATGCGCTTGTACTTTCCGCAGTGACATTCATAATCCTTGACCGGACCGAATATCTTCTCGCAGAACAGCCCGTCTTTTTCCGGCTTGTAGGACCGATAATTGACGGTCTCCGGCTTTAATACCTCACCGTGCGACCAGCCGAGAATCGTATCC
>CAZTKR010000190.1:0-7367 GCA_964614115.1 uncultured bacterium | reverse complement strand
CATCGTGCAGGAAATATCCCATGTGTGTCTGCCATCTTCGTTGAAGAGAACGGCTTATCCATGCTCGACCATTCTATCCTTGAAAAGCGAAAATAAGGGACGCTTTGTTTATGTCAACTGAAGTATCGGCCTTTTTTGGGTATTCGGATTTTCTTCTTGATTTTTGATAAATTTATTTTTACACTTAAATTACATTCCTTCAGATCATCTATCGGAGATTGCAGGTCGGATTTAGAATGATCCTGTATTACCGAATATGTAACGTGTTGTCGATCCTCCGGACACACGAATCCATTCTCCTCAGGAACATGCGTGAATAATTCGATCAAGAGTTGTTCGTTTATAAATCGAAATAATTTTCAAGACGGAATTGTTTCCGCTCGAAGGGAGGTGATTTTACGTTATTCGAAAATCATTGAAGAAGTCTAAATCTATCGAATTAAGGAGGGGACGATGAAACTTGGTAACATCATAATAATTACACTCTCTGTCTGTTTTGTTCTCGGTACGATGAGTGCCATGAGTCAAAACGGGCGAGGACAGACTTTCCCTATCAGTGAGATGACCCACAACGAAATACATACAGCATCGGCGTACAACATCATCCAGGATCAGTTCATCGTCGTTTGGGAGGATGACAGGAACGGGAACCCCGATATTTATGGGCGTATCGTGAATGCCGACGGCTCGTTCGCTGGCGCTGAGTTTATCGTGTGCAGCGGCCCTTCAAACCAGATGTATCCTGCGGTGGATTATAACCGAATCCGCGACGAGTACATGGTGGTCTGGGAGAATGTGTCTGATGCAGGCACCGATATCTACGGGATTCGACTCGCCAACGACGGTACGGTGATCATATCGCCCAGGTCTGCACCCGACGGAACGTTCGTTGTATGCGACGCTTCCATGTGCCAACTTACACCCAAAATCGCACACAATTATACGCACAACACGTATGTCGTGGTCTGGCGAGATAATCGTTATATGTCAGGACCCAGCGGTGCCGATATTTATGCCCAGCGTCTCAACTGGAATGCGGATCTTCTTTTACCCGTAGAAATGCCGGCCGAATCCCCTGCCACGCACATAAACTATGCTGTTTCTCGAGGGGTCGGATGGGATGACATGCACTGGGAAGAACATCCGGATATTGCCTACCACGGCGGCGAAGACCCACTGCTGGATGAATGGCTGGTGGTCTTCATGAGATCGTGGTTGGGATACTACTCCATATGGGCTGTCAGGCTTCGCGGCGTGGACGGTATGCTCCTGGATACATTCGGCGAAGTGCCCGATCATCTGACCGACATAATTGAGTTCAAACCCAACGTTTTGGGCGGAGCCCCGTGGTTCCCGGAGTTTGCGGCAGGATGCTGGGTGGATGCAGACCAGGGCAGTCCCCATGTGAACAGCAACGCCTACTGGTCGCCGTTTGGGAAGAGCAACCGCATGTATACGTACCCTATTCCCGAATTCCTCATCGTGTGGACGGACTTCAGGGGAGACAAGCCAGACATCTACTGCCAGCGCGTGGCCTATTTTCCGGATACGACGGCTGTCCGGATGGGGCTCAAGCCGGACCTGGTTGCCGACAGCTTGTTCACGGCGGTTTTGCTGGATACGTTGGGGGACTGGATGCCATTCCCGGGATGGTTCCCCGAGGAGAACGACCCGGTCACGACCAACGCCTACTACCAGAGCTGGAACGACCTGACGTATAATCAGAATAACGGCGAATACTTCGTGGTGTGGAACGACTGGCGGGCAACGGCATGGGACGGTTCTCAAGAACCGGTACCGGAGGCTGATATCTATGCCCAGCGCCTCTTTTTGGATCCCACGGACTCCTCGCTGGTCTGGCTGGATCATGACGGAAATTCCGTGACAGACAGAACGGCGAACATACCCATCGCAGCCACCCGATCTCCTGATGAGGGGAACATGTCCTATCCGGCACCGGCCCATGGGATGATGGAGAACGAGTATCTTGTGGCGTATGAATACGATATGCCTGCCACCAATACGAATATAGACGTGTACGGCGCATTCTATGCAGGAACGCCGCCGGCTTCTGTCGAGCGGATACCCACAGCCCTGGTGCCCGATGCGTTTATGCTCTCCCAGAATTATCCCAATCCGTTCAACCCGATCACGACCATCGAATTCCGGCTGCCCTCATCGGAGAGGGCCGTTATCCGAGTGTTCGACATGATGGGACGGGAGATTGTGACACTCGTGGATCAGGATATGGCTGCCGGAACGTACCAGGTAACCTGGAATGGCCGGGACGGCTCGGGCGTGGAAGTGAGCTCAGGCGTCTATTTTTACCGTCTGGAAGCGGGTACGTATACAGCTACAGAAAAAATGGTGCTGATGCGCTGAGCAAAATCTGAGCGGATTCGGTCGTCAATACCATACTGTTTTGATGAGTGGATAGTGTGGCCCCATTCTAGAGCACCGGGATGGGGCCGTATGCTTTACCGATAAACCGTCATCAATAGGAGGAATGATGCGAAATAAAGGAGTCTATTACCTCGTGTGTGCCTTTGCCGTATTCTGGGCAGTGATTCTTGGTGCCCAGGTGCTCGATCCTGTTGTGAACGTTTGCACGGCGGATGGCATGCAGGGATGGCCCCAGGTGGCCTGCAATCCCGTGGCCGATGAATACCTGGTGGTCTGGGAAGACTACCGGAATTCTGCAACCACGGGATCTGACTTGTGGGGACAGTTTGTCAGTGCCGATGGAACGTTACGCGGCGACAATTTTGCCATCTGCCAAGTCGCTACGGATCAGTTTTGGCCTCACCTGGATTATGATCCCGATCTGGATCGTTATCTCATCGTGTTCGAAGATTATCGGAACAATCAACTAGGTGACATTTATGGTATCTTTGTGGGGAGTGACGGAAGTATCATCCCTGTTACTAATTCCGAAGCAGACGGCAGTTTTTCCATCTGTACGAACGATGGGGGCATCTACGCACCCTCGGTGGCGTTTAATTTTCGGGAGAGCGTTTATCTTGCGGTCTGGGAAGATCACAGGAACATGACCAGCGATATTTACGGACAGATCGTCAGTGCACAGGGGACTCTCCTCGGTCCCCCGGCCCCGCCTGATCCAACCGTCAATTTTGCCATCGAGAACAACATCGACTTTAACGAAGGAGTACCGGATATCTCCTACAGCAGTCGGACCAACGAATGGTTCGTGGTCTATGGCAGGGGGGGTGTATGTCAAGTGCTGGGTCGGCGCGTCAATGCCTTGGGCCAACTCGTCAGTCGGGAAGGTACGACGGATCCAAGCCCTCCGATGACGCTTTCCGATGCGACGAACTTAACCCCGGATGGTATGCAGCCACGGGTCCATTTTAACAACGAGTACGTCGCGGATTTCGGCAAGCGTGTCCGGGAAGACGGGTCGTGTGAATGCATGGTCATTTGGAATACCGAGACGGGAGCGGGTGCTGGAGATGACGTGTACGGACAGCGTGTGGGTTTTATCCTCGAAGGGCTCACTTATGTGGCCTATCTCCTGGATCAGCAGGGCAGTACCAGCACGTTTACCAGATACAACCAGGCCGTGAGCTCGGCAGCCGGCAGTCAGCGTGCATCGGATATCGCTTATAGTACACAGGACAACGAGTTCTTGGCAGGGTGGGGCGACGGTCGGGATCCGAACTCCACGGAGCATGATCTGTATTGCCAGCGTCTGTGGGTGAATGCAGAAAACCAGTTGATCTTGCTGAACGGAGATCGATCGGGCCCCGTCGATCCCAGTACCAACATACCTGTTGATGCCACGGCGAATTATGAAGGCAGTCTTGTGGGCATGGCCCACAGCATGGCCAGGAACGAGTTTTTCCTCGTATACACGTTCGAGGATGTCGGTCAAGGACTCGCATCGGATGTTTTGGGCCGACGCATCGCTGGTTCACCGCCGACGGCGATACCGGTGCCCATGTTACAGACTCCGGAATCGTTTTCTTTAGGCCATAACTATCCAAACCCGTTCAACGCAGAGACGGTTATCCCGTTTCAGGTAAAATCGCCCTGTCGCGTGATTCTCCGGGTTTATGACTTGATGGGCCGTGAGGTTCTCCATGTCCTGGATCGTGAGTATACGGCGGGGTCATACCGAGTGAGTCTGAACAGTTCGGCTCTCACATCCGGCGTGTATTTCTATAAAATCCGTATGGGCGAGTTCAGTGCGGTGAGGAAGATGGTGGTGCTTGAGTAAAACGGGTGAGATAAAAAAAATCGTCCTGTCAGGTTGAATGTATTCTTGATGCAGGGCAGACCTAACATGCGATTTTGAAGAGGCCTTGTCCTGTCGTTATGGATGAGGCCTTTCTTTATCGATTAAGGGCCACGATCGACCATGAGCATGGTGTTGGGATCGAGCTTCAATGCGATTTTTTCAAGGTCTTTGGCGTCATGATCCTTGAGTAGTTTCAGATCGATGACCTCGTTCGAAGGCTCCAGCATGATGATAACCGCGAATAAATCGGGAAACCGGTTGACCGGGTATGGCACTCCGTGGGCATCGAACTGGAGCTTCTCCCGGTGCAGGGTCGCCGAGAACCAGATGGCTGCGTCGAGGTCTTCGGCCAGTTTTTTCCAGTGCAGGAAGTCTTTTTCCGAACGGTCGTAGAACGAGAAACCGTCGACGATCACGATCTCTGGACAGAAATCCGTACCCCCGCATAACCGGTCTATGCTTTGTGCAACGTGTTCCAACGTCACATCAGCTTGTCTGAAATGGAGTATCATGCGGTTCTGTATGATGTGGTCGTGATCGTCCATGACATTTTCGAGTTTGAAGGCATCGGCGATTTCGCTGAAGACCTGCTCATACCAGTTTTCGATATGGCGGGGGTCCTCGGTAAATGAAATATGGAGGACTTTCTGGTGTCGCAGGAGTTTATCGATGCTTACGTGGACGAGGCATGCTGTCTTACCCACGCCTTTCCGTGCCATGAAGACCCCGAGGTTGCCCTTGCCCAGGCCGCCATGGATGGATTTCTCGAAAATCCGAATGGGACTGCGTTCGGTGAGCTCTTTTTTTAACATGGACAAATTCCTCTTTTATTGTCGTTTTTTTACAGGGTGGCTAATTTTTTTGTTGGACTCCTGACGACGGAAGAGGGACCATCGATTACAGGACGTATCCAGATCATGTTGTTCTTCGCCTTTGGCCCCGTATGGTTATTTTTCCGCATACTGTTTTTTCAACCCGTCGGCAATCGATTCCGGTACTTTGGAATAATGTGCGAATTCCATCGTGAATTCGGCCTTGCCCTGCGTTGCCGATCTGAGGACTGTGGAATAACCAAACATTTCGCTCAGCGGCACCTCGGATTCGATAACCGTAAAGCCACGGTCTTCGGAGACACTGATGATGGTTCCTCTCCGCTGGTTCAAGGTTCCCAGCACGCTTCCCTGAAATTCTGCAGGACACTCCACACCCACACGCATGATGGGTTCGAGAATAATGGGCTTACATTTGTGGTATGCCTCCCGGAAGGCACCGATGGCTGCCTGTCGGAACGCCATCTCCGAGGAATCAACCGTGTGGGAGTTGCCATCGTTGAGGGTGATCCTTAAACCGACGATGGGGAAGCCGATGAGGGTTCCCTTTTCCATACAAGCCTCAAATCCCTTCCTGCAGGCCGGAATGAATTCGGACGGGATCGCCCCACCCTTGATTTCATCGACGAAGTCGAAATCGGTCTTGTGGTCGGGTTCGATGATTCCAGCCACGCGTCCGTATTGTCCGGCGCCACCGGTTTGTTTCTTATGGATATAATTGAATGTGGCCGTTTGTGAGATGCTCTCCCGGTAAGCCACTTGCGGAGTTCCTGTTTCCAGAGCCACTTTGTATTCCCGGCGCATGCGTTCCAAGTAGACGTCCAGATGGAGTTCGCCCATGCCCCGGATGATGGTATCGTTGGTCTCTGGATCCACGTAGGTCTGGAAGGTCGGATCTTCTTTGGTAAATCGGTTTAATGCTTTGGCCATGCTTTCCGCCGATTTATTATCTTCTGGTTTCAACGACAGCGAGATGACCGGCCTGGGCACATGCATGGAGATCATCGTAACATTCAGGCCTTCCGTCGTAAATGTATCTCCGGAAACGCAGTCGATTCCGAATAGAGCCACGATATCTCCGGCACCGGTTTGGGTGATATCCTCCATTTCGTCGGCATGCATGCGGATCAATCGTCCAATGCGAACGGTTTTTCCTGTGCGGGTGTTCACGATTTCATCACCCTTTTTCAGGCTTCCCTGGTAAATCCGAACGTATGTCAACTGGCCATAACGCGTGTCATCGAGCTTGAAGGCCAGGAGCACGAGAGGCGCTTGGGACTTAGCCCGAAGCTTCACCTCGGCTCCATCCCGATCCAGGTCCTGAGCCGTGTTCTCTACATCCAAGGGGGAAGGCAGGTAGCGAACCACAGCGTCCATCAGGGGTTGTACGCCCTTGTTCTTGAAGGCAGAGCCGATGAAAACCGGGATCAGCTCCCGGGAAAGCGTGCCTGTTCGAACGGCATCGTAGACCAGGTCGGGTGTGACACGATTTTCGAGACAGGCTTCCATCAAGGCGTCGCTGAACATCGATACGGCATCGAGCATGATGTCGCGTTTTTCCGACGCCAGATCCATCAGATTGGAGGGAATGGACTCTTGGCGAACGATCTCTCCGTTGGGCCCTTCAAAATAGGTCGCTTTCATCTGGATGAGATCGATGATTCCCTTGAATTCGGCCTCCAGTCCGATGGGGAGCTGCATGAGGACGGCATTGTGATGGAGTTTATCCCTTAACTGCTGGGTCACGTGCTGCGGGTCCGCTCCGATGCGGTCGCACTTATTGACAAAGGCGATGCGGGGGATTTTATACCGGCTCATCTGCCGGTCGACGGTGATGGACTGGGACTGTACGCCGCCGACGGCGCAGAGTACGAGAACGGCTCCATCCAGGACCCGGAGGGAGCGTTCGACTTCCACGGTGAAATCGACATGACCGGGTGTGTCGATGATGTTGATGGAATGATCATTCCACGTGACATTGGTGGACGCCGAGGAGATGGTGATACCGCGCTCCCGTTCGAGTTCCATAGAATCCATCTTGGCACCGGCACCCTCTTTGACTTCGTGTATGGCATGTATCTTTTTCGTGTAGAACAAGATGCGTTCTGTTAACGTGGTCTTTCCTGAATCGATATGAGCGCTTATCCCGATGTTGCGCATGTTTTCGATATGTATGATCATAGATGTAATCCTGATGTTCGTACTCCATTTTTATCTATCTTAAAGAGCGCACAATATAATTGAATTTTACCAAAATCACAAGTATAAAATGCTAATTT
>CAZTKR010000189.1:0-7390 GCA_964614115.1 uncultured bacterium | reverse complement strand
GATCGGAACGAATTTGAAGGCAATTTTAGGCTACATGCACTTTTTCGGATAAAGTCATTGCCTGATAATCGATGTAACCGTCAATCAGATGTATTCCATAATTGTACAAAACGACACGATATAGATGATTCGAAATCCTCAGTGTCAAGTACAAAATTTCATCGCTGCCTGTATAAAACGAACACAGGATAAATCGTGTTGCAGGTGGAAAAATAACAGAAGTAAACCGAATAGAATCTTTAAGTTTGAGATGGGCATTAATGCATTTATTTAATTTTTAATACTATTTTTTTTAATTTTTTTAATTTTTTACTTGAACTTTTTAATATTTTATCCGTATATTAAGACAAGAGGATTAAAGAAAGGACGAACGATGAAACACGATTGGCAGGAACTCACCCGGCTCACGAAAGGCGAAGAAATCATCGTCGAGCGGGCTCGGCTGGTCAAGAAGGGAATCGCCATCGAAGGCGAATTCGAGCTACCCGCCTTATCCCGGTTGACCATCGAGGATCAGATGTTCGTCATCGCTTTCATTCGCTGCCACGGCTCCATCAAGGAAATGGAGGCCTTGTTCGGTATCAGCTACCCGACGGTCAAGAACCGACTGAACCGCATCGCCCAAACCCTGGAATTCGTGGAAATCAATCCACCTTCGTCCAAGGCCGATATACTCGCTCGGCTGGAACGCGGGGAGATCGGTGTGGACGAGGCTGAAAAACAACTGAGGAGGGGATATGATACCGCTGTTGATTAAGACGAAAATACCGAGGCAGGACAGGCCATCACTGACGCTTTACCTGCCCCTGTTTCTGGCCTGGCCCATCTTGCTGGCCATCCTCCTCCTTTTGCTGCCGTTTCTCTTTATAGCGGTTGTCGTCACATGGCCGATGAGATACAAAGCCATGCTGATCCGGTTCTATCCCATGCTCTTTGCCGTATTGTGGAACTTGCAGGGACTCGTCATCGACGTGGAGCACAGAGATGACAAGATATACATGGAATTCATTTGATCGATCATCAGGAGACAGCGTGTCAACTTATAATGAAAATCAAGAGGATGGACTCATACGAGAGGAATGTGAGAATGGACGGCCGGAGTTCATCTCATTCCTGGATGTGTTTGCCGGTATAGTTGGATTCGAGACATCCTTATTCCCTCATGCTTACGGATGCCGGGAAAGACGTAGCGGACAAGATAAAACGGTACGAGCAAAAGGGATCCCAATAGTGAAGAATGGTAAACATCATCATGAAAAATGAGAATATCGAGGAGGATACCATGAGTGAAGAGAAACGTAAGATTCTGGAAATGTTGGCCGCGGGCAAGGTCACCGTAGACGAGGCAGAAAGGCTTCTGACGGCCGTATCTGAGGATGCGGAGGCAGCGTCCACCAAGCCGTCATATTCAGCCAGCAAACCCAAGTACCTCAGAGTGCTGGTGGAGCCCGCACCCGACAGTAAAAACAGTGACCGCGTGAACATCCGTGTTCCCATGAACCTCATTCGCGCGGGTCTGAAATGGGCGGCATTCATCCCGAAGCATGCCCAGGAAAAGGTCGACGAGGCCCTCAAAGAAAAAGGGATCGACGTGGATTTCGATAAAATGAAACCCGAAGACCTTGAGGAGATCATCATGAACCTCAACGACCTGCAGGTCGAAGTGGAGGGTGAAGAAAAGGTCAAGATTTACTGTGAATGATTCTACAGGCCGTAGAGGCATCCGGCTGCGACCGAGTGAAGGGAACATCCCATTCTGCACTGAATAAAACCGGAGATGACACATGGCATCTGTGGAAGACGTCCTGGAAAAACTCAAAGCCAAGGCCAGGCCCGATCAGGTGGAAGGCATGGCCCGGTATGGAATGACAGCAGAAAAACGGCTGGGCGTATCGGTCCCTGACATGCGGAAAATCGCAAAGGAAACAGGAAGGGATCACGCGCTGGCCATCGCTTTATGGAAGACGGGCTTCCCCGAAGCCCGCATCGTGGCCGCCATGGTCGGTGAGCCGGAGCGACTGACCGAGGAGCAGATGGAGGAGTGGGTAAAGGACATCAACTCCTGGGACGTCTGTGACCAGGTATGCATGAACCTTTTCGAAAAAACGCCCCTGGCATGGAAGAAAATCCTCGACTGGTCCGGGCGAGAAGAGGAGTTTGTCAAGAGAACCGCCTACGCTCTCATCGCCTGCCTGGCATGGCACGGCAAGGAATTAGACGACCAAAAATTCATCGACTGTCTTCCCATCATCAAGCGCGGATCGACGGATGAACGAAACTTTGTGAAAAAGGCCGTCAGCTGGGCACTGAGAAACATCGGCAAGCGCAATATCAATCTGAACAAGGCTGCCCTCAAATTGGCAGAAGAAATCCGGCAAATTGATTCCAAATCGGCTCGGTGGATTGCCGCGGATGCTATCAAAGAACTCCAGAGTGAAGCAGTGCAGAAGCGATTGAGAAAATAAGAGTGCGGCAAGGCGTCCCAGGTTACACGAAAAGGTTCATATTGTATAATTCTTGCCGATTCACAGGGTAAGATCATCCATTCGGGCCGGATACATGCGACAATTCGATAGGCATACTTCTCGATTTACTGGTTATTAATCACTTCGGCCGGACTCGACCTCCAGGACGATTCCCTCGGATCGATTTTATGACGTTTTAACTCCTTCCGCAGGGAAATGGCAGTTATCGGCAAACACAACTTGGCAAGCCGTGCCGATTCATCCCCTTATTCATACTTCAACGCATCCGCCGGACGTGTCTGAGCCGCCCGTACAGCCTGTATGCTCACGGTGAGAGAAGCTATCCCCAATGTCAGCACAGAAGCCATCACAAAGCTCCCCAGTCCCAAATTGATGCGGTAAGCAAAATTCTGCAGCCAGTGTTTCATGGAAAAATAAGCCAACGGCCAGGCAATGACATTGGCCAGAAGCACCCATTTCGTGAATTCTGTGGATAACAGGAGTATAATTTCCCGCGCCGACGCGCCCAGAACCTTACGCACCCCGATCTCCTTGGTACGCTGTTCCGCCATGAAGGCCGCCAGTCCAAAAAGACCCAGACAGGAGATTAGAATAGCCAACACCGTAAAAGTCCGGATCAGCGATCCTGTTCTGTGCTCTGCCCGGTACAGTCTGTCAAAATCATCATCGATGAAACGATAATCAAACGGAAACGCGGGATTGAATTTATGATGAATGGTCTTTATATTTTCCATGGTCTTAAAAATCCGATCAGTACGGATTCGTATAAACATGTATTGAAAGCGGCCGGGATCATAAAACAAAACCAGAGGCTCAATCTGTTGGTACAGGGGCTTGAAATGAAAATCCTTGATCACTCCCATCACAGTCCAATGGTCACTCCAACAGGAAATTTGTGCTCCCACGGGATTCTTCAGTTTCGTTATGTTTGCGAACGTCTCGTTGATAATGATCTTTCCACCCGACTGCGTGGGGCCGGAAATGAATTCCTTAGAGAAGTAATTCCCCTGGGCCATTTCCATTCCAAAGGTTTCCAGCAGGTCGAAATCGACGTAAGCTTTTGAAACCAGAGGATCGGCATCGGTATCCTTTCCCTCCCAGTTCCAGCCGACGTTGTTGTTGTAAAGCCCGGTGGGCAGATATGAGACCAACGAAACGGATAGGACATCGCGATTCTGCAGCATCGCCTGTTTTGCCGGTTCCATGTTCTGTGCCAACGTCCCTTTTAAGGGCATATACAGAAGATGTTCCTTATCAAATCCCAAATCTTTGTCCTGCATATACTGCAGTTGCTTGGAGACGATGACCGTTCCCGACATCAAAGCAATGGAAAGTGCAAACTGGATGACCACAAGAATTTGTCTAAACCGTGCGCTCTTGGAGCCTCCTCGGATCGATCCCTTGAGTATGCAGGACGGTTGAAACGAGGCCATGAAGAGTGACGGATAGCTGCCTGCCAATAGACCCGTGAAAAGAGCGATACCCAGCAGGCAGGGGATCAATATCGGATTGTTGAGAAAATCGAGAGACAAGGTCTTGCCTGCAAGGGTATTATAAAATGGAAGCAAACCATAGACAAGAATCAAAGCTACAAATAGAGATAAGAAGGATAACAGGATGGATTCGCCGTAGAATTGTTTGATCAGGTTGATTCTCAAGGCGCCCACTACTTTACGCAGCCCGATTTCTTTGGCCCGGTTGGCCGAACGGGCCGTTGTCAGATTCATGAAATTGACGCAGGCGACGAACAGAACGAATACGGCGATCATCGTGAACATGCGAACCTGCTGGATGCTTCCGCCGTCAAATCCCAGCCAGTGCAAGTGGAGGCTCGAGAACGGCCTGAGGTACGGTTCGCTGAACTTCCTGCCGGTTTCCTGAGTAATGCGATGGGTGATCTTCTCACTGAACGCTTCAAAGGGAATGCCCTCCTTAAGCTGTACGAACGTCCGAAACGAATAATTATCCCAAATATCCAGGTAGCGGTCGTTTTGGTACCATTCCTCACAAAAGGCCATGGGTACCAGTACTTCGAATTGCAGGAATGAATTTCCGGGAATGTCTTCCAGAATGCCCGTAACCACAAAATCATACCTGTCCTCAATGCGTATGATTCTCCCCAACGGATTTTCATCCCCGAAATATTTTTTAGCGATACTCTCCGTAAGGACGATGGAGTGGTTACCGGACAAGGCCGTCATTTTATCACCCAGCTTCAGGGGGAAAGTAAACATCTCCAGGAAGGATGGGTCGGCCGCATGAATCCTTTCTGTGAACATTTTATCCTCATGCCGAAAAGTGAGAGCAGGAATTCTCCGATAACGCGCGGAGTTCACGACTTCTGGATAATCGGCTTTAAATGCCGGTCCCAGAGCAGGGGGAGTTGAAACCCAATTCTCCACTTCGTTGCCGAAATACATGCGTGCGCCCACGATATACAAGTCATCGATATGCTCGTGGAATTTATCAAAGCTCAGTTCATCCTGCACCCAGAGCATGATCAAGATGGCACATGCCATACCCATGACCAAACCGGATATGTTGATAATCGAATAACCCCAGTTTTTTTTGATGTTTCTTAGGGCGACTTTGAAATAATTCTTAAACATCCACGCCTCTCCTTTGAGATAAGAATGCAAATGCCCCAAATGATACATTATGTTTGACTTCAAAATGTGGGAAAAGGATGGCAGTGTTTCATTTAAGCAATATCATTTTCTGCGATGACCGATGGTTCCCGGCCTGGAGGACGATTCCATAAATCCCACTGGCCAGTCGTCTGGCATCGAAGAGGACTCGGTGATTCCCCGGCGGAAGTTCAGTATCGACTGGCATCGCAACTTCACGTCCCTGGATGTCGAAGATTCGCATTTGAACAGATGAATTCGTAGGCAACGTGAAGGGAATGGTGGTCGTCGCGTTGAATGGATTGGGATAATTCTGGCCCAGGGAAAACGCGAGAGGTCGATCCATCCTATCCGTCGATACCGGTACCGGGGCATCGAGGCGGGCATAACTGTTCATGCCGATGGAATCGCCAAGACTGTGGAACAGGGAGAGCTGAAGACCGTAATCACCGGGATCCAGGCCGACCGTATTCCAGAACGCCAGTGTGTCGTTCAGGACGGCATCGGGATGGAAGCCGTCGATAGGATTCCAAACAGGATTTTCAAAACCGGGCGAATAATCGATCCTGTAACCCAGGAATTCGATGTCTCTTTCGGGGCCGGCCAGAAGGCGGGCCGTACCCAGGATGGGAAGTCGACTGTCTATCATGCCCTCGACAGGGGATAGTCGGGCTTCGAAGATGATGGCCGACGTATGGGCTTGGGGCTCTGTTTGATAGGCCGTGTTGGCCAGGAACATCACGGACGATTCATCGGCATCGATCTCTGTGCCCCAGAAGGCGGATTCGGCCCCGATGAGTGCGCCGTTTTCCCGACTGATAACCTGAGATCGGATGAAAGAACTTACGACGACGACAAAGGATTGATGGAAGGCGCCCAGATAACCGCCGCTTCCGTCGCATACCGAATTGTTGATAAAGACCCTGGCGCTGTCCTGACCCAGTAATTCACCGAACACGCAGTTGTTGATGGAAATGTTGGAATTGACCGACGGATAAAAGCTCCACGTATGAACGTCGCTGTTGATCAGGCGGAGGGTGCGGTCTGGCACATCGGCGAGGTCGTCGACATGGCTGGACTCGTTGTGGATACCGCTGATGGCTATGGAGTCAGGCTCGGTGAACATCAGGCCGATGGTGCGGAATTCGGTATCCCGGAATGTGGCATCGGAACCCGTGATGGAGATGAGCCCCCACATCACGCCGGTGCAGGAGTCGATTTCCAAGGAATACGGAATGTTTTCGACATTGAGATCGGCCTCAGAAAACCGCCAGTCAACTAATAGGGAATCATCGGGCAGGGAAGCCTCCACGACGCCGGAATCGGGCAGGACGAGCCACATCAGCAGCGTATCACATCTGTTAAAGGTGACATCGTTCTCACCGAAGCAGAGAAATTCACCGGGTATATTGGTTCCGGTGATGGTGGCCGTTGCCTCTTCCAGCAGGCCTGTGGTAATAAAGCCGTCGGATATCTGGGAATCTTCGAGTATGTATTCGGCCTGATTCGTGAACGCATTGCTCCAGCTCTGTCCGCTGGACTGAAACTTCATACCGGAAAATATGAGGCGTCCGTTTTCTACGACAACGGCGTCGTGCTCGTAAATATACTCCTGGATCACGGTGAAGGTCCCGCCAGTCACGTTGAGCTGACCTCTACCCATGATGAAGATGTCACCCCTGATTTGGAAGTCGGCGTCATCTAGGTTCAACACACCGTTGTTCACGATGGTCAGGTTGCCGTCGAGGAAGTAAGAGCCAGTGATGGTCATCACTTCGTTGGGATCGGCCTGGCCTATAATGAGGTCCTGGGGCTGGAATTCGGGCAAAGCGAATTTATCGTCGTTATAGGGAGTGGGCCTCCACGTCTTTAAAAAATGGCTTACGTGTTCAATCGTTTTCGTGCCGACAATCCTTTCCGATTCCTGGCTGAACGCGAGAACCGTTGAAAATGGAATCAGGTAAAGGAGCAGGTTCTTCATTCTCACCATATGGTTCCTTTTTATGGGTGTTTGATATTTTGGAAATAGACGATGATGCTTCTTCGTTGTCGCATCTCTGATGATATTCTGCATCTATGGTTTAGACGATGTGGGACTGGCATCATTTTTTTTCGCTGTTATTCCTATTGCTGTGTCGTTCAAATTAAGAGCGCCATGGGTTATAATCAAGTACTATTTTAGAAACTCGTAGCGGTTGAGGATGAATGGGTGGCCCCGTATGCTGGCCTCATCCAGACTGCAATGACCGCGAAAAATCGGCGAACTGCATCCGAATG
>CAZTKR010000188.1:0-7391 GCA_964614115.1 uncultured bacterium | reverse complement strand
TCATACTAATCGGTTCGAAAAATACCTCCTTCAGGGGAGTTAAAAAATGACATTTATTAATCTCGAATCAATAACAAGAAAAATCAGATGGAGAAACATTAATTTCTGGTGGGCACTTCGCATTATAATTGTTGGTCTTTTTCTGATTTGGTTGCTTATGATCGTCCCCATAGTACAGGTTTCTCCATTTCGAGAAGAATTAACTCCGAATGAATTTGTAACCCAAATTAATGATTACCGGAGGACAATCGCACAAATTATCGGTGGGATTGGTTTACTGATTGGACTGTGGCTTACCTGGCGTCGCATCAGGGCAACCGAAAGAAATGTTGAAGTGGCCCAAGAAGGCCAAATAACCGAGCGTTTCACGAGAGCTGTTGAACAACTTGGTAACGAGAACCTCGATGTTCGCTTGGGCGGTATCTATGCTCTCGAAAGAATTGCAAAAGATTCAAAGAAAGACCACCCACAGATCATGGAAATACTGACAGCCTTTGTTCGAGAACATGCACCACTTAAAAAAATTAAATCCGATGGAAAGGGTGAGTCTTCGCGCTCAAGCATTAAAACCGATGTGCAAGCCGTGCTTATAGTCATCGGACGTCGTAATGTAGACTACGACAGAGAAGGACAAAGGCTTGATCTTAGTGATACAAATCTTTATAGGGCCAACCTCAGGGGAGCGAATTTGCAGGGAGCCTTACTAATAGGATCTAATTTACAGGAAGCCATGCTTCATAAAGCTAACTTAAATACGGCCGAACTCGATGAAGCAACCTTAATGAAAGCCAACCTAAGGGAAGCGAACTTACAGGAAGCTGAACTCCATCAAGTGAATTTAAAAGGAAGCATCCTCATAGAAACGAACTTAAAAAAAACCAGCCTTACAAAAGCGAACTTGCAGGATTCCGTGCTTATAGAAGCGAACTTACAAAAAGCCAAGCTTCATCTTGCGAACTTACAGGATGCCACGCTCATACTGGCGAACTTACAGGGAGCCTTCCTCTGGGAAGCAAACTTATCGAAAGCCAACCTTGGGGAAGCGAACTTGCAGGAAGCAAACCTCAGAGAAGCGAACTTACAAGATATTACAGGATGGGATACAATAACGAATATAACCGGTGCTAATATCTATGGAATAACCAATGCTCCCGAAGGTTTCGTAGAATTTGCTAAATCAAAAGGTGCTATCGAAAAAGAACGTTAATGATGTTATTCATACACAATTCATTATCCCCCACCTCACCGAAATAAGCGGTCTTTATAAGAATTCAGATGAAAATTCATGATACTCCATCAATCTCCCCCACCCCAAATTCAGCTTGATTTGTTAAGAAAAATCTGTTATTATACCTAACCAGCATAAAATACGAACGGATATAACATGCCAAAAAAATACCCCGTGTATCTGGGAGCATGCCCGGAATACGATACGGACAACATTACAGCCGTTATTTCCGAGGCGCTCCGGGTCGTGCCTCTTAAAAAACCCATATCGGGCAAGGTGGTCATCAAGCCCAACCTGGTGATGGCCCACCCAAAAATTGCCACGGACGGCTACACGCGCAGCGAAGTCATAGAGGCCATTTTGCGCACTGTCCAGACCCACGGAAAAGACGTGAAAAAGATCGACATCGTGGAAAAGTCGGGCCTAGGCGTGACCACGGCCAGCATGTTTCGCTGGGCCGGATACCGGAAGCTCACGAAAAAATATTCGGTCAAACTGCGCGCTATGGAGGAAGGTCGGCAGACAAAAGTCGTCCTGAACAAGGGGCGCGTGCACGCGTACATCACCGTCGCCCGCGAGATGGCGGAGCGCGACTTTCTGATCTTCGCGCCCAAGCTCAAGACCAACGTACTGGCCCACGGGTACACCGGCGCCCTTAAGCTGAACGTCGGCAATGTGGACGGCAGGGAACGCATCCATCATCACAACAAGGACCTGCCCATCAAAGTCGTGGACATCCTGGAAGCGGCCAACCCGGACCTCATCGTCACTGACGGCGTCCGGTTCTGCTTTGGCGGGAATCAGATGACCCAGGGTGGAATCCCTTTCGGCGTGATCGTCGTATCCACCAACGCCGTGGCGCACGACATAGTCTGTGCGAGGCTACTGAACATGGACCCGTTGAGAATCCAACACATCCGGGAAGCCATAGACCGGGGATACGGGCCTGCATCCTTCAAGGAGATCGACATACTAGGGGACTTCCCGGTGGAGCGGGGGCATACGTTCGTGAATGGCCTGGACTTTGGGTACTACCCCGTCCAGGAATTTCCGAGCCCTCTCAAGATTCATGCGGGTACACCCTACTGTGTTGGCGGGTGTCACGGCATCTATCTGGACTGGCTGCACATGATCAAAGACCGCAAACCCAAACTCCTGAAGCGATTCCCCAGAATGACGGTGCTCATCGGCAAGGTGGAAAAAGCCATCGAGGACAAGACCGTACTCCTCATCGGGAACTGTGCCCAGGCATCGGATTCCATCACGGCCCGGCGCATCGTCAGGATCAAGGGATGTCCTCCCACGCACAAGCGAATCGTATGGGACATGATGGTCCGTTTTGGACTTCTGGCCCCGCTGGTCAGGCCATCGCTCATCATCGATGGATTCGTGCTCTATCCATTGAAGAAGGCCAAGGGCTGGCTGATGAACCGGCGTTTCCGGCCTGTGTGACCGGAAGGAAGAATTCCGAAAATATGCAAGATGTATTGGCGAATTGGATGTAGTAAGACAAACGATCAAAGAGACGTGTATGGCAAAACCGGAATCTACAAAAGAAACCATCACATCCATCAATCCGGCCACCCTGGAAACCCTGGGTGAAGTTGAAATAACACCACCGGAAGAGGTGGAGGGAATCGTTCAAAAGGCATGGGAAGCGTTCCCAAAGTGGCGCGATACCGGACTGAAGGAACGTGCCACGAGAATCCGGAACGTGCAGCAGCTTCTTCTGGAGAGGAACGAAGACATCGCACGGCTCATCACCCAGGAAATGGGCCGGCCCCTGACGGAATCGCTGGTTCTGGAAGTGCAGGCCAGCCTCGATCTGACCGGGTATTATGCCAAGCGCGCCCGATCATTCCTGGACGACCGGAGGGTGCCCCTGCACCACCTTCTGTTCATGCGTCGCAAGAGCACGATGCATCACGAACCCCTGGGCATCCTGGGCATCATTTCACCCTGGAACTGGCCCCTGCTCATACCCATGGGAGGCATCATCCCGGCACTGCTCTCTGGGAACGCTGTTGTGTTCAAGCACTCAGAGCTGACGCCCCTGACGGCCGTTAAGATTCAAAATTTGTTTTCGGATGCGGGTATTCCGGAAGGTATCTTCCAGATCGTGCAAGGCGGGAGCGAGATCGGAAAGGCCCTGGTCGGATCGAGCATTGAGAAAATCTTCTTCACAGGTAGCACAGAAGTCGGCAAGGAGGTGCTCCGACAGGCATCCCATACGCTGAAGAAAAGCGTGCTGGAAATGGGCGGCAGCGATCCGGCCATCGTGTGTGACGATGCGGACCTGGATATTACCAGCAGTGGATTGATCTGGGGAGGATTCAGCAACTGCGGTCAGAACTGCAACGGAATCGAACGTGTGTATGTGCACGAAAAGATCGCGGATCGGCTGATCGCGCTCATGACGGAAAAGATACAGCGCATACGAATCGGAAACGGCATGGATCAGGAAACGGACATGGGGCCCCTGGCTTCCGAAGCTCAACGGATTAAGATGGAGGCCATCATCGAAATGGCAGTGGAGATGGGAGCCGAGGTGACTCTGGGCGGCCGGCGCATAGACCGTACGGGTTATTTTTTCGAGCCCACGCTCATCCGGTGGGACAAGTCCCTGCTTCAACCCATGGACATCGAAATCTTTGGCCCCATCATATACTATACACCGGTTTCCGATGATGAGGAAGCCGTTCGACTGGCCAACCGCTCCAAGTTCGGCCTGGCCGCTTCGGTCTGGACCGAAAATCCCAAACGCGGCAATGCCATTGCCCGACGAATTGAAGCGGGCACGGTGATGATCAACGACAGTATCGTGTCTTTCGGGATGCCCGAGGCGGGCTGGACAGGCATTAAAAACAGCGGCATCGGGTGGGTGCATGGTGGGAAGGGCCTCGACGAGATGGTGAACATCAAATACATCAACCGGGAGACGCAATCGCACACCCAGAAGCTGTGGTGGTTTCCGTATTCGGAAGGGATGATTCGAGGGATGAAGGCGGCCCTGGTATTTTTATTCTCCAAAAATCCGTGGAAAAAAACAGCCAGCATACCCCGCGTGCTTCAAAGCTTTACGAGTTACCTGCTTTTCAATCGGAAGAGAAACGATAAGCTGTAACATATGAAGGTGTTAGTCGGACGATTAATGTAATAACACTGGGGAGGATATTCGGGAACGACTCACATTCTCTAATCGATTCCTTCGACCATGGCATTCACTGCAACGACCATCGCCTTCTGCTCATCGAATACATCTCTGGAGGCGACATACAGAATGCCTTCCTTTGAATACATATTGTATTTCAGCACAACAACCGTTTTCTCTTTGCGCCAGTAGAGCATGTGCCCCATCTGATCTATCCGGTCGGACTTTCCGAATTTTCTCGTACACGCCCTCTTTAGCACATCGAAATTCATCCAACCCCGCGTGTTGATGATCACACCGGCAAATTTATTCTTGGAGAATCCGTATTGTATGTTTTCGATGTCTGCGTTTTCGATACTCGAGATATCGTTCATCTTGTCGTAGATTTCCATACCGTGTAATTGGGCACCTGTGTTAAAGAGATCATCAAAGTCGTCGAGCAGACGAATGTCCATACCCCAATGCATGTTCATGAATCCTTCCGCACTGTACCTCGCTCGGTACGCGGAAAAATCCGTCTCGGAATTGTACAGCAAATCACCAACACGGATGGATCGCGAGCCCTCCTTCTCAACCAGTTTTACCGCAGCGCGGCGGGCTTCTACCAGGAACACGACGGCCGTACCGACATTCACGTATCCAGAAATGGCTCTTCTTTTCACGTAGAGTCTCTGACCTTTGACCAATCCCGAGGTCGATCCGACTTTCAACAGAGCCAAGTCTTTTTTAACTTGCACCACTTGAAATATACTCTGTCCCCATCCGTGCGTATTGGGAACGACACATACACATAATGATATAAGAAATAGGAATGTGAGTAATCGGTTCTTCATTCTTCTTCCCCTCAGGCATAACGCTTCTATCTTTCAAAATGCACATCGCTTCTTTCATAGTGATAGAGATGCGTCTCCCCCGCATCGTCATTCACCTCAATTTATCAATTATGCAAATTCCATACCTCATGAATAATAATCGGATAATATAATTGTGCAGGATCAAGGATTTAATCGATTACATCTTTGTTTTTCCTATATTTAAAATGTTAAATATATTGCGAGATATTAATAAGCCGACCGTGATAAAATCGACCACAACAGACTCAATTTACAACGCTTGGAAACATTCCGACCACCCCGTCCAGTCGGCAATTACGGTTTAAATTCCCCTTGATAAATGCGCATAACTTTATTATTTTTACATGGAGATGCTTTGATGATATCTTTTCAATGAACCTTACATATCCATCCGTTGTATTATAGATGAATCCTGATGCAGAAAGGACACACACGATGAGGCTCCAGTACCCCGATTCCATCCCCCTGGCTCAATTACCCACGCCTATCGAAAAGCTGACCCGTCTTTCTGAAGCCTGGAATGGGCCAGACATCTACATCAAACGAGACGACTTGACGGGCTGTGCCGTATCCGGCAATAAAATACGGAAACTGGAATTTTCCGTTGCAGAGGCCATCTCGCAAGGGGCAGACACCCTGATCACGTGCGGAGGCATTCAGTCAAACCATGCCCGTGCCACAGCCTTTGCTGCCACGAAAGTGGGCATGCGCTCCTTTCTCGTTCTCCGGGGCGACCCACCTTCTGTCTCAGAAGGCAATCTATTCCTGGATCGTCTGGTCGGTTCGGAATTGCAGTTCATCACCAAGGAGGAATACGAAACCGTCGATGACATTATGTCCAGCGTAGCCCGTCACCTCCAAGAAAACGGAAGAAAGCCTTACGTTGTGCCGGAAGGTGCATCCAACGAAATCGGGTACTTCGGGTATATCCGAGCCGCCGAGGAGATCACGCAACAGCTAAACGATCAGGGATTGGATATCGATTATATCGTCACGGCCACAGGATCGGGCGGTACGCTGGGAGGGCTCCTTCTGGGCAAGCGGTTCTTTGGATTAAAGGCCGAGCCGATCGGCATCAACGTGTGTGATACGGCCGAGTACTTCCAGGATCGCATCCACGACGTACTCCAAAAAATGATGGCACACTATGAATGGGACCTGGAGATTGAAAAGGATGAAATCAAGCTCATCGACGGATACGTGGGCGAAGGATACGCCCTGTCCCGGCCGGAAGAGCTGGAACTTATCCTAGCAATCGCACGACTGGAAGGCATTGTGCTGGATCCCGTGTACACCGGAAAAGCGATGTTCGGACTTAAAGACCAGGTGCTCCAGGGGCGATTTCAAAAGGGACAAAAAGTCCTCTTCATTCATACCGGGGGTATATACGGTATCTTCCCTAAAAGAGAACTGTTCGAACGGATTTGGGAATAGACGACGCTCCCAGTTACGTCTTGACAATAGGTCTGGTTTTGCTTATATTTTATCCCGTTTAGAGGAGGCGGCATGGCTCACAAAGATATCAAGAAAAAGCGAGGAAGAGGCGTAAAAAAGACGGAAGCTCTGCCTTTCACATCGAAAAACTACCAGCTGTTTGGCATCGGATTGCTCATACTGATCGTCGGCTATATCGCGCTTTCCCGCGGCCCGTGGAATAGTTTCTGGTCCCTCACCCTGGCCCCCATTCTCCTGGTACTGGCGTACTGTATCGTATTCCCTGTGGCGATTCTCTACCGGAAACGGCAGAACAAGCAGGAAGACGAAAAGAAATAATACCGCTATCAGGGCGATTAGCTCAGTTGGTTCAGAGCGCTTGCCTTACAAGCAAGAGGTCATCCGTTCGAATCGGATATCGCCCACAAAAAAGCCCTCTCTGATTGTCGAGGGCTTTTTTATTTTCATGGAGTGATAACAGTATCGAAGAAGATAGAGCCCCTTAGTTGTACAATATCCATATAATATACCCTATTTCATCAACACGCACTTCCGTATTTGCACAAACTCACCCGCTTCTAACCGAATCAGATATGTACCTGATGGAAAGTCGGATGCATCCCAAGTGGTCCGATGTGATCCTGCATTCTGCATACAGTCGACAATGTCTACAATTTTTTGCCCGTAAATATTGTATACAGCGATTCGAACAGGCACATCCTTG
>CAZTKR010000187.1:0-7460 GCA_964614115.1 uncultured bacterium | reverse complement strand
ACTTCTATTGTCGCAGCCCGGATACCGATGCATCCTTGGGCAATGATAAACAGTTTGCTGTTGCGCTTGTCACTTTCCACATCCTGTAGTTGGTTCAATAAAAAACAAGCTCCCATGGCCGCAGCAAACAGAATCATCAACCGCAGAATCAGCCAGGAATCGACCGATGGCATCTCTCGAATCGTAAAAAACCACTGGTGTCGCCAGGCAACGAAAAAACCGGCCAGCATCGTGGACCAGCCGGGGAAAAACAGGATAGGCCTGAGGACGAAGACATAATCTAGATATGCGATTTTGGGGGTCTCTTTCAAAGGATTTCCTGAATCGGTTTCTCGTACTGGGTTTTTGAGAATACTTTCTCCACAGGAACCGGGTATCCACCTCCGAAGCATGCCGTACAATAACCCCGTCCTTCCCGGGGCACGGCACCCAGAAGTCCCTCTATCGAGAGATACCCCAGTGTATCCACCTCCAGGTGTTGACGGATCTGCTCCACGGACATGGAGGATGCGATCAGCTCTTCCCGTGTAGGAAAATCCATGCCATAGTAGCAGGGATGCCGTATGGGTGGAGACGTTACTCTGACGTGCACTTCTTTGGCTCCGGCCTTCCGGATTAGATGTGTCAGCACTTTCAACGTCGTGCCCCGCACGATGGAATCCTCTACAACCACCACCCGCTTGCCCTCCAGGACACCTCCCACAGGATTAAATTTCACCTTTACGTTGAAGTGGCGTATCGTCTGCTGGGGCTGAATAAACGTGCGGCCGATATAGTGATTTCGGATCAGTCCCAGTTCGAAGGGAATTCCCGAGGCGTTGGCATATCCCAGGGCTGCTGTGTTGCTGGAGTCGGGTACGGCTATGACGATATCGGCATCGGCCGGGTGTTCCTGGGCCAAATGCCTTCCCAGCTTCCTCCGGGTCTTGTCCACGTATTCTCCAAAAATACGGCTGTCCGGACGGGAAAAATAGATAAACTCGAAGATGCAGTGCGTGAACTTCTTCTTCCCACTTAAACTGTATGACCGAATACCCTCCTCGGTGATCACCAGAAGTTCACCAGGATCGACATCCCGCATATACTCGGCTTCGATCAGGTCCATGGCGCACGTTTCAGACGCCACTACGTATCCGCCGTCGAAAGAACCCAGGGCCAGGGGTCGAAATCCGTAGGGGTCTCTGGCGGCAATAAGCGCATCATTCGTGAGTATGACCAGCGAATACGCACCCCGCACCCGACTCAAGGCTTCTTTGACCCGGGAAATAAAATCCTTCTTCTGGGATCGGGCAATCATGTGGACGATGATCTCGCTATCCGAGGTCGTCTGAAACAGAGCACCCTCGTGCTGAAGTTCTTCCCTCAACGCCCGGGCATTCACCAGGTTGCCGTTATGGCTTAATGCCAGGGGGCCATCCTTGGAATTCACCAGTACGGGCTGAACGTTGATTCGTTGATCCGATCCGGTCGTGGAATACCGGTTATGACCGATAGCCATCCTGCCCTTGAGTTCTTGGATGATTTCCGAACTGGAAAACACATCGTTGACCAGACCCTGACCTCGATGACTGAAAAATTGTTTGCCGTCGGTCGTGACAATACCGGCCCCCTCCTGCCCCCTGTGCTGAAGGGAATAAATGCTCAGGTAGGCCATCTCGGCCGCTTCCGGATGACCCACGATGCCCATCACGCCACAGAATTCTTTCGGTTTTTCGTCGATGACTCTCATTTAACTCCCGTCAGGCAAGCCCGTATTCACGATGGGATTCGAATAAATCCACCCGCGCTTCATCCGTAAGACTTCGGTCCGGTACACGCCGGGCATGTCGGACCGCCAGGACAAACTTTTGCCCGATACGCGGTGAACGACCTGCCCGTTCCAAAGCAGTCGAATGTCTCCTGCCAGCGGGGTTTCCACGAAAAAAGACAGCTCCATTTTTTCATGAACACGGCTGCCCATTGCCCACGTTTGACCTTCCCCCTCGGCCCAGAATCGAAAATTCTGAGCGTCCCCAACACGAAAATTGGATATAAAACAGCGTCCCTCAGAAAGAGCATCGTACACTAACGTTTCTGCTTCGTCGAAGGACAGCCGGCTCTGATGGACACGCAAGGGCTTCCTGGTCAGGAGATGCATCCGAATAGACCGAAACTGAACTTTGTAGGGATAAATTTCCACGGGGATGAATCCGAAGAGCTTGATCTTGAAACCATGAACATCGATGCCCCCGAGACCCACGACGCGACGCTCCAGGTTGAACCTGTCCCATCTGTGCATCGTATCCTCGACGGGAAACCGGATGGATCGCAGGGGATGGAAAATACGCCAGGCGATGTTACGTCGTGTGACTCCCTCCATCCACTCCGAAAGCTGATTCCAAATTTCAATCCCGTCAAACCCATCCACATCCCAGTCGGTCCATGGGTAAGGGGGGTACGTCTCGGAAAAACTCCTCTTCTCTGCCGGATGGGCGATGACACCGAATCCCCCCAACTCACGTACCTTTCTTACATACACATTAGCTTCTACTGTCGGCTCGATTTCTTCATCGATTCGAAAAGCCAGGTAGTGATTCTGGTTCTGAGGATCGTTGATCTCGCATCCGATGAGAACGAGGACATTCCCGTACCACCCCTCCAACCCCCTTCGCTTGGGTTCCAGCGTATTATGGTCGCTGAACATCAGAAAGTCCAGCGCCTTCTCATCTGCCAGTTCAGCAATCTCCGGAATGCTGAGAGAACCGTCCGAGTATTCCGAATGAAGATGAAACGCTCCGACGATTTCGTGTAATCCGTCCATCCTGTGGATCACCTTATGAGCAAGAGCAGCATAGCCCCGAAGCATGTACCCGCCACATCGGCCACGATATCCTTCCAGCTGAATCGTCCCCCGGGTGCGCTGAGATCCCTGAACTCCTTGACGATGCCCAATCCCAGGCTGAGCCCCATGCCGAAGCGGACGTCCTGTCCGGGCCCGTTATCGTGGTGGTCGCTGTGCCAAAGACTCCCGAAAGAAACGAGCACGAAACTGGCAACAAAATGCTGGGCCTTGTCCTTCCCCAACCATGTATCTGCTTTTGCGGGAACATCGTTCCGAACGATGGGAACGCTCCGTTCACGCAATTCCTCAGGCTGACTCCAAACGAGGGATGGCATACAACCCAGGAAGAACACGACAATCCATTTCAATTACAAACCCAGGTCTTCGTCGATTTCCTGCATTGCCTCCAATGACAGGCCGATGAAATCATCCAGGGAAAGCCCGAACTCATCACAGCTTTTGATCTGATCGCGATCCGCTCCGGCGGCAAACCGTTTCTCCTTGAACCGCCGTTTGATAAAATCCACGTCCAGATTTTTCAGCTTTTTCGAGGGATGCATCAGAGCGGCGGCTACGATGAGACCCGTGATGGGATCCACGGCGTAGAGAGCCTTGTCCAGCAAGCTCTTCCGGGGAAAATGTCCCGGATGACTCTTGATGGCATAAATAGCTTCTTCGGGCACATCCGTACTCGCCAGCATCTCCGCGGTATTCAGCCCGTGCCGGGGAAAATCGTTCACCGTCTGGTCGTAGTCCAGATCGTGGAGCAGTCCGGTCATACTCCACAATCCCTCGTCCTCACCAAAATGCCTGGCCAGATGCTTCATCACGGCCTCTGTGGCCAGCATGTGCTTCCGTAGATTCTTGTTGGAAACATGTTCTTTCAAAAGTTGTAAAGCTTCATCTCGATTCATGATATGACCTTATGATTTTGAGTTTACATGGTTTCGTATTTGCTAACTGTTACGGATTCTGGATAGATCGCGCTCGTCAGAATGCCCAATTGAAACAGACGAAGACTCCATACACTTCCTGATCCTCCCGACGTATGGACAAATCCGGACCCGTATCAAAATCCCACAGATGGGCGTCAACATAAGCATCCAACACATTCAGGAGATGCACGGCCAAAAACCACCACAGGAACCGTCCTCGCACATCCCGATAAAACCTCCGGTCGTCGTCTGTGGTGCTCTTGGCCACCTGCTGATTGTAGTAGACGGCATTCCCTACCAGTGCTGCCTCACCACCGAAGACCAGCAGGGCCTTCCATTTCTGACCGTTGTACCATTGTCCCCATCCCGGAAGTAAGGCCGACCGGATTACGGCCACTGTGGGAGACTTCGTCTCGGGCATTGGGACGTTCAGGGGGTCCGCCTTTTCCTGAGCCTGGACGCGTGAGACGAAAAGAATGGCTACCATCCCTAAAAAACAGAGCCGCATTCGATATCTCCTAAGCAAGGGAATCCCAGACGTTCTATATTCTTTACATCGGACAGTCACGATACCGGCCTTAAGAATAACCCGCTATCCCGGATTCTCCCGCCCTACCATCAATCGGACACTGTGGCCACACATTCGATCTCGACCAGAGCGTCCTTGGGCAGGCGTGCCACCTCGATGGCTGCCCGGGCAGGAGGATTTTCACTGAAAAACGTGCTGTACACTTCGTTCATTCGTGTGAAATGGTTCATGTCTTTGAGAAAAACCGTTGTTTTGACGACGTTTCCCAATCCCGAACCCGCCGCTTCCAGAATGGCCTTCACATTCTCCAGCACGCGTCTCGTCTGAACCTCGATATCGCCTTCGGCCATGTTTCCTGTGTCTGGATCCAGGGCAATCTGTCCGGCCGTGAATACCAGACGACCCATCTTACAAACGATTCCCTGGCTGTAGGGACCGATGGCCTCCGGTGCCTTGTCCGTTCTCACAACATCCCGCAACATGGTTCCACCTCCTATGTGATATTCATCGATTCAAGCACAATCGACGCATTCTTGATTTATCGCATCGGGAAAGGATGACACGATGTCTCCCTGAAACATCCGACGGAAACTTGCACAGAAGACCGAAAAAAAGAGGGCCTGTGCACGATTCGATGAGGTGCCGGGTTCAAAGATGGGATGTCAATCCGAGACACTACTTGCGATCATCGATATCTTCAAACCGGGCTTCATCCACATCGGAATCCCCAAGATCCAAGGGTTGGGTTCTGTTCCTTCCCCTGACTTCTTCCTTGGGAGACTCTTTTTTCGTCAGGGATTTAAAAAATCGGTAAACCACATAAACAATCAATGCAGTCAGTATAAACCGAAAAAACATACTGTCCTTCTTTAGGTTTTTCGAGGCACGTAATATTTCATGCCTGTCGGAGGATTCAGTATCTGTTGAAGAAGGTCGTTCAGGTCTTCCTCGTTGTGCACAAAATCGATCTCCGACGCGTTAATAACCAAAAGGGGTGTCTCGTTATAACGAAAGAAAAAATCGTTGTATGCTTCGTTCAGCCGCTTGATATACTCCGAGGACATGTGCTTTTCGTAGGACTTCTTTCTCTTCTTGATATTGGTGACGAGTCGCTCCGTACTCGCCTGCAGGTAAATCACCAGGTCCGGTTTGGGAAGCTCTTGTTCCATCAGAGTGGCCACTCGTTCGTACAGCACCAGATCCCTCTGCTCTAAATTAAGATAGGCGAATATCTTATCCTTTACAAAGATATAATCGGCGATCAGATATTTGTGGAACAGGTCCCGCTGCGGCAGGTTCAACAGCTGACGATACCGGCTAAGGAGAAAAAAGAGTTGTATCTGAAAAGCATATCTCTGGGGATCCCGGTAAAAATCATCCAGATACGGATTCGTTTCAGACTGCTCCAGGATGAGTTTTGCTTCCAGCTTCTCGCCCAACAATCGTGCGAGACTCGTCTTCCCGGCACCGATTACACCCTCAATGGCAAAATAATAGAGTCCCTTCACCTCGGCATCCTCCTGAAAACGTCCTCTTTTTTTTGGAAAAGTGTCACACTGCCCGTATCGGGACATGCTTCCAACGCTTCGCGGACCGTCATACCCGATCCCGGGATAGAGAGATTCGGTGCGATTTCATCCAGCGGTATCAACGCAAACCGTCTTTCCATGAGCCGCGGGTGGGGTATCTGGAGTGTGTCATCTTGGATAATTTGATCCCCGTAACACAGAAGATCGATGTCCATGGTTCGAGGTCCCCACGCCATCCCGTGTCTCCTATCACACTTTTTTTCGATTTTCTTGCATGTCCTTAAAAGCTCGTGAGGATCGAGTTGTGTCTCGACCTCCACGACCTGATTCAAAAAATGCGCTTGATCTTTCTTGCCCCAGGGTTCGGTCTCGTAGATGGAGGACATGACTTGAATCCTGCTCTTCTCCAATCCGCCAATGGCCGTCAGCGCCTGTCGCAGATAGTCTGCCCGATCTCCAACATTAGACCCTAACCCCAAAAAAGTACGCATTGCCCGCCGCCCTCTATGATAAACGGCATTGTCATGAATTTAATGGAATAATATATAACATATCCATTTCATTGTCAACATCATTCGGGCATAATACGCTTCGCCGCTCTTATGATCTTGTGGAGATACTCGTAATACAACGGATCGTCTGGATACAGGCTGTTCATGACGACCTTGCTGACCGAGGTGGTCGAATGGATGTAACGGCCATCGCCCAGGTAGATGGCACAATGTGTGATGCGGTCGGGCTTGGAACCAAAAAACAGCGCGTCCCCCTTTTGGAGATTGCCGAATCCGTCGCCGATGTCCACCGTCTCTCCCTCCAATACAATCTGGTTGGCGTCCCGAGGGAGCGGGACGTTGTTCAAACGAAAAACTGTCTGAACCAGACCCGAACAATCCAGTCCCTTGGCCGATGTGCCGCCCCACAGATAGGGAATACCCAAGAAACGACAGGCCGTGGCTGCGATCCGGTCGGGATTGGCCCGTATGCGCTGGAATTCGGCTTCGTCTATGACCCGATCTTTTTCGACCCAGCCCGTTAATCCGTCGGGCGTTTCGACTTTGATCCAACCGTCTTTCCGCCCCACCTTCTTCAACACGGCCCCTGGTACCAAGTCCACGATGACATTCCCGTCGGTGTGGGATCGATCCCACACCACCCCATAGTTAGCCACACAGACCGCAAGGGAACCTTCCTGCCACCGGGCCGCAGAGAGAGAATCCACGGGAACCAGCGAGGACTTCGCCACCCAGCCCAGATAACGGTCCCAGTTATGAACAAAATAGAATCCATCCTTCTCCTTGTACAGCCGGAGAACGGTTCCCAGCAGTGTTTGGCTGACCTGTTCCGAACTGCGCGCCGGCTTCCGACGCATTTGGGCTACGCTGACCCTGACGATGCCGTAACCGGTCTCTTTTAAATCCTTTCCCGGCAACATGATCACGCTATCCACCACCGTGTATTCAGGTTTTGCCTTGCGCAATGAATCCAACAGATGGGTTTTGATTCGGGAATCGGTCATCTCCCCCATCACGAATATGCGGCTCCCGCTCTTCTTCAGGTCGATCTGGTACAGTTCCAAACGGGAATCCGGGGCATGATGTTCCTTGATATCCTCCACGACCTGGATCAATTCCCCGGGAACTCTGGAT
>CAZTKR010000186.1:0-7534 GCA_964614115.1 uncultured bacterium | reverse complement strand
CCAAATTGAGTATACAGCGAAGGTGAGGGTACGGCCACTGTAGTTTTAAACAGCTTGAGATCGGAGAAGGATGTTGTTAGTGGTACCACGGCATCGTGAGGACAGACGCGAAAACACTCGCCACAATCCACGCACCGTTCGCCCATGATAACGGCCTTACCGTTCCGCAGACGGATCGCTTTGGTCGGACAGGCTTTCACGCATAAGACGCACCCGACACATTTTTCTTCGTCAATGCATATGGCATGAAGACCTTCAGCCATCGTTACCCCCCTGACGATGACTCCGAATCGTCATTTTTAACTCCGTCCCCCGATGAATTTCGGAGTCGATCGTAAATTCATCGGAGTTCTTCTTGATGTTGGACAATCCCATACCTGCACCGAAACCCATTTCACGCATTTCTTCGGTGGCTGTTGAATACCCTTCCTGCATAGCCAGTTCGATATCCGGGATTCCAGGCCCCTCATCCTTTATGACAAGACGGACTTCATTTTTTTCCACGGTAAAATCCATCACACCCCCTTCCCCATACATCACCACATTCATCTCGGCCTCGTACGAAGCGATGGCTACACGCCGTATAGCTTCTGGATCGAATCCCACCTCTTTTAAAATATTCTTAACTTTTACCGATGCCTCTCCGGCGTTGGTAAAATCACCTCCCTTGATTGAAAAGCTCTTGTGGAATAATACCTTTTTATCCATCGCCCTGCAAGCACCCTATATACCGCTCATCCCCTGGGAATAAAGAATACCACACACTTCGTACAGTGGAAGTTTTGTGGTCAATAAGGGGACGGAGCGATTCTGAGCCATTTCAATCGTCTCCAGAGAAGGTCTCTTGCCCCGTGTGAATAAGACGGCGGACAGCTCTGCCAATTCAGCCGTACGGACAGACTGTGAATTTGTCAGTCCTGTAATCAAGAGTGCTTTGGGACAGCAAAACGAAAGCACGTCGCTCATCAGATCCGACGCCATAACAGACGGAACCTCTTTGCTCAAGGCGTCCTCTACCGTCAGCATCTCAGCCTGAACGAGTTTTTGGATTTCTCCTAATTCCATCCAATGGTCATCCTATCTTTAACAGTTTAACGTATAACACACATCTGGAATCCGCCTACTACAGCCCATATACGAGAGATCATCACGCGCTTGACTCCCGTTTCCATTCCTGGATAATGTCATTCACTATTGCAGGAATTCGAGCCCCGACTTCGGGTGTGCATGATTCCTCCAAGGTAAAAATATCCATCACCTCTATCCCGTATATATCGATCTTTTCGGGAAGGTCCATGTTCAAGTGCCGACCCAGTTCCAACGCATTCGAGAAGCTCACCTGATGGCGTGACATGGACGATCCTCCCTTTAAATCCTCTGCCTTCAATTTGATCAATGTACCGATGTCATGCTCTCCGGTCTGCATGGCATCGATGAGAATAAGATGATCGTACCCCTTCATCAACTCAAGAAGTTCCAGCCCACCAAGACTGGCCTCCTTCACGACAACGTTGGGATCTCGGAGATGCTTCTTGAGTTCTCTGACAACATAAATCCCGATACCGTCATCCTTCAAGATGGTATTTCCCAGACCCAAGATCAACGTTTTATTTGGATGTTTTTTCGACAATCTAAGCTTGGGTGATTTTTTCACTTCATTCCTGATGATACGTCTTCATCCCTTCTGTATAGAGATCTCCGCCCTGGCAATCGTTCACGACCACGGCCGGGAAGTCTTTAACTTCCAGACGACGAATCGCTTCGGGGCCCAGGTCCTCGTAGGCTACAACCTCTGCTTTTTTCACGGCCTTGGCCATCAGAGCCGCCGCTCCGCCGATGGCTCCAAAATAGACGGCTTTGTGCTTTTGGATGGCCTCGATGACCTCTTGGGCTCGATTCCCCTTACCGATCATACCCTTCAACCCTTTTTCGATCAACTTGGGCGCATACGGATCCATCCGGTAACTTGTTGTGGGCCCCACGGAACCGATGGGCTTTCCCGGCTTTGCCGGAGCGGGCCCGGCATAGTAAATAATCTGACCCTGGAAATCGACGGGAAGCTCTTCTCCTCTGTCCAAGGCTTCCACCAATCGCTTATGGGCGGAATCCCGTCCTGTATAAATGATCCCGCTGATAAGGATCGAATCGCCGATGCAAAGACTTTCAACTGTCTCATCGGTCAGGGGTGTGACGATCTTTTTCGGCTCTGCCATGGAAATCTCCTTTATCGTTAACGCGCTATCGCATTCATGAATAAAACAGTCCGTGACATGATAATCGAACCGTTTCTATGTGTGACTGTCTTTCCGATCCTTTCCATCCCTTGGGATTTCTCAGAGAGTCACTTCCTTATGGCGGGCCACATGGCACTGCATATTCACCGCCACGGGGAAGCTGGCGATATGGCATGGATGAACCTCGATATGCACGGCCAGGGCGGTGATTCTTCCGCCGAAGCCCTGGGGGCCGATCCCGAGTTTATTGATTTTCTGAAGAAGCTCGTCCTCCAAATCGGCATAGAAGGGGTTCGGATGCGTCGACCCGATGGGACGCAGTAAAGCCTTCTTGGCAATCTGGGCGCATTTGTCGAACGTGCCTCCTATCCCCACACCGACGATTACCGGTGGACAGGGATTGGCTCCAGAGCGCCTGACCCGATCGATGACGAATTCTCTGACACCATCGACACCCGCCGCCGGTGCCATCATTTTTACCTCACTCATATTCTCGCTCCCTCCCCCTTTGGGAGCGATGATAATCTTGACTCGATCTCCGGGGACGATATCCGTGTATATAATCGCCGGCGTGTTATCGCCCGTGTTCTTCCTCTCGATGGGATCGCTGACGATGGACTTTCGCAGGTAGCCTTCCTGATACCCCTGACGAACCCCCTCATTGATGGCATCGATATACTCGCCGCCCACCAATCGGACATCCTGTCCCAGTTCGACGAAAAACACGGCAAATCCCGTATCCTGGCACAAGGGTACCTGTTCGGTACGAGAGATCTCGGCATTCGCCAGGATTTTCTGCAAAACTTCCTTCCCTGTAGACGATTCTTCTTTCTCCATGAACGCCCGAAGACGCTCGATGACATCCTCACCCAGATAGTAGTTGGCATCGATACAGAGCTTTTTTACCGCTTCTGTGATAGCCGTTACGTTGACTTCTCTCATTATCGAGACTCCTCTTTTTCTCTAAAATCGACCGATTCCTGGTTCGCAATATCAATCACAGCCAAGAACAAGAGCTGCGCCAAATCCTCCAAGATCTCCGGTGTGATGGTATTCACATCGTCTTTGGTGACATGGTAGTACGACGGAGCACCGTAGGCGCTGAACGATACCGTGGGAACGCCCTTCCACATGAACCGTGCGGCATCGAGCCGCGGACGGGCAAGGTTGGAGAAATAGTTCGTTTCGATATGGCGATGGATATACGCATCGTTGGCCTTTTGGATGAATTTCCACAATGACGGAACGTTTTCTGCGGCCGTCGCCCTGAGTTTATCCCCGCAACCGACGCCATCCATGTTGATGAAGCAGACCGTTTTTTCAAGGGGAAAGACCGGATGATCCAAGTAATACGCCGACCCCACCACGGCCTGTTCCTCGGCACCGAAACAGATGAACAGTATCGACCGTTTCATGCATATATCCGGTTTGGACAGGGCCTCGGCAAGACCCAGAATCACGGCAATGGCCGACGCGTTGTCGTTGGCTCCGGGCATCATCTCGTAGCATCGTCCCAGGTGGTCCAGATGCCCGCCGATGACGATGACGTCCTCCTTGAGTTTCGGGTCGCTTCCTTCGATAAACCCGACGACATTGGCTCCTCTCCCCTCGGGATGATGCTCGGTGACGTTCTTGATGGTAACCATTTTCTGGGTGTTGAAGGACTGGGGCTTTCTTGATTGTTTGATTTTATCAATCACGTCCTTGTGATTCCGGCCCGTCCCCGAGAAGAGGTCAGCGACTATCGAGTCACCCACATGGGAATAGATGAAGTTCTCATCATAGGCGTTGTTGGGATTGCCGATAGGCCCGTAATTGTACAACATTCCGACTGCGCCATGCTTCACAGCATTCTGGAGTTTATACTGATGGAACGAGTAGGGTCGCCATTTCTTGAACGTGTCGGGATCGTCCCTGGGCGATACCGGGACTTCCCTTTCCATCAACACGATCTTACCCTTCACGTCCACGTCTTTATACTCGTCGTAATTTAGTTCCGGCGCAGTGATGCCGTATCCGACATACACGACCGGAGCCGTTACTTCTCCCGAACCCGATGTCGATCCGGGGATGAACTCATCTTCGTATCGATAGTATTTCTTGATGACCGTGTTCTGATGGGGAATATGGAGGCAAACGAAGCATTCCGGGAAGATCAACGTATACGGAATGTCGAAATACTGAAAATACATGCCATCATCCCCTGCCGGTTTGACGCCCCATGCTTCGAACAGCGAGGCAACCCAGTCTGCCGATGCTTGGTATTCTTCCGTTCCTGTCAGGCGCCCTTCATATTTATCGGATGCCAGTTCTTTCACATACTCAAACAGCGTATGACTGGATATGGCATGGAGTTGTTCCAGATACCGGGCTTCATCTGCTGTCTGTGATGATTGGCCCAGCAACACGGGACTTGCGATCAAACAAGCGGTGAAAAGAACAATTAAACAGTGTACAAATAGGCTGAATCTTCTCTGATTGACCATTGGTATCCTCCACGGACGACCAGGATGATGCTTGATGCGGGTGTTTTGACAGCTACCCATGGCTATGCCCAAGCTAGAACCTGCTTTACGACCTTCTCGATGCCCTTAGCCACGTCCGAAATCGTCGGACCCAGCATGTATGCCGGCGCGGTCACAATCTTGTGCGTATCGTCAACGGCAATCTCGTCGACGCGTGCCTCTTGATGCTTCGCCCCGAAGAATTCGATATCGGAAGCTGTGTTTGAGTCCGTTCCGATGGTAAGAACGGGATGGCGATCTGATTCCTTCAATGCTACAGCCACGACCATGGGTGCAATACAGATGGCGCCAACAGGTTTACCCGCATCCATCATGTCGTTGATGATTCGTTTGACGTCGGGTTGAATCGAGCAGTCTCTTCCCTTCAGGGCATAATCGATGAGGTTCTTGGCCGCTCCAAACCCGCCTGGGATGATTAGCCCATCCAAATCATCGGCCGAGACAGAGGCCAGGTCCACCAGGTTGCCCCTGGATATTCTGGCTGACTCGACGAACACATTTCGTGTCTCAGCCATTTCCTGAGAGGTCTGATGATCGATGACGTGGAGCTGAGGGACATTCGGAGCCACACAGGTGACCTCTGCACCTTCTCGATCCAAAAAATAAAGCGCCAGCACGGATTCATGGACCTCGGTCCCGTCAAAAACGCCACATCCGGACAGTAAAACACCGATTTTTTTTGCCATCATTTACCCCCTTTCCTCAACGATGAATAGTCTATAAATTTACAAAAATCAACTATATCATGCAAGCTGAAAAATCATATTTTTACCGATTCCCTGAAAAATTTTTAAATTTGAAGAACGAAATATAATTTTATGGTCGATGGTAAACTGAAATAAATAAAAACAGCATCTTCGCAAACCACATAGACGAAAATGCTGTCATTTTATCCCGTTGATGGAGTAATATTTAACCTGGTTGACTTATTAGCACTCCGTGCAGTAAGGATCCTGCTACGAATCCAGGGAAAACGATGACGATTGATTGATACGCCTTACAAAGCATCATAAACAAGATCCAGCACGTTCCGAACCTCAATCTTTGCGTTATTGTCCTTTGCCGCATTCTTGAGATTCAACTCGCACGTGGGGCATAGTGTTACCAAAAAATCGGCCCCGGTATCAACGGCTTGAGCCAAACGATTCTCGGCCATGGTGTTCGAAAGCGCTTGATCCGTGACCATCAGTCCCCCACCCCCACCACAGCATATCGTGTCTTTCCCGTTCGATTCCATTTCGATGAGCTCGGCACCGATTTCATTCAGTAACCATCTGGGCTCATCGATCATCCCCAATCCCCGTGATACATTGCATGGATCGTGGTACGTGACCTTGATGTTCAATTTATTTATCTTATTCTTATGTTCTGGAAGTCGGTCGACGATCTCCTGGATGATGTATTTCGATTTTAAATCAGGGTATTTCTTGTCGATGAAAAACGCACACGTCGTACATGCAGTGATAAACTCTTCTTCATGGTCATCGAGGGTTTTACGAAACTTGTCCTGTTGTGCGGCAAATCCCTCTTTGTCTCCGAGTATCCCAAAAGGCATTCCACAACACGTTTCATCGAAGGTACGTGTCTTTATCCCCAGTTTCTCCAGGATATCGAGGTATCTCTTGGAATCTTCTTCTCTTTCGAGAAATCGACACCCGAGCAATACGGACTTTGATCCTGTACGACCTTGATGTTTCAGTTGTTTACCGAAGATATTACCGCTCTGATTCACTTTATTTAAAAGTTGTTTATGTACATCATAAGTAAATCCCTCGGAAAAAAGATCGGCACGGGCCGCAGACAGGATATCGGGTACTGGAACATTTGCAGAGCACCTCTCCACGCAATCCTTACAAAACGTACATTGAAATATTTTTTCGGCAATATAGTCCGAAGGTTCCAGGTCACCTACCAATAGTCCATAGGCAATGACCAATTTCCCCCTGGCGCCATCAACTTCCCATCCGAGCTCCTCAAAAACCGGACATCTCTCGTGGCAATAGGCACAGCGAATGCATCGCATCAGCGATTCTTCCCAGTTTTTTAAATTTTTTACTTCCATGGTATCCTCTCAGATTCGTGATAATGTGAGTCCAGGATGAATATTCATTTATTAGTATATTCAGATTTTGCGATTGATTCAGATAAAAAAATTACTCTCCCTCCAGCATGGCAGTAATGGCCACTGCCCATTCATGAACAACGGTGTAACACACTTTCGTTCCCTCGCGTCGGCCCTTGATGATCCCCGCCTGCTTTAACGTCCTCAAGTGTTGAGAGATCGTCGATTGTGGCAGTCCTAATTTCTTCTGAATTTCCGTGACATTACAACCGTCTTTCTTAAGGCCTGCCACAATCTGAAGTCGGGCCGGATGAGCCATGGCCTTCAGCACCTCACTCATGTCTTCATACCGGCGCATTGAAATCTCTTACCTAATTATTTGCAGGAGGTCCCAGTCCCTTCATCTCATCGTTAAATAGATCAATGGCTTTCTTCAATTTGGCCGCCTCTCCTTTGTCGATCCATTCCAGCCTGAGTCTATTGGAATCGACACCGATCTGCTGAAGCATCGTCTTGAGAAGCGTAATACGACCAAACGTTTTATAGTTACCGTTATGCTCGCATTTATCGACGGGACAAGCGGTGATCAGCACACCCCATGCCCCCTTACGAAACGCTTCGAGTATGAGTTCCGGTGAAATACGGCCGGAGCACATGCTCACCAGCATTTTCTCATCAGTATCCGGTGCGGCCAGAGGATTTTGTGAAAGTTG
>CAZTKR010000185.1:0-7560 GCA_964614115.1 uncultured bacterium | reverse complement strand
GTCTGTATACATACTTGCCATCTTCCTGGTAGTCGTAAAGCTCGTCCAGTTTTTTCACGAATATTTTCGTATAAAAAGGATAGTGGGTGCAACCCAGAATGATGGTCCTGAGTGTGTTTGCTTCCGGGGCTTGACGTATTTGTTCCATGAGTGAAACGAGATGATACGCGATGTAGTTTTCCACCGAATTGATTTGAATCGTTGTCGGCCGGCTGGCATCTCCTTCGAAGAGCATGTGATGATGATCCCAATGGAAGTGGTATCTTTCCAGTATATCAGGGTCGATCTTGGCCACGGGATGCTCCACCGAGGGGCCCTTGTATTCCTCCCTGGGTCCGGTGGCACGGGGATCGATGAATTCAGGAGAACCGTCGATCGAACCTGCCAGACCGATACCCGCTTGTTGAAAAGCCGTGATACGGCCCGTATAGTCCATGTCTTCTTTCATGGAATTCAACGTTCGAATGTATCCTTGCGACGCCACCGTTCCGGCGGTTGCCATGATGGCGACACACCCGTCCTCGTTTTTTTCAAACACCTGCAAAGCCGTCTTCACGCCCGCATCGATGACACCGATGACATGTATGTCAAGCCCGGCTCTATCGAAAAAAATCTCGATATCCTCCTTACCGTAGGCCGTGGCCGTATTGCAGGCGATGACGATGGCCTTGACGGGCGACTTATCCGTCCGATACCTGAATGCATCCCCAGCAGTATAATACTTATCGCCCAGGAGAAACTGAACATCCTTGATGATATGCTCTTTCAACAAATCCGTCTTGTTCTCGTTACTGTAATAACCGTAAGGCATATTGGCCTGATCCGCCAGGAAGACGAAATTTTCCTCCTGGAAATCCAGAATACCGTCTCCTTCCTGGATCCACGCATGTGACCGATTCTCGAATTGATCGAACCGGAGGATGGCATCCAGGACGGTCAACCCGCCGGTTCCGGAATCAAAAACGCCGATAGGCAATCGGGCGTCCTGTTGAGGGTAGGTTTGTGTGTCCAGATAAAAGAAGCTTTCCCGGTTGTTCAGAATATCATCGATAATTCGGATATCCGAGACACCGGAATTCTTTTGACAATGAGCAAGCAAGCAAAAAGCCAAAAGAAACAATGACCATCGATTACGTCTCATGTGCGTATTCATGTGAGTACCCTTTCTGCTGAAGTTCTAAGCAGAAAATACGTTTATTCCTGTCTTCCTTTTAAGAATATTCGCCATGCCACCAGCCACAGAACGATGGCGAGGACGGAGATGCCGAACACGACCAATCCTCCCTGTTGAGCGACCAGGAGTACGGCTGTGGAGGTCCAGAGTCCTCCTCCCATAAAAGGTTCGTGCAGGAGCTGCTTGTACCCGAATGCCGAGGCTGCTACCGTCTTCTGTTCAGGATCCACGGCCCGAAGAAGAAGGAGACCCGTGGCCGTTACTCCCATGGATTGTCCCATCTCGGCGATGGCTCTCTCAAACCAGCAGTTGGGTAATATCCGTCTAGCGAGCCAGACGACGCAGAAGACATTCCAGAGAATCCCCCCGACAACGATGATCAGAAAGGGGACGATGCCCTTAATGACGACGGAGAGCTTGATAGTGCTGATGGCGGCAATGACGAGAAAGTCGAGGGCCGTACCGGCGAGCCTCTGCATCAGGGTATGATCGACGGGAGATACCCGGGCAAAGCGTGTGATCGTCAGTTGTACCAGGAGACCCCCGATCATGCAGAGGGGAAACAACGGGAACCCGGAGAAGATTTTCGATTCCGAAGCCCCGAACGTCGCACTTTCCAGGGTCATCAGACCCAGTTTGATGCCGTACCCGATGAGGACGGCGATGCCGATGATGGCCAGGTGGAAGGCCAGGCTGTCCACCGAATCGGCGGATGTGGTCTGCGCGCCGGCGCTGGGCCGTTTATCCACAGGGTATAGACCGGCTAATTCTTCTGCAGATAATTCGTCCATATTCCGATAACTGCTGATATGTCCTTTCTTGGCCGCCCAGTTGATGAGTCCGATACCGACCACGATAGCGGAAATGATGCCGAACGTCGCCGATGTGAGGCCGAAATCCAGTCCCTCCGGCCATTTGAGTATGGAAAACGTTTCGCCCAATCCGGCTGCCGTCCCGTGTCCGCCTTCAAAGCCCACGGGGATGATAACACCGAAAAGATCGGGAATGTTGAACAGGCGTCCTAAAAGCAGAGCGACAAAGCCGAGGCCGACGGCATACTGTCCCCAAACGACGATTTGGCCGTAAGCCAGTTGAGGGCCGGCACGTTTCCAGACGACGGAAAGAGAAGGAATGGCAACCCCCAGGAACAGGGCCGCAAACACGATGTTGATGAGAAAACCGGGCAATGTGGACCAACCCGCCGTCCAGTACGAAGGCAGAGATCGGCCGGAGACTTGAATGATGATGAGGCCCAGGATTCCGGCGATGACCGACGATGGAAGATAAAGCTTCTGCAGTAGCTTTATCTTGACGCGGAGAAATTTTCCAGCGATCAAGAGCAAGCATAATCCAGAAAACGATGTGACGATGGACATGAAAGGCTCCTTATCCGATGGTTAATCGTTATTTATGTAATAAAAAATGTGTGATGATCCTGAAGAGTACTGGACCGGCGATGACCACCAGCCCACGGCCAGTTTTTGTTGCGTGTCATCAGAGGTTTACACTATTCGGAGATTCAGGAGGAGTCAGTTCGCCTTCAGTCGCCGCAATGACCACTGCAGCAGAGGCGTCTCCGGTGATATTAATGGCCGTACGGAACATATCCAGGATTCGTTCGACTCCAAAAATCAAGGCGATGCCCTCGGAGGGAATGCCCACCTGCTCCAGGACGATAACCAGCATCAGTATGCCTGCCATGGGAGCGCCAGCACATCCGATGGCAGCCAGGGTTGCGGTCAGGACGATCATCAATTGATCGCCGATGCCCAGGGGTATGCCAAAGACCTGGGCGATGAACACGGCCGAGATGCCGTGATACAGGGCCGTTCCGTTCATGTTCACCGTCGCGCCCAGAGGAAGGACAAAGCTGGCAATATCCATGGGGACGCCCAGCTTTTCCGTACAGGTCTCGATGGTTACGGGCAACGTGGCTGAGCTGGAACTGGTGCTGAAAGCGATTAGCTGAGGGGAACGGATGCCCTTCATGAACGTGATAGGACTCATTCCAGAAAAAAGTTTAACAATAGGAGGATACGTGAAGTTCAGTATAATCATGCCCGATATCGTGATGATGGTGTATTTTAACAGCGTCAACAGGATATCCGTACCGAAGCTGCCGATAACGGCAGCAATCAGGGCGAAGACGCCGTAGGGTGCCAGTTTAATGGCGATGTGCACGATTTTGATCATCGTCTCGTTGATGCCATCAAAGAATGAGAGTACGGGAGATGCTTTCTCCTTGGGGATGAGAGCCAGGGCCACACCGGAGAAAATGGCAAAGAAGATGATTTGGAGGATGATGCCGCTGCTCAAACCTTCGAATAGATTGGTAGGGATGATGTTGAGCAATGTTTCGATGGGATTGGCCTGCTTGGCCAATCCTGTGACTTTGGCACCGTCGGCACTGTAATTCTGGAGTAACTGGTCGCGGATTTGATGGGGAAGGCCGCTTCCGGGCTGGAGCAGGTTGGCAAGCAAAAGACCGATGAAAATAGCAAAAGCCGTATAAACCAGATAGTAGGTCAATGTTTTCAGTCCGATACGTCCCATTTTTTTGGGGTCCATACTGGCCGTGCCGATGAGGAGCGATGCAAAGACAAGCGGGATGATGACCATGCGAATCATACGGATAAAAGCCGTGCCCACGGGTTGGATCTCAGCCATGCTCGACTGAAAAAGGATACCGGCCAGGGCCCCGAACACGAGTCCGAGAAAGATTTTATTGTAAATTTTTATAGTAAATAGACGCTCCATGGCCATGTACAAAGACAGAAACAAGAGGAACACACGTGTCAATTGTACCAATGCAGGAGGCACCGGACTGAGTGTTTGAATGGGTATCAGGTAGAGAACTACCCAGGCGGCCGTTGCGATTATAAACAATACAATCGATCTTGTTGTGAAATGCGTCTTCATAAACAGACTCCGTCTTCCAAGTTGCAGGTTGGACATAGTATAGTAAAAAAAAGAAAATAATCAAAGATTTTTTCATTGATTCTTTAGAAAAGAAAGTGTATCTTGGGTGCACTATGGAACTGAATCCACGTATTCGTGAAATGATCCGGAATCGCCATTCTCTGGTCTGCGTGGGGCTGGATGTCAATCCAGACCGGATTCCCCAGCATGTGATGTCCGGGACCGATCCCGTGTACCGTTTCAACAAAGCTATCATCGACGCCACGTCGGATTTGGTGCTTGCCTACAAGCCCAATCTGGCTTTTTACGAGGCTCTGGGAACCGAAGGATGGGATATTCTCAAACGAACGGTCGATTACATACCGGACGGCATCCTTAAAATCGGCGATGCCAAGCGGGGTGACATCGGCTCTACGGCACAGAAGTATGCAGAAGCATTGTTCCATCTGGGATTCGATGTCGTTACCGTGAATCCGTACCTCGGCTGGGATTCCGTGGCTCCGTTTGTTCAGGATGGTGCCATGGGTGTTTTTATCCTCTGTCTGACGTCCAATCCCAGCTCTAGGGATTTCCAGTACGACGTGACCGATGGTAAAACGCTGTATCAGAAGATTGCTCAAACGGCCGTCCGTTGGAATGAAAAGAACAACTGTGGCTTGGTTGTGGGAGCAACGCATCCAGACGAACTTCGACAGGTCCGGGAGTTGGCACCGAACCTGCCATTCTTGATTCCGGGAATCGGGGCTCAGGGTGGTGATCTGGAAGCGTCTATTCTTTCAGGAACCGACGAGTTGGGCGAGATGGCCGTCATCAACTCCAGCAGGGGAATCATCTACGCATCGTCGGGAGAGGATTTTGCCGATGCCGCCAGGAGAGAGACACAAACGCTCCGCGAATCCATCAACGACATCCGCACGAAAAAATCTGCGCCGTAGGGTAACCATCTCACGGCGTCTCAATGCATATCATACACAGGTTTGAATTTTATCCTGGCAAGCGTATTCTTTATTCCATTCGTCTTCGTGTTATTCATGAGCGGGAAAGGAGTCTGATTGAATGGCATTATCATCGGATGAAATTCTTCGTATTTTCAAAGAAACGGAAGCCCTCCTGGAAGGGCATTTCATACTGACTTCCGGGCTGCACAGCAGCAAATATTTTCAGTGTGCTAAAGTATTCCAATACCCGTGGCATGCAGAAAAATTATGTAAGGATATAGCCGATCATTTCACAGGGAAATCCATTGATCTTGTGATTTCGCCAGCAGTGGGCGGCATCGTGGTGGGACAAGAAGTCGCCCGTCATCTCGGAACTCGGAGTATTTTTACAGAGCGCGTGGACGGTAAAATGACCTTTCGCAGGGGATTTGCCGTGTCCAAGGGAGAAAAAATCTTGGTGGTGGAAGACGTCACAACCACGGGCGGATCGGTAAAAGAAGTGATGGAGGCAGCGTGTGAGCAAGGCGGCGAAATCGTATCCGTCACGGCCGTCGTCGACCGGAGCGGTGGGAAAGCCCAGTTCGGTGTGCCGTATTTTGCACTCTTCGAGATGAAAGTTACAAACTATGAGCCAAAGGCATGCCCTCTGTGCCAGTCGGGAAGCGTCGCAGTAAAGCCCGGCAGTAGGGGCTTAAGCTGATGGTCTGGATTCAGATGATTCATATCCTGCATCGTCGATGATCATTCTCCTTCACATTTTTTACGTCGTAATGTCCATCTTCCTTTTATGGAAAGGGTCTGATTGGCTTGTGGATAGAGCCGTCCGGATCGCTCAGCATGTGGGCGTATCCCAACTGGTCATCGGCTTGACCATCGTCGCATTCGGTACGTCTGCCCCCGAATTCGCCGTCACCATCGGAGCTGCTGTTCAGGGCCAGGCCAATATATCCGTTTCCAATGTCATCGGATCCAACGTGTTCAACCTGGGTTTCATCCTGGGGGGCGTATCTATCATCCGGGCCATCCAATCTTCGAAACAACTGATCTGGCGGGACGGCATGCTCCTTGTTGTCGCCACGGCATGCACACTGCTTTTTTTATGGGATCAGCATCTTTCACGGTTCGAAGGTATGATCCTGTTTCTGGGATTAATCGTTTATAATTTATTTCTCATCTTCCAGAAAAAGGAACCCGATTTGGAACACCACCCCTCAACGTCTATCGTTATAGATGGCGTTGTTCTCGTGCTGGGTATTGTTTTGGTTATTTTGGGTGGGTATTTCCTGAGAGAGGGAGCCGTGGGAATTGCCAGAGTCATCGGAATATCAGAATGGGTGATTGGGATTACCGTCATCGCTGGAGGAACTTCGGCTCCCGAGTTTGCAACATCGCTGATGGCAAGTTTGAAGGGTCACCACGGTATATCTGCGGGTAATCTCGTCGGTAGTTGTCTTTTTAATATTTTGGGTGTACTGGGTCTGGCGGGATTTCTGAGGCCCATGGTTGTTTCCCCGAATGTGCAGAGGAGCCTGTTCATGCTGATGGGTTTGGTGATTGTGGCTCTTGTTGTGCTTCGGACACGGGGTGAATTGTCCAGGCGGGAGGGGATTCTACTCGTTGGTTTAAGCCTGCTGATCTGGATTGTCGAGTTCGCATGATGGAATGGTAAAAATCAGGATATGTTCTGTCTGCGCCGAATTACCGTCCTTATTGTTTCGTTTTCCCATTGTCGAGCATTCAATGCAACCCACGTCTCTGCATACGATGCGATGCACGGACTCAATCGTAACGTAGATCCGACGGCAGGTTGATTAACTGTGTATCCTTCCCCCGATGGATTTTCGAAACCATCTTTATTCTCGATTAAACGGACATTTTATCAGGTATCGAGTCTGTTACTCTTATCGGGCTCGTGACGAGGATGGATTTTAACGATTCTTTGATTTATTCGTTTTAATCAGTTTTTGAATGCGTTTTATGATGCGATTCTGCTGATCTTCGGTGAGGGCTTTCTCGTTTTTGGTGATTCGGCAGATCAGAATGTCACGTCCTGTTCTTTCCAGCCGGCTGAGGGTTACTTCGTAGGGTTCCAGTATTTCGATGATTTTCTTTAGGAGGGATAATTGATGGGGGTATGAAAAACACAGGAGCGTGGCTGTGGGCAGGAGTTTTCCATCTTTGGATATCGTACCGGTCTGTCGATCCATAATTTGGAGCACGGATTCGTCTTTATCGATGGCTTCAAACATTTCGATGCCGATTTGAATGTGATCGATGATTTCGTCGACGGATGCACTCACGCGGTAAAAATCCTCGATACCGTAATAAAGCTCGCGGATGAGGTGTTTGTCCACACCTTCCAATCGTTGTCGCACGGCTTTCAGTTTTGCTGTGTCGATGGTTCGCATGCCTTCGTCAAAATCACGGAATTCGCCCAATGCTGTGAATACTCTTTCTTTGATGGTCTTGTAGATGCTCTCCGTGTTCTCTGTCTCTGTCAGGGTTACACGAAGGTCGATGATAAACACG
>CAZTKR010000184.1:0-7563 GCA_964614115.1 uncultured bacterium | reverse complement strand
TTTGAGGGAATCGTCGAAATGTCTCTGTACGACAGCAGGGGCCGTTATATTCGGACGCTGGTGAAGAGACATCATCCTCCGGGTTGCTATCGCGTCGTACTCCACGCCGACGATCTACCCAGCGGTTTGTACTACTACCGGTTGAAGGCGGGAGACTGGCAGAAGGCAAAAAAGATGGTCCTGATCCGATAGGGGGAATCGGTCTATTGAACGAACCGAATCGTACGCAGGTTTCGCTTTTCTCTCAAGACATTTAATCAGGGGTGTCGTGTTTAAGCGCCATTCATGGAATCAGGCGTGATTTTTCCCGATGGGATGATCGTTCGACTGTATTTCACGGATGAGATCGTTTACCACCTCTTCGGTCTCCTGGGTATCGGGCGTGATTTCTCCGGGCCTACGGTCGAGGATTTGGCTGAAGGCTTTCACGACATCGTCAAACTCATCCCGAAGGATGGTACGGCAGTCCAACAGGTATTTGTGCTCGTCCATGTGACCGAAGATGGGCGGGTTGCACGATCTCAGCCACGTATCCAACTCTTTGGGCGACAGTCCGACGATATGGACGGCCAACGCCCAACTGGGCAACGTCTCGGTGGCCAGCGTATCGGTGCCGACTCTCGAGCGTTCCTCTTGAATCTTGAGATACCCCCGGTCTCCGATGATATCCTTCAATCTCCGTTTCAGACTATGGCATCGCCTCTTGATTTGGTCGGGGGATTCGGTGAGAATTCGCATGACAGGGTGGGATTCCAGGAGACTCGGTTCATCCTGAAAAAGCCGCAGTGTGGCTTCCAGTAGGGTGAGCGTGGTTTTGCCGCACCGTAAGGCCCGGTAGAGATGGTTCTGTTTCAACCGGTCGATGATTTCTTTATCACCCAGGATGATGCCGCACTGGGATCCGCCCAAGAGTTCGTCGCCGCTGAAGCAGACCACATCGACGCCATTATCGAGAACTTCCTGCACGGTAGGCTCGTGAGCGAGGCCCCAGCGGCTGAGATTGACGAGGGCGCCACTGCCCAGGTCGCATAACACGGGAACGCGTGACTCATGGGCGAGGATCATCAGTTCAGGAAGCGAGATTCTCTCCGTGGCACCGGAGATCTGGTAGTTGCTGTGGTGGACGCGAAGAATAACACCCGAATCCGGCTTCAGAGCGTGTCGAAAATCCTCCACGCTGCATTTGTTGGTGGCTCCCACTTCCACGGCCCTTGCCCCGCTTGTTTTAATGACATCCAGGATGCGAAACCCACTGGCGGTTTCCACGAGTTCTTCCCGAGCGATAAAGACATCTTTTCCCCCTGCCATGGTGTTGAGGATAAGAAGTAGGGCCGCGGCGTTGTTGTTCACCACGAGCACCGCTTCGGCTCCGGTGAGTCGTTTCAGGAGGTCCTGGACGTGCACGAGACGATCCGCCGGCATGCCTGTCTCGCGGCTCACCTCAAGGGTGCAGTAATGTCTCGCCGCCTCCCGGCAAGCCTCCAGCGCTGTGTCTGCCAGGGGTGCCCGTCCCAGGCCTTCGTGGATCACGATGCCCGTACCGTTGATGGCCTTGCGGAGGTTCTGAGGGAGCAAGGTTTCCGCTTTCTCTACAAACGTGTCTACGATATCATCATAAGCGGGAGCAGCGGGATGATCCTGCTGGAGGATGCTGTTGCGAACGACCTTCATATACTTCCGTAATTCCTCGACGACCCTCTTCTTCGTGTACTGACGGATAAGCACCTGTATCCGGATATCCTTGAGAAGAAGGCCGATTTTGGGAAGGCCCTCCAGCACCTTCTTATTATCATCGTTCATGGTTTTATTCCTGTCCCATGCCTTGTTTTTGGTATGCCGTTATGTCTTTGATGATGTCGTCCAGCGATATTTTGGGCTTGAATCCGATGAGTTTGTTGACTTTTTCGATGGACGGCACTCGCCGCATGATGTCTTCGAAGCCTTTTTCATAGGCTTTATCGTAAGAGATGTATGTCAGTTCAGACTGCGACCGGGTCAGTTCCTTGATCTTCACGGCCAAGTCCTGGATGGTAATCTCTTCGGTGGAGCCGACATTGTAGATTTCGCCCACAGCGGCCTCAACGTCCGAGAGCTTGATCAACGCATCCACCACATCGTGTACGTGGCAGAAACAACGGCTCTGTTTTCCAGTACCGTATACGGTGAGGGGTTTATTCCGCAAGGCCTGAGAAATCATTCGGGGGATGACCATGCCGTACCGGCCCGTTTGCCGGGGACCCACGGTGTTGAATAACCGGACGATGATGACAGGCAGGTCGAATTCGTGATGGTAGGCCAGGGAGGAGAACTCATCGATGAGTTTGGAACAGGCATAGCTCCACCGGCTCTTAATCGTCGGGCCGAGAATGGAGTCGTCGTCTTCTTTGAACGGCGTCTTCTCGCTCTTGCCGTATACTTCTGATGTGGACGCGATGAACGTCTTCCTCCGGTACCGGTTGGCTGTCTGCAGGACGATTTCTGTACCCAGGACGTTGGATCGTATGACGTTTACAGGATCCTTGACGATGAGCTCCACACCCACGGCTGCGGCCAGATGGTAGATGAGATCGACTTCACTGACTATGCGATCCAGGACGGTGGTATTCTCGATGGTGTCGAAGACAAAGGTGAAGTTTTTGTTCTCGACGAGATGTTCGATGTTTTTATAACTTCCCGTGGAAAGGTTGTCGATGGCCACGACGCCATGCCCCTCGTTGAGCAGCCGTTCGCAGAGGTGGGACCCGATGAAGCCGGCACCGCCGGTGATGAGAATTTTCATGTATCCTCCTGGGGTTCATATAATGTCTCCGATAATATAATAGATGATGGGGGAAATGTCAACCGCGATTTGCCGTAACGTATCCTTCTCGTCATCGTATCATGACGATGAACGGGTTCCTTTTACATCGCTCGCATCCAATCGGGTTTGAGGGGTATCCGTTCATCCAGGGCACGGTCGATGAGATGGATGGTGGATTCTTTGTCTCGAGGCAGTCGGGCCCGGATGGGAAGGTAGTTGGACGCATGATTGGCAAAGAAAAGGCCTCTGGAAAGGTGCGTGTGAACGATCATCGTGCGGAGTTCTTTCAACATGTCTTTCGGCTCCAGCAGGATGAACCGTCCGGCTTCCCAGTCCCGATGCAGGGGCGTACCGGGAATGAGCATCAGGGTCAAGGCGCCCACATGGTCTGGATTCATGTCCGAGAGAGCACGGCCGGTTTCACGGGCGTGAACATCCGAACGCTCCGGGCCGGCAAGGCCGAGGATGACGGTCACGTTCAGCTTGATGCCGGACTGCCGGACTTTCCGTCCCTGGGCGACGATGTCGGCAGAATCCACACTTTTGAGGACATTCTCCAGCGTTGCGTCATCACCCGACTCCAGACCCATATAAACGATGCCCAGGCCCAGGGATTTGAGCTCTTTCAGCTCTTCCACGGTCTTTCGCTTCAGGCTTTTTGCATTGGCATAGATACCTACACGCGTGATCCAGGGAAGAGTCTCCCTGATTTCTGCGAATATCCGGACCAGTCTCTGATGGGGGACGATCATGACGTCACCATCGCAGAGGAACATTCTGCGCCGATTTCTGTAGTGTCTGGCCGCAAAGGCGATGTCCCGGCTAAGGACGTTGTCGTTTTTAATTATGAATCGTCGTCCCTTGTAAGCGCCGCAGAAAGTACATTTGTTGTGGGAACATCCGACAGTTACTCGGAGAATCATGCTGCCTGCCTCGCTGGGCGGGCGGATGATGTGGCCCTGATAATCCATAATTACATATAAGGTACTCCAATAGGCCGATGAAATCAAGGGTGAACCGCAAGAAGGGGATTGCATTTTGGTCTTGCATTTCTGGATAAAAAGAGATATTGTAGAATATCACCCAAACATCAAGAGGGTTGGATCTGACGGATCGGGACAATCAAAAAGACACTGGAGAACTCTCAAAAGGTCTTTCCGGTTTAGACGGCAGGCTCAAAGTACTGGAAGGCTATCTCCGCTTGGGCCCCGGATTTATCGAAAAAATCCTAAAAGCCCGTGGACTCGAATACGCCGGTTTCATGCCCGCCGAACGCATCCTGCAACCGGACCCTCCGACGTCTGTGAATGTTGAGTTGTTCTATCATCAGCTTCACCGCTACTCGTTTCGCCTCTTCCTCAGGGATGTGGTGACGCATCGGAGTCGGTTTTACCCGGAACAGTTGGCCCGGTATTGTTCAGAGCGTGTGGTCCGGAAATACCTGCGTCTTCTCCTCGATTTAGGCGTGGCCCTGCCTTTGGGTCGTAAGTCCTACCGGCTCGTCAACCTGAATGTGCACACGTTCGGAGAGACGCTGGAATGGTATGTGGCGGAAATCTTTAGGAGGGAGTTCGCCTCTCCGGCCATGTGGGGTCTTCAGGCGAAGGGACTTTCTTCGGGCGGTGATTTTGATGTGTTGGCCGAGGTCGATCATCGGCTGGTCTACGCAGAGACAAAATCCTCGCCTCCTAAGGGGATTCATCTTCCGAACGTAGAAGCATTTCTTCAGCGGGTGAAAGCACTCACACCCGATATAGCCCTTTTCCTCGTGGATACACACCTTCGGATGGAAGATAAGATCAATGCTCTTTTCCAGCAGGCAAAGGCCGGATTCTCCGGAGAGGTCGAAAATGTCGAACGGCTGACTCGGGGCGTGTTCCAGGCAGGCAAGAGGCTGTTCATCCTGAATTCGAAACCGAACGTCATCGAAAACATCCGTATCTGTTTGAGGCATTATTTTGGGAACATGCCAGCAATCCGATAAAAGAACGTCGGAATGCAAGAGCAATAGTCGTCGGATGAGTAAATAACGCCAAACCCCAAGGGAATCATGCAGGTATCGAGATTTTAAGGTGTCAGCGATCTGTAACATCATGGAGTACAACCTCGTATCTGACGATTGCTCTGTAGTCGGTAATCGTCATTCAAAGAACCGAATGACGGGAACAGGCTGTGTGTATGCATTCGTGTAGATGCTGCGGTCGCGAATCACGGTTCATCTCGGAAGCACTTGGGTATTGTCAGGACTGTATCCGGTCGCATTTCGACGAGATACAGGATTCCATCCAGGCAAGTCACCAGAGAAGCCGGAAGGCATGGGGCATACCTCAGACGATTCCCAACGACCCCGATGGCGTTAGATGTCACATTTGCGTGAATCACTGCCGTATCGGTATCGGACAGCGGGGTTACTGCAACTTGCGGGAGAATCGGGACGGCACCCTCGTCCAACTGGCCGGGACGAAGGATGCAGGACTCGTGGAGTGGTATCACGACCCCCTGCCGACCAACTGTGTGGCCAGTTGGGTGTGTCCCGCAGGTACGGAATTCGGTTTTCCCGAATTTTCATACCGGCAGGGGCCGGAATACGGCTATACAAACCTGGCCGTGTTCTACGAGGCATGTACGTTTAATTGTCTTTTCTGTCAAAACTACCATTTTAAAAGGATATCACCCTCATCCCCAAAGAAGAATGCTAAACAGCTGGCCGATGCCGTGGATGAACGAACGGCCTGCATCTGTTATTTTGGGGGAGACCCCACGCCCCAACTGGCCCATGCCATCGCGGCTTCGAAGGAAGCATTGCAGAAGTATCCCGACCGTATTCTCCGTATCTGCTGGGAGACAAACGGATCGATGAACCGGAGCCTTCTGGAGCAGATGTGCGACCTTTCCCTCCGATCCGGCGGATGCATCAAGTTCGATCTGAAGGCATTCGATGATCACCTACACCGGGCCCTCTGCGGAGTGAGCAATGCCCAAACGCTGGATAACTTCCGGTGGTTGGGCCCTTACCACAAAGAACGGCCCGTTCCGCCGCTGCTGATTGCCAGTACGCTTCTCGTCCCGGGATACATCGATGCCCGGGAAGTGGGGAGGATCGCGCGGTTCATCGCATCCGTGGATGCTACCATCGCGTATTCGCTACTGGCGTTCTATCCCCAGTTTGAGATGAGCGATCTTCCCACGACTTCAAGGGATCAGGCGGAAGCGTGTCAGAAAGCCGCCTTAGATGCCGGGCTAGAGAGCGTCCATCTGGGGAATCTGCATCTTCTAAAATAATATAAAAAATCCAGAAAACATCATCGATTGAACAGGATGATCGCCCTGGAGCGAGAGGGGCTTCTCTGTTCATCAGCACGGTTATAATGCGAAAGCATGTGTCCTTTCGGTCTGTTTGCAGATCCCGGTTTCATCCGGTTTTTATCCATTCTATTGATGAAGAGGTACTGTCAATGGTTGTTGATACGGGGCTACGATACGTAATTCTTAAGGATTTTACGGTCAGAATTATTTTCCTTAAAAAAGAAGTGTAACCTTTGGGACACTGATGCGTAATAATACTTAGATCGTAAGGAAAATGGAAAGAGGACACATGAGACTCATTTCTCGCACAGAAGAGCTGATTCTACTGGCCGTTCTGCGTCTGCAAGAAGACGCCTATTGCGTGCCCATTTTCGACTACCTCAACAGCGTAACGGGCAAGAAGTGGACGTTGGGCACCATCTACGGTCCCCTCTATCGTTTGGAGCAGAATGGTTATCTGGCGTCTTTTTTGGGAAGCCCCTCTGCGGAGCGGGGGGGAAAAAGCAAGCGTTTTTACAAGGTCGCGCCCAAGGGACTGCAGGCCCTGCAAGAGATCAAACGGTTGCAAGACCTCAGTTGGGATGGTCTCAAAGGACTCGTCGTGGATGAAACATGAGAAAGCGGTCGATAAAAAAACCACCAAGAATAGCCACGTGGATACTCAAATCCATACTGCCCTTTCATGCGGCGAGTCACGGCCCGGGAGATTACGAGGAGATCTATCGCCGGATGGCCCAGCAAGAAGGGACGTTCAAGGCACGGTGCTGGTACGGATCTCAGGTTTGCCGGTCGATTCTGCCTTTTTTGGTGAACACAATCTATTGGAGAGTAGCCATGTTCAAGAATTATCTGAAAATCGCCGTTCGAAACATCGTGAAACATAAAGCCTATTCTTTTATCAACATCTTCGGTTTGGCGCTGGGGATGGCCAGTTGTATACTGATATTCAGCTACGTTCTGTATGAGTTGAGCTTCGACCGCTACCACGAGAATGCGAACCGTATCTATCGCCTGGGTTTGCGAGGCCGCCAGGGGGAGAAAGTGATTTCTATTGCACTGTCCAACGCGCCCACGGCTCCCGCGTTGATTGAAGAATACCCGGAAGTCGAGAATGCGGTTCGCTTCTATTCAGCACCAAAAACTCTGGTGGAATACGGAGATAAGCGTTTCTATGATGAGGGCATCTTGTACGCGGATAAGACAGTGTTCGATGTGTTTTCCTGGCCCATGCTGAAGGGGAATCCCAATACCGCCCTAACAACCGCCTATTCGGTTGTGATTACCGCTGAAATGGCAGAGAAGTATTTCGGGGACGAAGATCCCGTGAATAAAACAATACGTTTTAACGATCAGGAAGATTATACGGTGATGGGTGTCATCGATCATATTCCTTTAAATTCACATTTCCGCTTTCACATGCTCTGTTCGTTCGAAACCATGTATGCCCAGAACAAAGA
>CAZTKR010000183.1:0-7599 GCA_964614115.1 uncultured bacterium | reverse complement strand
TAGGAAATAGTAACAATCCGATAGAAAACAGTCAGATACAGGTTCTTCATCGGACATCCTATTCTAAACAAAAACACATGAGTCTATTTGAAAGGTGATTTCCATTGAAAGCTGATCCAAAAGGAGTATTGACGGGGTCCCATTATCTGGACGGGGACCATGCATGCTGTGAGGGTGCCTTAGCTGGGGGATGCCGCTTTGTAGCAGGCTACCCCATCACACCCTCTACAGAAGTTGTTGAACGCTTTTCCCGGCGTATTCCATTGGTTGGAGGTATGTTTATCCAGATGGAGGATGAGCTGGCTTCATCCATTGCCCTGCAGGGGGCCGTGTGGGCCGGGAAAAAAGCCATGACAGTCACGTCGGGGCCGGGGTTTTCTTTAATGATGGAGCACATCGGGTTAGCTGCTATGACGGAATGTCCGTGTGTGTTCGTCAATGTCCAGAGGGGCGGACCGTCCACAGGGCTGCCAACTTTACCGGGTCAAGCAGATATGATGCAGGCCCGATGGGGTTCCCACGGAGATTATGAAATCATCGCCCTTTCTCCGGATTCACCTCAAGAATGTTTCGATTTTATGATCGATGCCTTCAATCTCTCGGAAGAATACCGTGTTCCGGTGATGTTCATGATGGATGAATGCGTGGGCCATATGATGGAACGGGTCGTGATCCCCAAAGCCGATAAGATTGATATCGTTCCTAGGAAGTTCACTAAGAAAAAACCGGAAGAATACTTGCCGTTCGAACCCGAGTATGATCTAATTCCAGGTATGGTCAAGGCAGGCGATGGATATCGCATCCATGTGACGGGACTCACCCATGACTACAAAGGCTACCCCGTGATGAGTGCCGAATGTCAGGAGCAGCTGGTGCATCGGCTTGTCAATAAAATACGGTTGAACGCCGATAAAATTTGCCGCTGGGAAGAAACGAATGTTGAGGATGCCGATGTGGTTGTGATATCGTTTGGCATCACATCCCGGGTTGCCGTTGAAGCTGTGGCGCTGGCGGAAAAGGAAGGGATTAAAGTCGGGATGATGCGCCTTATCGTCGTATGGCCTTTCCCCGAGAAACGGGTTCGTGAACTTGCCCAACAAGGTAAAGCTCTGGTCATGGCGGAAATGAATTACGGACAAGTGTTCTACGAAGTTGATCGTTGTGTCCAGGGGAAGGTACCCGTGGTTCTGGCGGGCCATAGTGGAGGTACCGTCCATAACGCAGAAGATATTGCAGAAAAAATCGTGGAGGCATATAAGTGTCTGTCGTAGAAGAGTTACAGCAGGCTGTCAAAGACAGTCCGAAAGTTTCAACCACGGGCGAACATCCCATGAATGATTTTCTGAGGATGGACCGTATTCCGCATATTTGGTGCCCGACATGTGGCATTGGAGTGACGGTCAATTGTTTTGCCCGGGCCCTGGAAAAATGCGAGATCCCGCTGGATGATGTCGTCGTGATTTCCGGCATCGGATGTACCGGACGTGTTGCAGGCTATGTGAAGATTGATTCTTTCCATACCACACACGGAAGAGCCATTCCCTTTGCTACAGGGATAAAACTGGCCAATCCCAAGCTCAAAGTCGTTGTTTTCAGTGGCGACGGGGATATTGTGGCTATCGGAGGAAATCACATCATCAATGCGGCCCGACGGAATATCGATTTGACCGTCATCTGTGTAAACAACTTCAATTATGCCATGACCGGCGGACAGGTGGCATCGACGAGCCCGGAGGAATCGATACTCACGACGTCTCCGTACGGTAATTTTGAGACGCCCTTTAATCTGCCTTACTTGACCGAATCGGTGGGGGCCGTGTATGTGGCTCGCTGGACGGCGCTCCATATCCATCGAATGACACAGGCTATGATCGACGGGCTGAAGAAACCGGGATTTTCATTCATCGAGATCATTGCACCTTGTCCCACGATCTTCGAGCGGCGGAATAAGTTCGGTGACGGTCTGGATCGTTTGAAGTTCTACTATGAGAACAGCGAGATCAGGCACGGAGCCAACACCCGAGATGTGGAAATCGGGCTGAGGAGTAAAATCATCGTTGGGAAATTCGTCGATCGTGATGATCGTCCAACTTTTCTCCAATCGATGAACGACCATTTACAGAAGAAACTTGGTGACAAGTTTCAACCGTACGAGGGATAACATGGCTAAGACAGAAATTAAAGTGGGCGGATTTGGTGGACAGGGAATCATCCTCACAGGGTACATCATCGGCAAGGCGGCAGCTATTTATGATAATAAGAATGCGACGATGACCCAGGCCTTCGGTCCTGAAGCCAGAGGAAGTGCCTGCAGTTCCCAGATCATCGTATCCGATGACATCATCCGTTACCCATACGTAAAGATACCTCAGATCATGGTGATCATGAGTCAAGAGGCTTTTACGAAGTTTTCACCCCAGCTCGATTCTAAGGGAGTTATACTCATCGAAGAAGAACTGGTCGATCCTGCCGGTCTGCCCAAATCTGTGAAGCTCTATAAGATACCAGCGACACGAATCGCGGAAGAATTGGGCAGAAAGGTTGTTCTCAACATGGTCATGGCCGGTTTTTTTACAGCTGTAACCGGGTTGATCGGCAGGGATGCCATGCGCAAGTCTGTGGAAAACACCGTGCCCAAGGGTACGGAAGAGCTTAACCTGAAAGCCTTCGACAGAGGCTATGAATGGGGAAAGAAACAGATAGAGGAAAATCCTGAGGGGTTTAACGCTTAGAGGCATGATTAATATCTATCACCTTTAACCGTCGATATAAAAAACTCATCAACCCGTCAGTTTTTTCCCTAAACTACATGGCTCTGGTCATCGATTCGGAATCAAACTGGTCGGGTTTTTTGTTGAAACCGTTGATAAAGGATTCCTTATGAAAATTCATGAGTATCAGGCAAAAGGTCTGATGTCCAAGTTTGGCATTCCCGTCCCCGTAGGGAGAACCGTGGACACACCGGAAGATGCCGCGAAGGCCGCTGCTGAAATAGGGAAGAGAGTGGCGGTGAAGGCTCAGATTCATGCCGGAGGAAGGGGTAAGGGAGGGGGGATCAAACTGGCCGATTCGGCAGAGGAGACAAAGTCCAAATCCGACGGAATCATCGGCATGACCCTGGTTACGCATCAGACAGGCCCCCAGGGAAAGCTGGTTCAGAAAGTGCTCGTAGAGGAGGCCCTGGAGATCGAGAAGGAACTGTACGTCGGCATGGTGATCGACAGGGAGACGTCCAGCATTGTTCTCATCGCTTCCGAAGAAGGCGGCGTGGAGATTGAAGTGGTCGCTGCCGAATCGCCAGAAAAGATCCTAAAAGAATTTATCGATCCACGAGTCGGCATGCAGTCGTTCCAGGCCAGGAAAGTCGCCTTTGGACTGAATCTGCCCAAAGAACTCATCCGGGAGGGTACCAAACTGCTCTTCAATCTGTATCGGCTGTTCGTGGAGTGCGATGCTTCCCTGGCGGAGATCAACCCTCTGGTCATCACCAAGGATAGCCGACTCCTGGCTGCCGATGCCAAGGTGAATTTTGATGATAACGCCCTCTACCGTCATGAGGATATTGCTGCTTTGCGCGACCTGAACGAGGAAGAACCGACAGAAATCGAGGCCTCAGAGCATAACCTGAGTTATGTGAAGCTGGACGGCAACGTGGGTTGTATGGTGAACGGGGCCGGCCTGGCCATGGCTACGATGGATATCATCCAGCTCCACGGAAGCATGCCGGCCAACTTTTTGGACGTGGGCGGGGCGGCATCTTCGGAACGGGTAGAGCGGGCATTCCGTATCCTGCTATCGGATAAGAATGTGAAAGCCGTGTTGATCAATATTTTTGGCGGCATCGTCCGGTGCGACCGCGTGGCTACCGGAGTGGTCGAAGCTGCCAAACGTCTGGACATCAAGGTGCCCATCGTCGTGCGTCTGGCAGGGACAAATTGCGAACTGGCCGGCGAAATTTTGAATAAATCCGGCCTTACGTTTACGGTGGCCGACGATCTGGGCGATGCGGCAAAGAAAGCGGTGGCTGTGGCGCAAGGGTAAATGGTGCTCGGATTCACTGAGAATGAATCCGAGTCTGCAAATTTATCTGAGTTCTTTAAAGCGAGTACTCCTAAGAGTTCATCCATTACAATTGAGAGGATGAAAACGATCATTTCAAGGATAGGATAATCTGATTAACCGATAATGAGGGTTTTATGAGCATTCTCATCGATGATCATACGAAGGTCGTTGTACAAGGCATCACAGGGGGTGAAGGGACGTTTCACTCCAAGCAGATGATCGACTACGGTACGAATGTCGTGGCAGGCGTGACTCCAGGAAAGGGTGGCATGGTTCACGAGGGCGTGCCTGTCTTCAACACCGTAGCCGAAGCTGTGAAGGAGACGGGAGCCAATGCCTCGGGTATTTTTGTACCCCCTCCTTTTGCTGCAGATGCGGTTATGGAGGCAGCCGATGCGGGCGTTCGGGTTATCGTATGCATCAGTGAAGGCATCCCCACGATGGACATGGTGAAGGCCACCACATATCTCGAAGGAAAGGATGTTCGCATGGTGGGACCCAATTGTCCCGGTGTCATCACGCCTGGAAAGTGCAAGATTGGCATCATGCCTGGTTTTATTCACGAACCGGGCAGAATAGGGGTCATCTCCCGCAGTGGGACACTGACGTACGAGGCTGTCGATCAACTGACCAAAGCAGGTTTGGGACAGACCACCTGCATCGGTCTGGGGGGCGATCCCATCGTCGGCACACGGTTTATCGATGCGTTGCGACTGTTCAAGGAAGATGCCGAGACCGAAGGTGTGGTGATGATTGGCGAGATCGGCGGTACGGATGAGGAGATCGCGGCAGAATATATCGGGAGAGAATTTAACAAACCTGTCGTGGCTTTTATCGCGGGGAGTACGGCCCCGCCGGGTAAACGAATGGGACATGCCGGTGCCATCATCGCCGGTGGCAAAGGAACGGCCAAGGAGAAGATCGAAGCCCTCCGGGCTGCGGGTGTTACGGTATCCGATTCTCCTGCGGAGATCGGAAGCACGATGAAGAAGGTGCTGAAAGGCTGATACCACACCCATGGAAGGGCGTTTTTATAAAGGCTCGGAATTTCCCGAGTTTCCCCATTGCTTCGTCTGTGGTCAGTCCAATCCCCATGGGCTCCGGACCCGCTTTTTCCCAGATGGACAACAAGGTGTAAAGGCGATTTTCACACCCGACAAGTCGCATGTGGGTTATGAAGATGCGGTTCATGGAGGTATCCTGAGTGCTCTGCTGGATGAGGCGATTATATGGGCCACTTATGCTTCGACAGGACGGTTCGGTGTGACGGCAGAGCTCCTGGTGAGATTCTTAAGACCATTGACCGTAGGTAAAACGTGTACGGTGTTGGGACGCATGAAAGAGGACAAGGGCAAGCTCTGGATTGCCGAAAGTGAGATCATCGATGATGCTGGGAATGTATTGGTAAAAGCAGAAGGAAAAGTCATACCGATTAAACAAGGACTAAAAGAACGCTGATATAATTGAAAGGACACGAGATGGAGAAGGTCAATTCCAAAACGTTGATAGATATCGTGGGAGAGAATAACGTGAGAGAGGATCCGGCCGACCGTTATGTGTATGGATCGGATTCCTCTGTTCATGAGGCGTCGGCCTGGGTTGTCGTCAGACCGATGGAGACAGAGCATGTTCAGAAAATTGTCCGTTATGCCAATTCGAAAAAAATACCCGTTGTTGTCCGGGGCTCTGGATCGGGAATGTCCGGTCAGGCCGTTCCCATCAATGGCGGTATCGTTCTGGACATGAAAAAAATGAACAAGGTGTTGGAGATCAATCCAGCCGATGGATACTGCCGCGTTGAGGCGGGTGTGATAGACGACGACCTGAATAGGGTTCTCAAACCCTACGGTGTCTTATACCCAGTGGCCCCGGCTTCCAGCCGGGTGGCTACCATTGGCGGTGAAATTGCCAACAATGCCAGCGGTGTACGATCGGTCAAGTACGGTGCCGTCCGTGACTCCGTACTGGGTATGAAAGTGGTCATGGCCAACGGTGATCTGGTGAATTTAGGGGCAAAAACACGGGTGCAGGCATCCGGCTATCAGCTCGACCGGTTAATGGTCGGTTCGGAAGGAACGTTGGGGATTATCGTGGAAGCCACTGTGAGATTCGTTCCCATTCCCAAGTTTCGATGCCTGGGTGTGGCGAATTTCAACAAGTTGGAAGAAGCTGGAAAGGCGATCGCCGGGATCATGGAAAGCGGGGCCCAGCCGTCGCTGTTGGAGCTGATGGACAATGTAGCCATCACAGCTGTGAATAAAACGATGAATATGGGCCTTTTGGATGTCGATGCCATACTGATGTTCGAAGCCGATGGTATGGTCAAGGAAGCCGTGGAATACGAAATCGAGAAGATGAAGGCCGTGTGTGAAGAACACGGTGGCTTCGATATCAAATGGAGTTACGATGCAGAGGAACGCACAAAACTCTTTGCCGGCAGGAAGAAATTGTTTCCGGCGCTGTCCAAATACGTGGAAACGCATTCCTGTACATCCCTTGCCGACGATATGGCCGTTCCTTACTCGAAAATGGCCGAGACCGCACGAAAAATTCATGAAGTGGCCAAGAAAAACAACGTCATCATGACGGCATACGGACACTGCGGATCCGGTTGCATGCATACCAAGATTTTGATGGAGACCGGTAAAGAGAACCAATGGCACAACGCCAAGAAGGCCGTGGAAGAAATTTACGATTATGTCATCTCTGTTGGAGGAACCACATCGGCCGAGCACGGGATTGGACTATCCAAGGCGCCGGCCTTTAAGAAAGAGAAGCACGATTCCATCGCCTTCATGCATGCCATCAAGAAAGCACTGGACCCCAACAACATTCTGAATCCTGGAAAACTCATGGACGCCCCCGACGACTGGGTGACTGCCACGAAACTGAGATACCATGTCAACTAGGGAGAACACCGATGGAGATGAACCGATTAGAAAAATGGCAGGATAAACTGCATGTCTGTATTCGGTGCGGTTACTGTTTTGAGCACTGCCATATCTTCAAGATAACCGGGTGGGAATCGGATACGCCCCGGGGAAAACTCATTATGCTGTATGGTTTGATGCAGGGGGATATCGAACCCACGGAATATTTGGCTGAGAAAGTGTTTGAATGCTATATGTGCAAACGGTGCGACGCGACCTGCTCGGCCAAAGTCGATGTCACAGATATTCTGGTCGATGCCAAGGCCGATTTCGTCGATGCCGGTTTCGACGTCGACGGCACGACGTCCAAGACCAACGAGGATTTATGCAGCCGCTGTCAGATTTGTGTGTCGACATGCAAACACGAAGCCCGCTCGTACGATAAAGAGAACGACAGGATTGTTGTTGATAAGGTGAAGTGCCAGAGTTGCGGATGTTGTGTCGCGGCTTGTCCTTCGGGGGCTGCATACAGCCGAGAAGGATTCGGTGTCAGTCAGAAAGAATTGTGGGAACAGGTCGATAGCTTCCTGGAAGGAGTCACAGCATGAGTGCCAAAACTGTTGTTTTTTTCTGTAACTGGTCGGCCTATCCTGGCCTGCAACTTTCA
>CAZTKR010000182.1:0-7617 GCA_964614115.1 uncultured bacterium | reverse complement strand
GGTCTTTCCTGAATCGATATGAGCGCTTATCCCGATGTTGCGCATGTTTTCGATTTGTATGATCATAGATGTTGTCCTGAAGTTTCCACTCCTTTCTTATCTATTTTAAAGAGCGCTAAATATAATCGAATTTTACCAAAATCACAAGTACAAAATACTAATTTTTTTCGTATGACCAAAAATCTGTTGACTGTTATCGGACTTTTCAATAGCTTATTGGATAGAATGTACCTGTTCCGGTTTCATCCAGATGAGGGGGAAGGCACCGATGTCAAAGGCAAGTAAAGAAATCGAATCGCTCCGTCAGGAGATTCGCCAGCACGATTATCGCTACTACGTGCTGGGTGAACCCACGATCTCGGACTTCGAGTACGATCTGTTGATGGCCAAGCTTGTTCAACTGGAGAAACAGTATCCCGAGCTCGTGACACCCGATTCGCCCACACAACGCGTGGGTGGGGAGCCGACGAAAGAATTTCCCACGGTGACGCATGAGATCCCGATGTTGAGTCTGGGGAACACGTACACGCAGGATGAACTCTACGAGTTTGAGAAGCGACTCAAGAATGTTTTGCCGGATGCGTCCTTTGAGTATGTGACTGAACTCAAATTCGACGGCATCGCCGTGAGCCTGATTTATCGAGACGGCCGGTTAGTCCGGGGGGCCACACGGGGAGATGGTGAACGGGGGGATGATATCACCAACAACTTGAAGACCATCCGTTCGATACCCCTGAAGCTGTTCCACGGCAAGGGACTGCCCAGCGATATCGAGGTGCGGGGGGAGGTGTTCATGACCAAGGCCGGGTTCGAGAAGCTGAACCGTCAACAGGAAAAGGCCGAGGGAAAAGTGTTTGCCAATCCCCGGAATGCAACCGCAGGAACCTTGAAGCAGCAGGATCCCCGCATCGTGGCGTCAAGACCTCTGGAATTCTCGGCTTATCATCTCCGTATCATCACCGGTGGGAGAAGTACTCGGGTTAAAACCCATTTTGACGGACTGCATTTACTCAGGAAGTTAGGCCTCCCCGTGAGCCGTCACAGCGCGCTCTGCCGTTCGATGTGGAAGGTGATGGATTACTGCATGACCTGGGAGGAGAAGCGGGAGGAATTGCCGTATGAGATCGATGGTGTCGTCGTTAAAGTGAACGCCATCGAACAGCAGACGGCGTTGGGGGCCACGGCCAAGACCCCGCGATGGGCCATCGCATACAAGTTCAAGGCCAAACAAGCCAACACGCTGCTGCGGGAGATTCATCTGCAAGTGGGAAGAACGGGTACAGTCACACCGGTTGCTGTTCTGGAACCCGTGTTCCTGGCCGGCTCGACCATCAGCCGTGCCACGCTCCACAACGAGGATGAGATAAGACGTAAGGACATTCGCAAGGGAGATACCGTCCTCATCGAAAAGGGCGGTGATGTCATCCCGAAAGTCGTACAGGTGATTCGGGAGAAACGGCCCAAGAACTCAAGACGGTTCAAGATGCCGAAAAGCTGTCCCGTATGCCGCAGCCGATTGATTCGGCCCGAGGGCGAAGCAGCCTGGCGGTGCGAGAACATCGCCTGTCCGGCCCAGGTGCACCGTCGTATCGAGCATTTCGCTGCTCGGGGCGCCATGGATATCGAGGGTCTGGGCGAGGCCTTGGTGCATCAATTGGTTGAGAACAAGCTCGTCTCCGACTACGGTGATCTCTATTTTTTGAAAAAGGACGATCTCGTCGCTCTGGAGCGCATGGCCGACAAGAGTGCGGAAAACCTGCTGAATGCCATCACCGAGAGCAAGAAACGTCCCCTGGATCGTGTGATCTTTGCCCTGGGTATCCGGCTCGTGGGCTCTGGTGTGGCCACCGTCCTGGCCGATCACTTCGGATCCATCGATGGACTGATGCAGGCACCGCTCTCTGTCCTCGATAGCGTGGAAGGCATCGGCCCGACGATTGCCGAGAGTATCGTTCAATTCTTCCAGCAGCCCCATAATCGTGAGGTTCTGGAGAAATTGAGAAAGGCCGGCATCCGGATGGCGGAGGAACGGGCAAGGCGGGTACGGGCGGGTATTTTCCAGGACAAAGTGTTCGTGCTCACGGGTGCGCTGAGCCGTTTTACCCGCGACGGTGCCACGGAACTCATCGAATCGGAAGGGGGGAAGGTCAGCACCAGCGTGAGCCGGAACACGGATTATGTCCTTGTGGGTGAGAATCCCGGCTCCAAGTATCGAAAGGCTCTGGACCTAGATGTGGAGATCATCGACGAGGATACTTTCGTGGGTATGCTGGAGAAGGCCAAGAAAAGGCCGTTTTCCCGGGACAGCCAGCTGGGGATGGAGCTATAGGTCGGTCAACTATTCCTTATACGGACAGGAACAATCCATTCCATCGTATCCAGGTCAAGAAAAAATTCATCCGCTCGACGGAGAATGCCGTCTCTTCCAACGATGAAAACAACGAGCCATCCTCCGTTCTGAATTCCTCAATTTTATCCATATGTAGAGAAAATTGTCGTATAATCCTTTCCATCACCGCTGATTCTGTGATGAGGGAGGTCATTGCCTGAATAGCATACGTGGGACAATGCGCGAACAGACGTTAAATTATAGTAAGAATATATTGTTATGACGGCACTCTTGGATCATCTCATCCGGCCAGATGCTGCTCTGAATCTCCCCGATATGGGCCTTCTGCAAGTAGAACATGCAGAGTCTGGACTGACCGATGCCGCCCCCGATTGTTAAGGGCAGTTCGCCGTTGAGTAATCGCTTGTGGAACAACAGGTTTTTTCGTTGGGTTTCTCCCGTCATCTCGAGTTGCCGGAGCAAGGCGTCCGGGTCGACACGTATTCCCATGGACGATAATTCGTAGGCGCAATCCAGCAGATGATTGTAAACGAGAATATCCCCGTTGAGCCCCTTGTACTTCTGGTCCACGGGTGTGGACCAGTCGTCGTAGTCTGGGGCACGTCCGTCGTGGGGCTGGCCATTCTTCAGTGGACTCCCGATACCGATGAGAAACACGGCGCCGTGCTCCCTGCATACGGCATGCTCCCTCTCTTTGGGCGTCAAATCGGGGTATCGTTCCTCCATGTCTTCGGTGTGTATGAACGTGATTTTTTCGGGAAGGACGGGATGGATTCGGCTGTATTGATAAGCGATGTATTTCTCTGACCTCCGAATGACATCGTATATCTTTTTCACGATATATTTCAGAAAATCCAGATTCCTCTCTTCTTCAGAGATGACCCGTTCCCAGTCCCATTGATCCACGTAGATGGAATGCAGATTGTCCAGAGTCTCATCGGGGCGGATGGCATTCATGTCGGTGTACAGGCCTTCGCCCTGGGAAAAGCCGTAATCGGCCAGCATCATCCGTTTCCATTTGGCCAGGGACTGGACAATTTCCGCATTCAAGTCGTCCAGGTCCTTTATAGGGAAAGAGACGGGTCTCTCGATGCCGCTGAGATCGTCGTTTATACCCGTATCGGCCTGAACGAACAGGGGTGCTGTAACCCGCATCAGATTCAATTCAAAGGCAAGGTTCGTTTGGAAAAACTCCTTTATCAGGCGGATGGCCTTTTCCGTCTCTTTCAGATTCAATAAGGGTACGTACCCTTCGGGAAGGGTGAGTGTGTTCTTCATACTAATTCCCCCTTTTTCACGGGTTTTTGTTCACCCAATCATCAAAAACGCATAACGGTTCATCATTTGTGTATAATCGGATAGTACATTGATAGGGTATTCGACCTTTTTGACCGTGGCAAAGACATCCATACCCAGAGCTTCGGGTGTAGGACGGGACTGTTTGGGAAACTTGCATTGTGCCTTGGATGGCGCACAATGTCGGCACAGGTTGCATGAGTCGAGGAACAAGAGGAAGGCTTTCGGAAATCCCGAGATGAAAACTTCGCGTTCCAGTTGGAGAAGGCGGGTGTTGATCTGTTTCGTCCACGGGAAACGGTCCTCGGGTTTCTCGACGGTTTTCTCAAAATGGAAGATGGCGGTTTTTTTGTATTCATGAAAGAACCGTGCACACTCCTCGATGGAAGGGACGTTGGGCGGACAGTTCACGTTTCTTCCGTATTCATTGCATCCCCATAGACACTTCATACGCACCCACTGGGATACGACGATATCAGCAGGATCGATCCATCTGTAATCAGTAAATTCATATTTTTGAAACATCGATTCCAACGGGTTGTGATCGTTCATAATCACCCCCTGTTTGCGCCTCTTGTTCATGGTTGGATGGTTCTATCCGTGGATTTTCTTCAACAGCCAGGCCATGTTCTGACCCAGATGCCGCATCGTCTGCAGGCCTTCGTCGTCGGACTGAACGTCGCCGATCTTACCTCCGATGCCCAGATTCCAGTAGCTCGATCCGGGGATGATCATCTGGTTGATGAGGAAGAAGTGGTTCAGGGTATCGAACGTGTGGATTGAGCCCGCCCGGCGTACGGCCACCACAGCGGCGCCGACCTTGCGCTTGAACATATGATCGTTGCCCCGGGCCACGAATCCGGCCCGGTCGATGAGAGCCTTCATCTCGGCAGTCACATCGGTAAAGTAGACGGGAGAGCCCAGGATGATGCCCTCGGCCTCCACCATCTTGGCGATGTAGTCGTTGACCGCATCGTCGGTCACACTGCAGCGTTGATCCTTGTTCTTTCGGCATTGGTAGCATGCGGTGCAGCCGCGGATCTTCTGCCCGGCCATCTGGATCATCTCGGTCTCGATTCCCTCGTTCGTCAGTTCCTCCAGTACGGTTTTTATCAATAAGGCGGTGTTGCCGTCCTTGCGAGCGCTTCCGTTGAAGGCGATCACTTTCATCTCAGGTTCCTTTCAAATCGTTTTATTCCAGGCCAAATGTTGGTTGTCGATACGATGGATGATATAAAAATGGCCAGAATGAACATTAGTCTAATTCCGGCGATCATTGGAATTTAAAAATCCTGCAAGATAGTCATCGTCAACGGTATAACGATAAAGGTAACATCCTAACAGTCATCTTTGTCGAAGTGATAACGTCGATACTTCCTTAGATGATCCCAGCCCTGTTTGAATGCCGTCACCGTTTGGCTATCAGTGTTTTCATGAATTGCTCCCCTTCCAACGTCCCATAATACCCCTCCTCTACGCTCTTTTCATTATATTCTGTGACCTCGTCGGGCGTCTCGCCCGGCCGGTAGATGATGAAAGGGACGGGATCGTGCACATGGGTGCGAACCTCGCACGGCGTGGGATGATCTGGGAGCAGGGCGATGGTCACGTCCTCGTCCATCTTTTCGGTCTCTTCTACGATGTATTTGACCACCCGTTCGTCCAGGTACTCGATGGTTTTGATCTTAAGGTCTACGTCGCCTTCGTGGCCGGCCTCGTCACTGGCCTCGATGTGGAGAAAGACCAGGTCCACATCCTTCAAAGCCTCCACGGCAGCCTTGGCTTTGCCTTCGTAGTTCGTGTCGTAGAGGCCTGTGGCCCCTTCCACGTGGATGGACTTCATCCCGGCATACACACCGATCCCATGAATCAGGTCCACAGCTGATATGACAGCACCGGAGACACCGTACAGTTCCTGGAGCGTTTTCATGTCGGGCTTGTGGCCCGGCGCCCAGGGCCAGATGGAGTTGGCAGGGTCTTTGCCATCGCCGATTCGTTTCTTATTAAGCGGATGAACGCTCAGGATGCGCTGGGATTGAAAGATCAGGTTGTTCAGCAGCTCGGCTGTTTTACGTCCCTTCTTGGCCGTGGGCTTCACCATGACCTGGAGGAAGGGCGTTCCCGGTACGTCGTGAGGAGGCGTGCACTCGATGTCTTTGTGGCCTTTCTTGATGACCAGAAGATGCCTGTAACTCACGCCTGGGTAGAACCGGAGCTTTTTATTGCTGAGTTCCTTGTTCAGCCGTTCAATCAGGACTTTCGCCTCCTCGGAGGTGATGTGACCGGCTGAGTGGTTTTTTATCTTTTTATCTTCGATGCAGATGAGATTACAACGAAGGGCAAGGTCACTGGGATGCAACTGAACACCCATACTGGCCGCCTCCAGAACACCCCGACCCTGGTACACCTTCCGTACATCATACCCCAAAACAGACAGGTTGGCGACTTCACTGCCCGGCGGCATGTCCTGGGGAACAGTGACGAGTTTTCCGGTGCGTCCCTTGGCGCACAGGGCATCGATGTGGGGCGTGCGGGCCGCCATCAAAGGCGTCTTGCCACCGAGACGTTCGATGGGGTAGTCGGACATCCCATCGCCCAGTATGATGATGTATTTCATGGGAATTCCTAAAGTTATTTATCGGTTTGCTTACTTACTTTCGTACGGATTCGAAACGATTCCCATCGTATAAATAAATCCGGTTCCGAGGATCGTATCTAAAATCCGAATCTTTATGTCAGACCCAGGGGGCCTGGCTTCAGTATCTTTCCTTCAGATAGTGTTTAAAGTCTTCGTAATCGTTGCTCAGCGTGTCGTACGATTCTTCCTTTGCCTCGATGCCGGCCAGACTGGGCGGCAGAGGCGGGTCGAAGGACAACAGCTCGATGATCTTTTCCGGGAATTTGGCGGGATGCGCCGTTTCCAGGGAGACAAAACACTGTTCTGGCGTGTCCATCTCGGGATGATCTTTCAGGTATCGAAGCAGGCCGGTCCAGCCCACAGCCCCGTGAGGTTCGAGGAGAAGCTCGAATTTCTCATACGCCTTCTGAATCGTCTCTTCCGTTTCCTTGTCGGTCACGCTGTACGAGACCATGTCCTTCCTCATCTCGTCCAGGTCGGGCATTTTGCTGATGTTGCCTTTTTCATCCATGGCACCGCCGTACAGGGCGACCACGCGTGAGATGTTGCTGGGGTGGCCGACGTTCATGGCGCTGGACATGCAGTTGAGGGATGGTGATATGATGTTGTACGTGCCGGTGTTGAGGAATGTGGGGAATTCGTCGTTCTCGTTGGTGACGATGACGAATTGCTTGACCGGCAGTCCCATCCTGTAGGCGATGAGGCCGCCCATCATGTCGCCGAAGTTCCCCGAAGGGACGGAGAAGATGATGTTGTCTTCATCGGTGTCCGCCCGCAGCTTGGCAAAGGCGTAAACGTAGTAAATGGCCTGGGGAAGGAGCCGTCCGATGTTGATGGAGTTGGCCGAGGAAAGGTTCAGATAGTCAAGTTCTGAATCGGCAAAGGCCGTCTTGACCAGGGCCTGGCAGTCGTCGAACTTGGCGTCCAGCGCGATAATTTGGACGTTCTTGCCCAGAGTTGTCATCTGCTTTCTCTGGCGTGCCGTTACTTCCTTTTCCGGGAAAAGGACGACGACTTTGATGTTGTCCAGGCTGTAGAAGGCATTGGCGATGGCGCTTCCCGTATCGCCCGAGGTGGCCGTGAGGATGAGCAGGTTCCGGTTTTCCTGTTTCAGGTAGTACTGCATCAACCGTCCCATCATGCGCGCCGCAAAATCCTTGAACGACGCCGTCGGGCCCTGATCCAGGCGCATCACGAATTTGCGCTCATATGCATTCTCCAGGGGAACCGGGTAGTTGTACGCATCCTTAACGATGTTCATCAGGTCGTCGTCGGGTATCTGATCCCTGAGAAACGGCCGGCTCACGGCAAAGGCGATCTCATAATAGTCCAT
>CAZTKR010000181.1:0-7724 GCA_964614115.1 uncultured bacterium | reverse complement strand
CTTCAAAGAGCTTCTCTTCTAATTTTTATCATACTAAAAGATTGGCATTCTGATCTCGTGCATCCAGAACTCACGATAGGCTCCGGTGATCCAAATCCAGTAGTCCGTCTGCTCCTCGGCGCTTACCATAGGGAGTTGTTCTGAAAATACAACCGATTTTTTGTATTTCTCCATGTGCGCTTATGGGTTGACATTTAATTTAAAACCAAGTATATTTTATGATTAGCATCGTATTGGCTTTTACGACAAAGACAAAAAACACGGATTCGGGCGTAGTCGATGTCATGCGTTCTGAGGCCCTTGATCTGCCGTTTTTTTACGACAAAGGACGGATATCATAATTATCGAGAAAATCACAAACATCTTCTCTCGGTTCCGCTGGCGTATCAAACGCATCAAGGTATACGCTCTGGTCGGTCAAACGGGTACGGGTAAGAGCTTCCGTGCACGATTGCTGATGGAAAAGCATCGTATCGACCTGGTAATCGATGACGGCTTGCTCATCCGGGATCAGCGCATCCTGGCCGGCAGGTCGGCCAAACGAGAGCAGAACCGGGTATCGGCCATCAAAAGGGCCATCTTCCTGGATTCTGGGCATGCCGAAGAAGTTCGAGAGGCTCTGGAGAAGGAAAAGTTCCGTTCTATCCTGATCCTGGGTATCTCGGACAAGATGATAGATCGCATCACGGAACGTCTTCAACTCCCCGATCCGGAAGAGACCATTTACATCGAAGACATAGCGACCGAGGAGGACATTTCCTTAGCACGGGAGAGTCGGAAATTTCAGGGGAAGCACATCATTCCCGTACCCATGATCGAAGTGAAGCAGGATCCCTCCCAGCATATACTGGACTCTATACGGTTATTTTGGAAGCGGCATCCTATCCTTTTATGGAAAAAGCGGGCCGTGGAGAAGACGATCGTGCAGCCACCGTTCAGTCGCCGTGGCCGGCTTTCCATATCCGATACCGCTCTGACGCAGATGATCATGCACTGTGTTAAGGAATATTCGGACCGGATTTCCCTCAACAAGATCGTCATCGATCCGGTTTCCGACGGGAGCAGCATCGAAGTCCGATTGCGGCTGGAATACGGTGTGAGCGTACCCGATTCCCTGGCAGGACTTCAAGAATACATCATCAAGAATGTGGAGCGCATCAGCGGCGTTCACATCGAAAAGCTTCACCTCACCGCGGATCAAGTTCAACCGCCCGAGGGAAAGGCCAAGAGTGCGGGAAAGAAATGGAAACGCTTTAAAAAGATGCTAAAAAGCAAGAAAGGGAAATGAAACAGTCCATCGCGTGATTGGATGTTCATATGGAACCGAAGGAATTCCAAAATTTCAAAGGGAATGTAGTCGATAAGCCTTGGATTTTCATCATCCTCCTGGGCCTGGTGATTCGCGTGCTGGATGGTGTCAGGATTCCCCTTTTTATCGATGAGGTCCCCATCCTGTACAACGTGGCCCATTTCGTGAAGGAACAAACCCTCATCCCCACCCATTTCAACTATCCAACGTTCTTCAGCTACCTAATTGCGATTCCGGTCATGGCCGTTTTTGTTCTTTTTTACGTGGTATCGGGGTTTCCGTTGTCAGGGCTGACCGATGCTCCCTGGATGGGTTTTCTGTTTTCATCCAAGCTTTCGCTTCTGGCCTACGGAGGGCGCATCGTCTCCCTGGTGTTTTCGCTGGGTACGGTTTATCTCATCATCCGGTATGGACGCCGACGTTTTGGCTTGGTGGCCGGCCTCTGGGCGGGAATCATCCTATGCATCGATCCGTTCGGTGGACGATTCTTGGCCTATTCCCGGTACTGTCTTCCCGACGTGACGGCAGTCTTTCTGGTCACCCTGGGCATGGTGCTTTGTTTTCAATACTTGGAGAACGGAAGAGGGCGTGCCCTGTATTTGGCGGCCTTGGCTGTTGGCTTGGCCATCAGCACGAAGTACAACGTCGGCATGGCCGTGATACCCCTCCTTCTGACACCACTCATCCAAAGAGAGAAAAAACTCTGGAAGACGATGGCACTTGCGGGACTGCTGGTTGCCGGGGGATTTTTACTCGGTTCTCCCGGGTGGGTGCTGGTTCCCAAGAAATTCATCCAAGGGTATCTGTTCGAAGCCCGGCACATGGCCGCCGGTCATCTTGGAGCCCACGATATCGATTGGATCTGGGTATTCGTACGCCTCTGGGGATTAAAAACATACATTCTGCCCTTTGCTATCCTGGCCGTCGGGTATTCGATTTTAAAGCGGGAGAAAGAGGATATCCTGATACTGGCACTCATCATCCCCTCGTTTTTGGTCATCGGCCGGTTCGAGAAGAAGTCCATCCATTATTTTCTGTTCTTGTATCCCATGGTCGCCCTGTTGATGGGCCGATGGATTTCCGAGATGGGACGGTTGATCCCGACGCGTATGTGGAAGCAGGTTTTTACTCTGGCCTGCGGACTCCTATTCATTCTGTATCCTTCGTACCGGATGGGATTGATGATCCGCCGCGATTTGATGGTGGACAATCGCATAGCGGCCCAGGAATGGGTTCAGAGAAACGTTCCCGGGGGATCGACTATCGTCATGGATCCCCTGACCCTTAGAAACCTGATGGATGTGGATACGAATGCGAAAACGGTGGAAGCGTTGAAACAGACGGGGAGCGCATTGTGGCAGGAGGCGCGGCGATTCTACGAATCCAAACCGGCGTACCGTATTTCGAGCATTCGGGATATTTGGGAGGACCAGACGTCTCTGGATACGCTTCAGGCCGATTACGTGATGGTTTCATACGAGAATTATGGACGCTTCTTCACCGACAATCCCCATCAGGTGCCCGATGCGGTATCGCCATTATATGGGGAATACCACCGGAAGAAGGCGTTTTATTTTTATCTGTTCGATGAACACCATCATCCCTTCCGTCATGCAAAGACCTTCGATACCATTGCCGGGCCCGAGGTGAAGATATTCAAAAGAGCCATTTCCCAGAGTTCCGGGGAAAAATGACAAACACATTCCAACTCACCCAATGATGATTCCCGGATCCGATAAAATAAAGACGATTGCCCTGATGTCTTCGGGTCTGGACAGCCTGCTGGCTGCCAAGGTTGTGAAGGACATGGGAATCGACGTAGTGGGTGTGTGTTTTTATTTCCAGTTTGACAGTTTGGCCGAGATGGTTCACAGTGGCGAAGTGGAAGAGCTCGTCCGCCCTCTGGGCATCCCACTGCAGTGCATCGACATTTCCCAGGAGTTTCTGCCCATATTCCTGAACCCCCAGCATGGATACGGCTCTGGAGTCAACCCGTGTATCGACTGTCATCTTTTCATGCTGCGAAAGGCGGCAGAGATGATGGAGGACATCCACGCCCAGTTTATTGTGACGGGTGAGGTGGTGGGCCAGAGGCCAATGTCCCAGAATAAACCGACACTCTTCCGCATCGAGAAGTTATCCGGCCTGAGGGGGCGTATCCTACGTCCATTGTCGGCCAAGCTGCTGCCTGCAACACTGCCCGAAGAGAAGGGTTGGGTGGATCGTGAAAAACTCTACGATTTCTCCGGCCGGTCCCGCACGCCGCAGATGGCGTTGGCCAGCCGATTGGGCATCACCCGCTATGTCCAACCGGCGGGTGGGTGCATCCTAACCGAACCCGGTTTTTCCGACCGGGCCAGGGCGCTGTTGGCACACCGCGAAAAAACGGAGATTACGGTCCAAGAAATAAAACTTCTGCGCCATGGCCGCCATTTCTGGCCCAAGGATCACCTTCATGTGGTCGTGGGCAGGGATAAGGACGACAACACGGCCATTGAGGCGTTCAAGGAAGGACGCTGGGTTTTTCGGGCAGCCGACACCCGGAAGAGCCCCATCGTTCTGGCAAAAGGGATTACCGACGAGTCGGACATCCAAATATGTGCGCGAATCACGGCCCGGTATATCGGCGGAGACAAATCGGACACTTTCAACATTCATTACAAGGGTGAAGGCCGGGAAGGGAATATGACCATATCGCCCCTATCCGAAAGCCTGCTAGAGCAGTGGCGTGTATGACGTTCCATGTGCGTTGCCATCGGACGTTGATGGACGTTGTTGAGAAGCCATGGTTTCACAACATATAATAATCTTAAAGGTTTCAACAGTCTCCCTTTTATTCGAAGAATCGATTTGTATTTGATGGAATGTACGGTAGAACCTGGGAACATCAATGTTCATCAAATGAGTTGACTTTCAAAAAATAGTTTATTATATTGAGCCGATTTTGAGGATCATTTAAACCAGAAATAAGGAGGCTGTTGTGGCTCACAAAATTACCGATGAATGCATCAACTGTGGTGCCTGTATTGATGAATGTCCCGAAGGGGCGATTACAGAAAAAGAGGAAATTTGCGTCATCGATCCAGACAAGTGCACCGATTGCGGTTCATGCGTTGAAGTTTGTCCGGTCGAGGCGATTGTCGAAGCATGATGTTTCGAACATTCTGGGGGATTGATATTTTATTGAATGCAAAGGCAGAGGAGTAACTCTGCCTTTTTAATTGATAGTCATGATGAAGCGTGTATTAACAATCGCAGGGTCGGATTCAGGGGGCGGTGCCGGTATCCAGGCGGACTTGAAGACGTTCTCGGCCTTCGGTGTCTACGGAATGTCCGTCGTCACGGCCGTGACGGCTCAAAACACCTTGAGGGTCAACGGTATTACGGGAATTCCTCCCAAGTTTGTCGGCCTTCAATTTGAATCGGTGCTGGCGGATATTGGAGCCGACGGCATCAAAACCGGGATGTTGTACACCCCAGAGATCGTTCAAGTCGTGGCCCATAAGATTCACAAGAGCCGGATACCCCATGTGGTTGTTGATCCGGTCCTGGTGGCCAAGGACGGTTCTTCCCTCCTGGAACGACGGGCCATCGATGTTTTGAAGCATGACCTATTCCCGTTGGCGACGGTGGTCACACCCAATATCCCGGAAGCGGAGATCTTCGCCGACATGCTCATCCAGTCGCTGGATGACATGAAAGAGGCGGCTCAAATTATGGTCAGCCGGGGGTGCCGTGCCGTATTAATCAAGGGAGGACATCTGGAAGGTCAGGCCGTGGATGTGTTGTTCGACGGGGAGGCGTTCTCGTCCTGGGCCTCACCCAGAATCAAAACCCGGAATACACACGGTACGGGTTGCACGCTGTCGGCAGCCATCGTGGCCAACCTGGTCCAGGGGAAATCCCTCAAGCAGGCCGTCGGCATAGCCAAGACGTTCGTGACCAAGGCCATTCAGAACGCCCTGTCCCTGGGAAAAGGACAAGGCCCCCTCAACCATTTTGTCAAAATCGAGGGAATGGAGGGAGCGGATGATGGCTGAAGGATCGAAACCCGCATTCCTCCTCCACTGCTGCTGTGCCCCGTGCTCGACTCATCCCATCCGCATGCTCCAACAAACATACGCTGTCACGGCCTTTTTCTACAATCCGAATATTCATCCTCAGGATGAATACGAGAAGAGACAAGAAGAGATGGAAGCGCTGGCCAGACGGTGGGACGTTCCCCTGATTCTAGGACCGTATGAGATAGACGATTGGTTCCAGGCCGTGAAAGGCTACGAAGAAGAACCCGAGGGCGGAGCACGGTGTGCGATTTGCTACCGGATGCGGATGGAGAAGACGGCCCGCACGGCCAAGGATCGGGGTATGGGCCTGTTCGGGACGACGCTCTCCGTCAGTCCGCTTAAGAAGGTCTCCCTCATCCACGACATCGGAAAAGATATCGAGGCTGCCCTGGGCGTGATATACCATGAGGCCGATTTCAAGAAGCAGGACGGCTTCAAGATCAGTTGCCGTCTCAGCCGGGAGGAAGGGTTGTACCGTCAGAATTACTGTGGATGCGTTTTCAGCCGGAGGAAATAATTAACGACTGCAGGATTGGTTGTTACTCCATCGCATCCATCGTATAGTATGTTAAGATACCATGATTCATCGTACACGTTTAGAATAGACGGCATCGGACAGCATGTTTTCAGACGCAGAGGGGAAGCATGATCGAATCGTACAGATTCGGACATATCGTCATCGATAAGGTTTCGTACCGAAACGATGTCATCGTTTTCCCGGATCGTGTTCAGGCCGATTGGTGGCGCAAGGAGGGTCATAAGCTGCAACTCAACGATATTCAAGATGCCATCGACGATGCGCAGCCCCGGACGCTGGTGGTGGGAACGGGTAAGTTCGGGCTCATGAAAGTGAACAGGGAGGTACGAGCGCTCTGCGAGAAGCGGGGGATCACTCTCTACGCCGAAGCGACGGACAAGGCGGTGAAGATGTATAATCGATTGATTCTCAGCGATCCGGATGTGCTGGGAGCGTTCCACCTGACTTGTTGATGGAATTAGACTTTTTGATCACGTTTCCGTTTCATCCCGTCGGCTCTTCGTATTTTTTATTGCAGCATGTTCCACCGAACGAGGATTTCATTCTTACCAATACGTGTCCGCATAAAATCCACGCGGAAGATATTCAACACATCGCCGATGCCCAGACCGAATTCGTAGTACGGTCCGTCGGCCGTTTCCAAGGGAACAGCCAACCCTTGGGCCAGTCGCCTGCTTCCCGCGGACAAATCACTCCAGCCCATACCGCTCCATAACGTCAACTTGATGGCCCTGATCCAACCTTGTTTTATCCCTAGATCGTAAAAGGTACTGCCCTTGATCCCGTACTCCAACGTGGCCTGGGCCATGCGGTCTCCAGTATAGGCCTTGTATTCCAGACCTCGCAGATGGCCATGGTAGTTTAAAAACGTTCTCCCGCCGAAGTCGAACCACCGCTGGGGTGGAAGGGATCCCCAGGCGTAAGCGCCGGACACATCCAAGTGAAGGTCGCTGTAGTCGGTGATGTGCCAGCGGCGCCAGAGACCGGCCTTGATGAATCGGTAAGAAAAGTCGCTCCCGAAGAAATCGGGATGGGTCGCCTCCACCTTAAGATCGGCATCAAAATCGTGGGAGCGGTAGAGCAGCGAGGCCCGGAGCCCTCGAAACCAGCCCTGGACGATCTCTGGATTCGGCCGGAATGCTTGGCTGTGATGAAAGATACTGAACCGGGTCTTGATGGCCGCATTCTTCTCTTTCTGAGAAACGAACGCCAGTTTCAGGGCGAGCTGGTCTGTCATCCGAATGCCGAGGCCGAGACTGCCGCCCGACTTATAGTAATAATCCCGATAATCTCCTTTGTAGAGCAGAGCCGTGAACGTGTTATTGCCCGTGGAAATCAGACTCCGGCTTTCCTCATACCCCGTCGTATGGTACAAGGCTCCCTCCAGGAAGAGTGTCTTTCGTTTATTCAGGAAATACACGGCCGAGGCCTCTCCCTTCCATCGTCTATCGCCGATCCCGTAGCCACCGCCGACGGAGAAAGTCAGATTATTTAAAGGCCAGTTGCTGACTCCAAACCGGTGATGTAACCGGAGACTTTCTACGCGGTTGAACAGGACGTATTCGCCCAGGGTTCGGGCGAACCGAAGATGCCGTCCGAAGCGTTTGTTCATGGCCATGCTGGCTGCCTCCCGAGCCATGTCCTCAGAATCCAGGAGTTCCTTGAACAGGTCGGACGAGAGCAGTCGATCTCTTAGATGGCCTACGATTTGTCGCTCTTCTTCCTTGCTGAGACGGTGAGAGTAGGGCAGGTCCTTGAATACTTCTTTTTCAAATTCTGGATCACGGTCGTAGACGATTTTTTCATCGCTCAG
>CAZTKR010000180.1:0-7728 GCA_964614115.1 uncultured bacterium | reverse complement strand
CGTTGGGTCTCCTTATCGTATCCATTGGGATCCTTTTCACGCGAGGTGGAGAATTTTTTCCGGAAAGCGACCAGGGTATCGTTCAAATGACCATAGACCGTTCCCCGGGCACCAGCCTGTATGCCATGGAAAAGAGTGTCCATGTTATCGATGAGATTATTCAGGAGCACGTACCCGAGGCTGAGATGGTGTATACAAATTTTGGCCAGGGTGAAGGCATGTTTGCCGCGTTCGGCTCCGGTGCATCCCATGAGGGTGAGGTCATGGTTCGTCTGGTATCTCGTTCGCAGCGCAGACGATCTGTGGAAGAGATTGAGAACGACCTGAGAGAACGTTTTAAAATACTCCCCGATGTGGAAGTGCGATTCGAAGATCGGGGTGAGGAGATGTTCTTTGGCGGCGGTGGAGATATCGCCATTGAAATTTTCGGTCATGACCTTGATGTAGCCGAAGCATTGGCAAATGACGTTATAAAAAGAGTGTCCTCAATCGAGGGTGTTGTCAATATCGAAATCAGCATCGAGGAAGCGGCTCCTGAGCTCAAGGTTCGTCTCGATCGTCAGCGTATCGCCGACCTGGGTCTTTCTACTTCCCAGATCGGAGAGGTTGTGAGTACCAGTGTCCTGGGTTCTGTGGTGACGCGTTACCGAGAAGGCGGTGATGAATACGATGTTCGCGTTCAGTTGAGGAAGGATGCCCGGGAGAATACGACGGATATCGAAAATATTCTCATCATGACACCAATGGGTCAGCAGGTGCCCCTTCGTGCCGTCGCCAATATCGAATATGGAACGGCACCCACGGAGATTGTTCGTGAGGACCAGGAACGCAAGGTTAGTGTTTCCATCGATGTGGCGGGTCGAGATCTGCGTACGACGACGAATGAGGTTAGAGGACTCCTCCGGGACGTCACCGTACCTAATGATTTTCGTATTGAGATTGGCGGCGCGGCCGAAGATATGATAGAGTCATTCATGTATCTGGGCATCGCATTCGTCGTGGCCATGTTACTGACGTACATGGTCATGGCATCCCAGTTCGAGTCGTTCATCGATCCATTCATCATCCTTTTTACCATTCCGTTATCTCTCATCGGTGTGGCATGGGGACTTTTCCTGACAGGCACGACACTCTCCGTCATGTCGCTCATCGGTATCATCATGCTGGTCGGTATCATCGTGAACAACGGAATCGTGCTCGTCGATTATATCAACCAGCTTCGAGATCGGGGTCATGATATGTATGAGGCGATTCACCTGGGTGGCGAGGCGCGTATGCGGCCGGTGATCATGACAGCACTGACAACGATTCTGGCCATGACACCGCTGGCGTTGGGTCTGGGCGAGAGTGGTGAGAATTGGGCGCCCATGGCCCGATCTGTTATCGGTGGTTTAACGGCCGGTACCATTCTGACGTTGGTCGTTGTACCCGTGATCTATGCGACTTTAGAGGTTTTCAGTGGAAAAATCAAGCAACGACGCCAGGCGAAAAAGTTGAAGAAAGCATAGTATGATGAAATAGACGTGCAATATGATTCGGCCAAGGGTCACATGTCAATATATTCCCACCAAATAATCCTCTGATAAAAACCCCGGGGTCCTGATGACCTCGGGGTTTCTTCATTTTTCGTGTTGTTCCGGTCCTTCGATGGAGAAAGACCCCATATATTCGTAAGTAGATAGAGTTACGGGCGTTAGAGTCCGATAATCTCATCAATCATCCGAATCACAGTCAATCTCGTTGGCCGATATGCAGCAACCATCAAGACGAAAACGATCATGTCTCACCACGCCGTGAGTCTGTTTGTACTCGGGAGGAGCCCCTGCCTGTCACTCCGGCCGATATCAGAAAATGTTAAGTTTATCGCAGACCGTTCAAACGCAGTTACGTATTCTATACGACTTTCCAAAGTTTGAGTATAAAAAAAGCCTCTGCTTTGTAGCAGAGGCTTTGGTATGTCATTTGTCCGATAAATCGTTTAATACATGTCACCGTATCCGCCGCCTCCTGGAGGCATGGGCGGCATTTTTTCTTCCTTGGGTTTTTCCGCGACAATGGCTTCGGTCGTAAGCAAGAGTGCGGACACACTGGCTGCGTTTTCCAGGGCAATCCGAACGACCTTGGTAGGATCGATGACACCAGCGGCCATCAGGTCTTCGTATTTCTCGGTCTGGGCATTAAATCCGTAGGAGCCCTCTTTACCCTTCAATTCTTGGACGACCACGGAACCCTCCAGACCCGTGTTATTCACGATCTGGCGTACGGGTTCCTCCAGGGCACGCCGGATGATTTCCAAACCGACCTTACGGTCACCGTCGGCCTTGGTCTTTTCCAACGCCGGCAGTGATCGCAGAAGAGCCACGCCGCCTCCAGGAACGATGCCCTCTTCGACAGCCGCTCTGGTGGCATGAAGCGCATCCTCGACCCGCGCCTTTTTCTCCTTGAGTTCGATCTCAGTTGCCGCGCCGATATTCAACACGGCCACACCGCCGGCCAGCTTGGCCAGACGTTCCTGAAGTTTTTCCCTGTCATAGTCCGAAGTGGTCGTTTCGATCTGTTTCTTGATTTGGTTGATGCGGCCTTGAATATCCTTGGTCTGGCCGGCGCCCTCGACGATGGTGGTGTTGTCTTTATCGATACGGATGCGCTTGGCCTTGCCCAAGTCGGCTGTTGTGGCGTTTTCCAGCTTGAAGCCGGCCTCTTCGGCGATGACGCGTCCACCGGTGAGAATAGCAATATCCTCCAGCATGGCTTTGCGCCTGTCACCAAAGCCCGGAGCCTTTACGGCAGCCACCTTCAGCGTACCCTTCAGTTTATTGACGACGAGGGTTGCCAGAGCTTCTCCTTCTATATCCTCGGAGATCACCAGCATGGGCTTGCCCATCTGGGCCACCTTCTCGAGGATGGGGAGGAGGTCTTTCATTGCACTGATTTTTTTATCATATATGAGAATCAGAGGATCTTCCAGAATCGCTTCCATGTTTTCCGGATCGGTCACGAAGTAGGGGGAGATATAACCGCGGTCGAACTGCATACCCTCAACAACTTCCATGTTGGTTTCCGTGGTCTTGGCCTCTTCCACTGTGATCACGCCGTCCTTGCCCACTTTATCCATGGCGGCGGCGATGAGCTGTCCGATGGCCTCGTCGTTATTGGCCGAGATGGCAGCGACTTGAGCGATTTCTTTCTGATCGGTGACGTTTTTGCTCATTTTTTTCAACTCTTCCACGACAACCTTTACCGCGTCTTCAATTCCGCGTTTCAGGTCCATGGGATTGGCTCCGGCCGTCACATTACGCATGCCTTCGCTAAAAATCATCTGAGCCAAGACGGTGGCCGTCGTCGTACCGTCGCCGGCCACGTCACTGGTCTTGGAGGCCACTTCCTTGACCATCTGGGCTCCCATATTCTCGAAGGGATCTTCCAGTTCGATCTCTTTTGCCACGGTGACACCGTCTTTTGTCACGGTCTGGGCGCCGAACTTCTTTTCGATGACCACGTTACGTCCCTTGGGGCCCAGTGTTACTTTCACGGCCTCTGCCAGCTGGTCGACTCCCCGCTTAAGGGCCTGTCGGGCATCGGCACTATATTCAATTAATTTTGCCATTGCGTACTATCCTCCTTCCAATTTATCAAAATAGTCTATGATACTCATTAAATCACGGCAAGAATATCGCTTTCCCGTACAATAAGATAGTCTATATTATCGATGGTCACTTCGGTACCGGAGTACTTACCGTATAGGACACTATCCCCGACTTTTACACTCATTGGGATGATGTCGCCCGATTCAGAGGCTTTTCCGGGCCCAACAGCCACGATTTCACCCTTCTGGGGTTTTTCCTTGGCCGTATCGGGAATGATAATTCCGCCCTGTACCTTTTCATCGGGTTCTGAAGGTTTAATGACAACCCGGTCAGATAGCGGTTTGATCTTCATTGAGCATCCTCCTTAAATCGTGTTAATCTTGGAAATAACACAGTTAGTTTAGCACTCTCCGAAGAGGAGTGCTAATTTTAGCATCTAAATATACACAATTTTTTAAAAATGTCAAGTAAAAAATGAATGATAAAGGAATGAATCAACCAGAGGATGACTGCTGGGCAAGAATCCGATGGTTACCGATCGATATAAATGAAGGTATACACAGGCTCCCGCTTAATGGGGCGCTTGAATAACAAGGGACCCGTTCTTCACGATATATTTGATGTGGCTCATCGTGCCCCAGTATGGGATCTGCTCAAAACGATCCAGTGCCATGATTAAGATATCGGCTTGCGATCCTTTCTCGATTCTCCCCCTGTCGTGCAGATACAGCATCTCCGCGGGATTGGAGGTAAACGAATCGATCAACAAGAAGGGATCGGAAATCCGGTACCGCAGGACGGCCTGGGCCATGATGAGCTGGGGGGACAGGACCGGTGAAGAGCCGGGATTAAAATCCGTGGACAGGACGATTCGCGAGGGGATGTTCAGTAGCTGATGAATCTGTCCCACATGCTGTGAGAAGACGTAGGATTCGGCCATTGGAAGAAACACGGGATACAGTGTTTCGGTGTCGATAATGCGTCGGGCATCCGCTTTGTCCAGAACTTCCAGATGATCCACGTGCCTTGCTCCCAGCTCTGCTGCCAGTTTGACGCCTCCGATATCGTGTACCTGATTGGTGTGTATTCCGACGTGGAATCCGGCATCCATGGCATTTCGGATAAGCCGTTCGCCCTCGCCTAGTTCGAAAACGCCTTTTTCCAGGAAGATGTCAAACCAGTCGGCGTATTCCCGGAACTCGGGGATCATTTTCTGCGCCACCAGATCGATATACTTACCCCGGTCGGTATCCTTGGGTACCGTATGTACGAGAAAGGTCGGGACGATGTCCACCGGATGAAGCTTATTCAGTTTTTGCATCACCCGTAACATCTTCTTTTCGGTCTCATAGTCCAGACCGTATCCGGTCTTGACTTCTATAGTCGTGGTTCCGAAGCCCAGGGCTTTGTCCAGGTATGTCAATCCGTTCTTGATGAGCTCTTCTTCCGAGGCTTTCCTGACAGCATGGACCGTGTTGTATATGCCGCCGCCCTGTTTCAGAATGTCCAGGTACGATCTACCCTCGGCCCGCATATAGAGCTCGGCCTCCCGTGAGCCGTAGAACAACAGGTGCGTATGGGAATCCACGAATCCGGGCAGGATGATACAATCCGAACAGTCGATGACCTCGGACTCGTTCAAGACATGCTTGTCGTACGATTCCACGAGATGCTCGTAATCGGCGATGTCCTGGATGATGCCGTCTTTGATGAACATGGAAAGAGGAACTGCATCGTTTTCAGATGAGACGCGATAGATTTTTTTTATATTTTTTAGGAGGATGTTCGACATGGTTGATCAGAACCTTTCGGCAACATCTTGGAATGAATCCAATGTTAAAAGAACATGTCAATACACGATGAACGTCGGGTTCGCCATAAGCCATCACTAGGGAAGCGGCAGTCTCGGTAATGTCTGCCTAATATCGTACGGTTGTTGTCTGCCAGCACGCATCGTTAAGATGAGGACTTCCTCATCCGCATGCATGGAGTGAATCATCGATGGACGAAAGGCTGCTCCAGGTACTTCTCCGCCTCCTCTTTCGTCCGGTCGCTCTTCAGCGCCTCCTGGTACTGTTTTTTCGCATCGTCCCGTCTGCCCATCAGGTCGTAGATCTTCCCCAACTCCAGGATGCTGCTTTCTTTGTATCGTGTGTATTCGTCGTCTTTACATTCATCGAGATGTCGGAACGACTCGATTCCAGAAACGTAGTCACCCACATTCCGGTAGCACACTCCCAGAAAGTACCAGTATGCGGAAAAGTCCTTGGCCAGGGCGTAGGCGTTCTGGTACAAATGCAAAGCCTCGTCATTTTTTCCGATTTTTTGCAGCTGCATACCGGCGATTCCGTAGTGACTGAAGGATTGCTCGGCGTGTGCCATGAGCGGAAGGTTTTTGTCAGGGTCGATGATGACCCGGGCCGGTCCTTTCACGGATCGGAAGGTCAGGGTTCGTTCCCCGAACCAGCCGTCGATGTCCTGTCGAATCGTGTCCCCGCCGGTCGTTACCAGGGCCACAGTCAGGGGCATGACGGCGTCTCCCTTTCGTACGATTCGGCATTCTGTGATGAATTCGGAGCCGGCCTTCCACGTGTTGGTCTCCTCCACGCGATAATCCAGGTAGGACGGGGTTTCGTACCATTGATGGAAAAACCAGTCCAGCTCCATGCCACTGATGGATTCGCATGTATTCTTGAACGACTCCAGGGTCACGGTTTTTCCCCTGTGCTCGTCCAGGTAGGTCTTGTAGATGATCCAGAAGGTGTCCGTTCCCACCAATCGCTGCAGCAGAGACAGGACCGTGGATGACTTGGAGTGAGCAATCACGTTGTTCCAGTCGGATCCTTCCCTGTCCAGGTCATCAACTTTCCTGAGGATAGTTGTGTTGAGTCCGGCCAGGATTCCGGCCATGTAGTAGCGCCACCGGGTGTGAAAATCGGAACGGTGAATGCCCCGGGCCGAGTTATACAGGTAATCGGTGTAGATGCCCATAGACAGGCCGAACCACTGGGGATAATCGTAATCCTCCAGGATGTGTCCGAATCCGAAGTATTCGTGGCCGATTTCGTGAGCCAGAATCCAGTTGGCGAATTCTTCGGCGTCGTCTCCCTTTTTATCCAGTCCCATGTGTATGACGACGCAGTTGGCGCAGACTGGATAACCGCCCCAGGGCTCGGAGTGACCCGGAAGAATGGTGATGATGGGTTGGGGATAGAAGCCGATGGTGTCGGCGTAGAAGGGAACGATGTCCTGGGCTTTTTCCAGGAGGTATTTTCCCCATTTTTTCTCCTTTTCGAAATAGAACGAGCGGATCAGGACGCCGGCGGCTTCCGCTTCCTCGACGATAAAGTCTTCGGCCAGGAGGATGCCGAAATCGGGTACGCCTCGGGCTTTCATGTATAGTGTCTTTGTATCACCGGACGCGCTTTCCGACTGAATCGTGCCTGTGGCGGCACACGTGAAGTCTGCGGGCAAGGTCAGGGTCACCTCGTAATCGGATAGGGATTGTCTTGAAGGATAGATTTTTCCGTGTTCCATGACCAGCACCGTGGGCAGCCAGTCGGCCTTGTCATCCCAATGATGACAGAAATGATAATAACCGTAAAAAAAGTCTCCTCTGGCCGACATGAAGTCGATACGAATCGTACAGCGTTCACCGGATGTGATTTTATCATGCAGATCGATATCCACACCGCTGTAACCGTCGCTGCCGTCCTTGAACCGGTATTCGAACTCCGCAAGTTTTCCGTTGACAGTGCATCTCTGGATGAGATTCTCCTCTTTATCATCGTTCCTGAAGAACATCGGAATCGTGGTCAGGTCCATTCCCGATCCATTGTGATAATCGATAATAACGTGACCCATCAAACGGGTCTCTGCCGTATCGAATGTCACGGTGATGGTGTATCGGGTCGGTTCGTCTATGGCGCTTTGCCCTCCGGCATATTCGTTCAAGAAGAGGATTCCGATACAGAAGGTAATCATCGCCACTTTGTCCATTTTTGTCATCGATTCTTATCCTCCGGCCGTGTGATGCATCAATGCCTGGATGGTGTCTTCCAGGTTTCTGTTAAAAGTCTGAGGATCCTCCATCATCAGAAAATGCCCGACACCGGACATGAAAGTGATTTCAAACGAGGAG
>CAZTKR010000179.1:0-7761 GCA_964614115.1 uncultured bacterium | reverse complement strand
AACGTTTGGCAGGTTTGAACACATGACGTGTTCCAGACAATGTCGATATGCTAGGAATGGGCGAAATTGTATCCTTCCTGTTTTACTCTATCGGATTGCCACCGTTCCACCATGAGAGAAAAATGTTCATGAATTCGTCGGTCTCTTTTCGTGTGGGTGAGGTCCGTGTAGAAAAGGCACCCACGATTTCTCCCGTTTCTCCGCTTCGTGTAATGTTCCCGATCTCCAGATTGTGGCTCCTTTCTGAAATCCCTTGATCGACGAGTTTGATGACATCGGTATCCTCAACGATACAAATGGCCAGTTCACGCGTATCTTCGGTACACCGAAGATACATTTCAAACGATCGGTCTTTAATCGTAAAATCGACAATAGAGGTTAAGTCTCCGGATTCATACTCCAGAAACTCCCGTATGGTATAGGGATGCTGCACGGGATGCTTTTTCATCCATTCAATCAACGGATTGATAATTTCCCTTCCCCGGTAATCGCCTTCGCCGTAACTCTTCAAGGTGACGGGAACACCTCCACCTCTCCGTACTTTTTTTCCAGGACCGACCCCCGTCCCGATCCCCCCTCCACGTCCACCACCCGCTCCTCCACCGGATCCCGGTGATGTTAATCGTGTCCCATCAGCTCCCGTGATACCGACGGTCCCCCCTTCTGTTTTTAGTCCGGCGATGCCCTCAAAAAAGTCCGTGTTCTCATCATCCCCGGTTAAAAAATCGTCCGTTCCCATGGCACCCGTGCCCGCCAGGAAATCGTCTAAATCCTGCATCAGTTCGTCCAGCCCTCCCCCGCCTGCGTCTTCATCAAAAACCTCCATTTCCTGAAGGATATCCCCACTTATATCCATCTCCTGCATGTCCTCAAAATGGAATGCCTCGGCGATTTCGGTTGCGCTCAGGGATTTGAAATCCTTCAAATCATCGACCTCAGTCTCGGGAACGTCCGATTTCGGTGTGGGTGGTGGGGGCGGTTCGAACATCTCAAAGAATTCTTCGCCCAGCTCGATCTCGGCTCCCTGCTTATAATCGGGAAAGGGCACGTAGACGAGTAGCATATACGTGAAAAATAAAATAAAAAAGACCGTATACCAGGTGATCCTCGTCTTGATGTCGATCTCTTTTTTTAAGATCGCCGAGAATCCTGTATGTCCAACAACGCTCGTCCGCATGGATTTACATCCGCATTCTATTCATTTAGATGGGCCGTGCCTGTTAAAAAAGCGCCATACTCCTTCGGGCTATATTCTTGGGTATCTTATGACGGCCGCACAAATCCAGGACATCGACCGTGCTCTGGATGGGTGACATTTCCCGGGGCTTAATGATAACGGCGATATCCGATCCTTCTGTCTGCCGAATTTGTCTCCTCAATGTCATGAGAGCGACCTCCAGTTTCCGGATTCCCGTGGCGGTGACTTTTTGCTGTCCCAATCGACTTACGTAAAACCTATCGTTTTCATCGATTTCCACTTCGACGAATACTTTTGGCTTTTTGGGGGATGACTGGGTCGCCTTTGCCTTTTTAGAGGGAAGGGAAAGAGCTCCCTTGATGTCAATATCACTGATGGTAATGAATCCGAAGAGTACGATTAGAACGATATCGATGAGTCGAATAATCATAATCGCTTAATCCCGTTCATTCTAATGTCGTATTCAGGCCGCTTTGCCGTTCCTTCAGCCTGACGATGAGACTTTTCTTCAACCGCATTTGCTCGCACAGGTCGGCTACTTGCATCGTATACTTGATAGGCGCTCTGGCTTCCGAATATATTTTCACCCGGATATCCCGTTTATAGAAACTCTTTTTTTCTCTTAAAAAGAAATGAACACCCTCTATTGTTTTCAGTAATTTTGTCTCGTTCTCGACGAGGTAACCCCACCTGTCTTTTTCGTAGGGGAACACGGCTATTGAAATTAAATTCTCCGTATCCGGTGTGGAAAGCCTCGTTTCTGAGGACACGGGTAAATGGACTCTACTGACTTCCTCTATCTGACTGATTGAAATGAATCCAAACAGCAGGATAAGGACGACATCGATGAGACGAACGATGAGTCCGCTTTTACTCTTGATCATTGTCCTAAAACCTGAAACGATACGGATTTTCCCGCCAAATCGGCTGCCTCGGCTTGAACTGCATTGAATCCGGCGTCACGTCCCAGCGTATACGTCACTTTCGCCAAACCGTCCTCGTCCGTGGGAATATCGGCGGCAGATTCCCCGTTTGGAAACGTCCCGTTTCCCATGATCACTTTGAAAGTGACCTTACGACCGGGGATAGGATGGCTATCCTTATCGACGACCTCAACTACAAGGGGCTCAGACAGCGTATTTCCCGAAGGGCCGGATTGGTTATTACCGCTCTTGATCCGGATGTCAGTCGATTTGAGTACCCGTATCTCAACGGTGAAACGAACGGGCTTCACCGGAAATGTTTCGTGAGAGGCTACGATCCAGCAGTTGCCGTTTTGTCGATCCGGCGTAAAGTATGCTTCTGCCCTGCCCGAATCGTCCGTGGGTACTAAGATTTGCTCTTTACCGTTCTCGAACGTACCCTCCCGGCCGGATGCTGAAAAAACGATAATTTCACCAGCGATTCTTTGTTTTTTACCGTCTGCGATTCGTCTGAGTTCGACAACCAGGGGTTTACCGGTCTTCTGGTGAAGGGGCACCTTTTGCTTATCCCCCGATACGATTGACAGCTCATACGTAGGCTTTTTTTTGCTTTCTTCCTTTTGATTCGGGGATTTTAGACCTGCGGGCTCTGTTCCGACCTCGGACAGCACGGAAGGATTCCCCAAAGCAGAGCCTGCCTGTGATATATTTGACGTGGATGCAGGCAGAGGCTGAATTTCGAGGATTCTCAGCCAGAATCGATCCGACATCTCAGAGAGCCTGTTCAATATTTTATTGAAAAATCCGCTAACTTCTGTGGCAAAAAAATTGAGTATTACACTGATGATCAAGCCCATTAGCGTGGTAACCAGGGCAATGCCCATTCCCGAGAGAATGGCCTGCTTGTCCATATCGCCCCGGAAAAATGTGATGAACATTCCCCAGACCGTCCCCAGAAGCCCCAACGCACCGGCCGTATCCGACCAGAACGTCATGCGATTCTGAAACGTCTTAAAATGCTGTTTTTGAGCATCATTAAACTTTTCCACCTCTCCCGTGAATCGGGCTGCATCGGGCGAGGTCTTCAGCGTATGCAATAACATGAAGAGTAGATTTGAGGCGGTACATTCGTATTGCTTGGCGAAATGCTCGATCTGCTCCCTCTGCTGATACTGGGAAAAATCGACTCGCCAGACAATTCGGGAAGTCTTCCAATCCCACAATAAACTCACGATTTTCTTAACGACCAACGTAATCCCGATTACAAACGTTGCAAACAACGGCCACCGAAACTCCTTGGCATGTTTCGTCAACTCCCAAAAGGAGCTGATTCCTCTGCTTTGAGTGGCTTGTCCGCTTCCTGCATCGGAGGCTGTCTGCTGGATCATGGCCATGCCTGTATCAGTAAAAATCAGAAGACAAAGGATACAACATAAGAGAAGAATCCATACCTTCTTTACCATAAGCTATCTCCTATCGACACATTCCATTTTACTCAAACCCCTTCTTTCATGGTTGAATGGCTCAGGATTACCCAATTCGACCATTACGGATTATTTTTGACCATGTAGACATGCAAATCCAGTCTGTTGCCTGTAGAAACGTCATGTGCGGCGTGTATCAACGGTTTCCAGCCTATTTTCCTAAACCGGAAATCGTACGTTCCCTGGAGAATTCGATACGTGATGCCACCCTCTCTATTCGTGGTACCGATGCGTTGATAAGGCATATCACCGTTGGCCTGCCTTGCTTCAATCTCAACGTTCTCAATGGGGTTGCGGGTTACGCTGTCATAAACGCCGATTCTTATATCTACCTTTACGACGGACCCATGGTGAGTCGCATCAGAGTCGTCCTCCGCTTCTGTGGATAACAGTTTAGCCGATCTATCCTCCATCTCCAGTAAATCCAGAAGTTCCTGATTTAGTTCAGGCACTGCCTGACTCTCGCTGGTGTATTGATCAACGTCTTCTTTCCGCTGTGCAGCCGGCGTTTCAGGCAGGTTGAAAAGATCGACTAGCTCAGGATCCGTTGCTCCTGATCCACCTTTCTCTTGCATAGGAACCGTCAAATACAGCTTATCCTTCTTCAGAATGACGGTCGTATCTCGGTACCCAGGACTCCCCAAAGACAATATGGCATCAAAATACGGTAAATCCACTTGGAAAGGTGTGCTTCGGTCTCTTGAGACGATCTCCGTATCCTCAAGGGGGCGGAGAAGTTGGAACGAGATGATACTGGCGCCGATGTCGCGACCGGAAGAACCGATAGCCCTCACAGTCGCTGTTCTGACGAGTTCCTTGGAAATTCGATCCGGTGTTGTGTGATCGACATAAAGGTCGAATCGATTGGGTTTAAAGACAGCATGTGAAGGAGGAGGATGCATTTCGATGTGATGCGGACCAACGGTCAGGAGGATGGGCATGTCCGTCTTTTTCACATCGTCGTGATCACCGTCGATGATGACCGAACTATTGGGCGGCATTGAATGAAAACAGACCGTTTTATAAAACGTTCCTTCGATTCGATAACCGACTACATCCGAATCATCTGTTGAAAACGTCCATACCCGCGTGTCCTTGATTCTCGACCATCCAGACGTGAAATCGATCTCGAAGTCAGCTAATCGGGGATATCCATCCAAATCCAGTTGGAGTTGGAATGGCTTGTCGACATACCACCGCAGATCACAAGGCGTTCTTTTATTCATCGATCGATTGTTGATAATCACAAGCGCATCCTTTGGATGGGAATGGATAGTGAGCATCCGCGAAAATGCCTTTTTAAGAACGATACGTTCGTTCCTCTCAGAAACATCGATCACATCCTCAATATCAGCAAATCCGTCTAACTTGAATGTAATGTCATACCGACCGGGCGTCAACTTCGCCATTCGTAACGGGGTTTTCTTTTCAGTATCTTCCCCGTTGATAAAAACGCCCGCTCCCTCGGGAACCGTATCCAGATACACAGAAGGCGGCCAGCAAAGATCATGAATCTTCTGACCTACAGAGGAATAGGGAAAAATCGTATCGCTGATGAGCCACACGAACAGGAGCACCCCTACGCCGGCTGTTGCTCTCACCGTGCGAGTGGATTTATGGAATATAAGGATAAATTTTTTACGAATTGGCTTTTTATCTTGGTCTAAGAATGTATCTCCGGAGTCAATCTCTGGAATGTATTGTATGTATTCGGAATCGGGCTGTCTTGTCTCCTCTTGTTCAGAGATATCCTCTGTACACGGTACATTCCGACGATCATCCTTTGCCATTTCTTTCGGCATCGAAAATATCCCTAATTTGAAACCCGTTTTAATCGATCAGGAAAGTACTCCATCTCCCTTCGCAGAAAGACAATCGTTATTCGTCTTCGGATTCCTTCTGTATTGCCGGTTCGACCATTGACATTTTTTCCTGCCCGATATCGTCCGTTTACGATCGTATTTACCGCTTTCGAGTCTGTATGCGCATGCTCGATCGTTCTTTCAAATCCTTCGGCCATCATCCTGTCTTTCCAGAACACCTTCGTTCTATTATCTAAAGAGGAAAACAGTTACAATGTTCAGACGATAAATATCAGGATTCAATCAGATCAAAATCGATACGTGCCTGTATTTCATTCCATTTGGATAACATAAAATAGATGTCCGGCATAGAAAGGAAAGTGAAACCACATCATAAAGTCGCTGGCGTTATCGTTAGAGTTATTAATAACAATCCGTTATGTGATTTCATTTTCATTGAATTCCTTGTCTGCAGGCACAAGTAAATATATAAAATTAACGTTAACAGTCAAGGGAAATATTAAATGAACGACAGGGGACGGAGCTAAAACCCGTATGTATAGAACACGAGTGTCATCATGAGTATGGAAAAATGATTGGGAATGCTTAAAAAGGGATGGTTACTTCATGACTATCCGATATTACACCGTCTTGACGATGGCTGCGGAAAGATATCCGACCGTATATTCCCCTGGCATCTTTCTTCCAGACACGTCGCCGGAATTGGTCTGTTCCAGCACGACGATCTTATCTGCTCCCATTCTCTTCGTGACATCCAGTACGATGGATACGGGCACACGCCCACATACAGAGCAATCGGTTCTTGCCAGAACGTTTCGGATTTTTTCCAGATCATAGGTTGACAGTGCTTTCACTACCTCTTCATCTTTGCGAATCACCTCATGATAATCATCGATATGATGAAGGTCTGTGCTGGCCACGAGCAGGAAATCCCGTCCCTTCATCGTCGTCATGAGGGCTTCTGCGATATCATCACAATCGAAAACGTCTCCGTGTCCCACCATGATGGGCAGCAACGTAAATTCTCCCAACGCCACCTGCAGGAAGGGCAACTGAATCTCCAGCGAATGTTCTGCATCTCGGTGTATTGTGGTTAATCCAATTTGTTCTTTAAGCAGGCGTAGAAGGTCTTTTGCGACAGCGATTTTTCCCAGGGGGGTTTCGTAATAATCAGCCTCGTTGACGATATAACGATCGATGGCCATTTGATGCATCGGAGACACGACCACCACAACGTCGTATGACTGACCGACCAGTTGTTTGTACCCATAGGCAGCCACTTGACCGGAATAGGCATAGCCCGCATGGGGGGAGATCAAGCCTAGAATCTTCCCTCCCATGGGTCGCGTCGCGACGTTGGCAAAATAGCCTTCAATGGTACGCTGAAGCTGGTTCCGGTTGCCCGGATACCAGGATCCTGCTATGACCGAGGGTCTGACCGTCCTATTCATATCGCTCCCTCACCTCGTGTGTATTTCGATAATGTCCCCGTCCTCCAGGACATGATCTCTCTCCACTCTCTGGCCATCGTACTTATCCGAACCCCAGAGCCGGGCGTATTTGATGGACTCAGCCAGTTCTTTGTGAATGGTCCTGGCGGCATCCATCACCGTCGTTCCCGATGAAAGGACATAGGGTTTCGTAAAATCCGATTTTTTACCGGGTGTCTTTGTGTATACACGGATCACGCGAAGACCCTGAAAAATAGTTTTTCGGAGTTCCCGAACATTGGATTGATTCTTGATCGAAATAAAAAGACACGGAAAATCATCACCGTACGTCAGCAGGAGTTCTTCGCCTTTTTTTCTGGCACCGACAACGTCGGCCTTGTTCCCCACAAGAATCGTTGATTTTGTGGCAACCGATCCCTGCGGTCTTCTCTCTCCTTCTCTTTGGAGTCGAACTTTATGTTCCTCCAAGATACCGGTTGTCTCTAAAACCTGTCCTTCGGGCGTTTGCGCTAATAGATCGATGACCAGAAGTACCAAGTCCGCCAACCGGATGATATTGTACATCCACGATTCTTTGTACTCGGGTGAAACAGGAGGCAGATCGATCAACTGAACCTGGATATCCTCAAAAGGCATCATGCCCTGTACCGGTTTGAATGTTGAGAAGGGATAATCAGCCACCTCCGAGTGCGCATTGGTCAATCCAGAGAGAATAGAAGATTTCCCCGAATTGGGAGGACCTACCAGGACAACCTGACCGGCACCTTCTCTGGGAATGTGGTCCAAACCCGAGGATCGTGTTGTCGCTTGTTTTTTTTGGGCTTGAGAATTTAGTTTCGCGATTCGTCGCTTCCAGTCACCATGAAGATGTTCCGTTCCTTG
>CAZTKR010000178.1:0-7789 GCA_964614115.1 uncultured bacterium | reverse complement strand
TTTTTATTAAAAACCTTGACAAGGAAATGAAAATTTTGTATTTCTAATTGAACTTTAGGACAAAACAACAGCGAATAAAAAAAGGATTGTGTAAATTAACGATGCCATAATTATTTTGCCAACCATATCATTAGGTGAAACTGAATGATTTTATTTTGAAAAAATTATGCTTGACAAGGTCCTTTTATTTGTGGATTCTTATGGATTATCAACTTTTGTAATGTGTACATATCTACTTGACCGCTGGGAACTAGCATCAAAGCTTAAACGTATCTCAGGCCGTACTATAGACACAATATCTCTGGAAGACCTTCACGATTACATACTTTTATCAATCGATACTTTCCATTGTTCAAATGTAACTCTATTTTATTACTTGGACAGAAAAAAAATAGCCTCTATAAAGATCGTAACTATAGAGGCTAAAAACTGTGCCTTATTTGTGCCATATTTGTGTCAAAAAAGGATAAAAAATTCCAAAAAATATCAAATTCCCCAATCAATGATTTTGATCGGGACGTACTTATCCTTTATTTGATAAGTCAACACAAATAATTGAATTACAAAGACCTGGTACACACAATAAGGCTAAAACTTTTGTGGCGCCTCCCAGAATCGAACTGGGGACACACGGATTTTCAGTCCGTTGCTCTACCGACTGAGCTAAAGCGCCACCATTTTTATGGGGACAAATATACTAACTTTTACATAACCTGTCAAGGAAAATAATCGATAAGCAGTAAAAAAATGTGAGCTATGGATTTCTCCTTGACAATATAGAAAAATGTTTGTATCGTTAATCCAAGATTGAATTAAGAATCCATGATATTGAGAACGTGTTAAGGTTGAGGACGGAAGAGCGCTTTCGCCTTCACAAGGAAAGAGAAAACATGAATAAACAAAAAACCATCGGCGTTATCGGAGGCATGGGACCGCTGGCTACTGTTAACTTCTATCAGATACTCATAGAAATGACAAACGTCGAAAAAGATCAGGATCACCCGCATGTCATCATCGATAGCAATCCGGCCGTTCCCGATAGGACAAAAGCCATTCTCGTGCAGGGGCCTTCATCGGCTCCTGTGATTATCGAGATCGCCAGAACGCTCCAGAATGCCGGTGCCGATTTTCTGGCCATGCCGTGCGTCACGGCCCATTACTTTTATGATGAAATCCAGGCAGCCATCGATATTCCTTTGATTCACATGATCCGAGAAACGGCAAATACATACGCGGAGAGCTTCCCAGGCAAAAAAGCGGGACTCCTGTCTACATCCGGCACACAAAAGGCCAACATATTCCAATCAACGTTTCCGTCCGATTCTATCCTGATTCCCGACCAAGAAACGCAGACACAGTTCGTGATGCCGGCCATATACGGAGTCAAGAGCGGGAACATCGCAGACGCAAAGCCCAAGATCATCGAAGCAGCTCAGCGACTCATGCAGCACGGAGCCGACCTGGCCATCGCCGGATGTACCGAAGTGCCCATTATCTTGAAACCCGAAGACATCCCGATTCCCCTGCTCGATCCGGTTCACGTTTTGGCTGAATGTTGCCTTCAGTTGTACTACGAACAAAAGTAGCTTTACTTTACCGTATTCCTTTGATATATTATAACATACCGAAAGCAAACAACGACAGAAAAAGGCGACACTCTAAAAAATATGTTCTCAACGGACCGTAGGTTCCTGTTTTACTCATGCAGAAACAAGAATGCTATTCAGAAGAATTTTGAGTAACATCGCATCGTTAAAGCTTTATACGGGATGTGGCATATAAAACCATCTTAAAAAAGAATCGATATAGAAAGACGATGAAATCCGATACACTCATCTGGGTATTAACACTTCTTTGTTTGCCCCTCGGATCGCCGATGCATCACTCTACGTTTCCATGCAATTTTAGCATTCCGAAGGGGACGTCTTATGGATGTACTCAGGATACGGTGAAACCTCATATCCAGCAGCCCATGAATGCGGATTCCAGCATAGCGGCCGATTCCCTGCATCAGCAAGATGAGATCCAAGCAAAAATCGAATCATCCGATTCCATTCAAATAAAAGAGCAGATCGAATCGTTACCGGAAACCGTGTTCCTCATGGGTGACATATCTTTTGCAGACACCGTCGTACTCTACGATCCAGGTGCCTACGGAGAGGGTACGGGTGATGAGCCGGATGCTCGATTCCAGAATTCCGCATCCGCCCTGGGCCCGTCCAACTATGATGCGGAGAAAGACACGGGATACGTTTCTTTGGGTAGAGGCGGAACCCTGGTTCTATGTTTTATCGACAATGTTCTCTTCGATGGGCCGGGGCCGGATCTTCATATCTTTGAAACGAGTGACGAGGATGTCCTCGTCTGGATCAGCGAGGACGGGAATATCTTCACGCCAGTCGGTAAAACGACGAAAATCCAGAGCAGCCTTGACATAGGGCCATACATCAGACCAGGGATGGTTTATCCCTTCGTCAAACTACGGGACGATCCTAACCAGGGAGAACAGGAGGGTTTATCCCTGGGGGCAGACATCGATGCAGTGGGCGCTATCAACTCCGCCATTCGCATTACCATAGAGGCCGATGAACTCTTTCCTGTGAAAAAAAGCACATTCAAAGAAGATGCTTCCCATTGGCTTTCCCAAATAGCGGACACCATACGGCGAGTACCCAGGCCCCATTTCGACATCGAAGTCTATACGGACAGCTGGGGAACCGAAGACTTCAACCTCATCGTCACACAATCCCAGGCTGCTACGATATTGAACTATTTCCTGGATACGGAGCAACTCACCGAGATGACATCCTCTGTCCTGGGGCTCGGTGAGGCCAATCCCAGGGCAACCAACGATACCGAAGAAGGACGCCGCCTGAACCGGCGCGTAGAACTCCTCATCCGTGCACAACGGGATATGGACGAGAATCCATGAAGAATCCCCTGTCCGATGAGCTTTATCACTCTCGTGTCAAGCCGCGAAAGCCCGATCTTCGCGGCGACTACTTCCGAGATCAAACCGCCATCATACATGCCACCCCTTTCCGCCGACTAAAGCATAAGACCCAGGTCTTCTTTTCGCCACAAAACGATCATATCTGTACACGCATCGAGCATGTGCTCCATGTTTCAACCATTGCCACGACCATCTGTAAAGGATTGGGTCTCGATGTAGAGCTCGCCCAGGCCATCGCCCTGGGTCACGACCTGGGTCACGCGCCCTTCGGACATATCGGAGAAAAAGCCCTCCAGAAATTGACCGAAGATATGGGGGGATTCATCCATGAGATTCACGGACTCCAGGTCGTCGATAAAATCACACGTGGGGGCAGAGGACTCAATCTCACCTATGCCGTCCGGGACGGTATCGTCTCTCATTGCGGCGAATCGTTTCAGAAGTCTCTCGTACCCGAGACGTCCCCCAAAGATCTGGTCAAAGTAGCCGACCGGCAATCGTCACCCCTCACATACGAAGGATGCGTCGTCCGCATCGCCGATAAGATCGCCTATCTGGGGAGGGACATCGAGGACGCCATCACCGCGGGGTTAATCACCATCCAGGATGTACCGTCCAACCTGAAAAAGAACCTGGGTTCTACCAACGGTGAAATCATCGATACTCTGGTGATGGATGTCGTGAATACATCCATGGGAGGCGACGAGATTACCTTTTCCGATTCCAAATTTGAGCTCTTGTGCCAGTTGAAAGATTTCAACTACCAACGCATTTACAACCATCCCCGTATACTGGAAAGTGACGAAGTCATCACATCGCTCGTCGGACATCTTTTTCATCATCTCTTGGTAACATTCCAGGACTACAAAGACGACTACAAACGGTATCTCTCCGCTTCTGCGAAGGTAGACCGTCACTTCGGAAAGTTCTTGGCCAAGCGGAAAAAGTTATATGCATCGGAACCGTGCCCGGAACGCTGCACCGTAGACTTTGTTGCCGGCATGACCGATTCCTACGCCCTGGAATCGGCCAGAGAAATTCTCTTTCCCCATCCCCTCCAACTCCTTTAACAAGCCGTTCAACCGACTGGATAGGAATCATGAAAAACAACCATCCCGGGAAATGGCCCATACGCCCCTGATCACGACACCGAAGGGGACTTGACACCCTGAATAAAAATATGTACATTGAAAAAATTTTCCCAGTTCAGCCATGAGAGGTCAACGTGAAAATTCTCGTCGTCTACAATCCTTTTGCCGGCCATAAACGTGGGGAAAAACTCCTTCCCCAGATCGAAAGTAGGCTCACTGAAAAAAAGATCAATTTCGATCTTCGACTGACCGACTATCCTGAGCATGCCGTGGAAATCGTGAGTCAAGCCGATTTTCGAGAATACGACGGCATCGTTGCGGCCGGCGGAGACGGTACACTCTTCGAGGTCATCAACGGCTATTTCCAGAACCGAAAAAAAGGCCGAATCCCCCTTGGCGTCCTTCCCACGGGTACGGGAAACGCCTTTGCCCGGGACCTGGACATCGACGTCTCTCGTTGGGAGGAAGCCGTGGACATCATCCACGCAGGACAACGCCGAAAAGTGGACGTCGGACATTTCAGGACTCATGGACAGGACTACTACTATCTCAACATCATGGGCCTGGGTTTTGTCGCAGACGTCACCAAGACTGCCAAGGCCATCAAGTTCCTGGGAAATGTGTCCTATACGCTGGGCGTCATCTATCAAACGGCCCTTCTCAAGACGCACCGTCTCGATATCGAAATCGATGGGAAGGCCTATCAGAGGGATAATATCTTTGTGGAAATTTCCAACACCCGGTACACATCCAATTTCCTCATGGCGCCCAACGCCAAGATCGACGACGGCCTGCTGGACGTGACGCTCCTCAGCCCTCTGAATCGGAGAAAACTCCTGAAATTTTTCCCCAAAGTCTTTACAGGCGAGCATGTTTCCCTGGACGAAATAGAGACATTCCAGGCACGTAAGATCAAAATATCCACCGATATCCCGAAAGTACTCACACCCGACGGAGAACTCCTGGGTATCACGCCCGTCGAGGTGGAGTGCCTCCATCAAGCCATCGAGGTTTTTTGGAAATGAAATACGCCTTGTGCGTTTATCTTTGGACGGTGAGCTTGCTCTACTTCGGCGTCCTATGCATCGTCGGAATTGTTCTGACCTTCCTGATATCACAGGAGAGGCTGGATCCGTGGCTCAAGAAGCGTCTCCGTTTTCTATTCAAGCTGATCCATACACCGGTTCAAGTAGAGGGTGCGGAAAAAATCGACCATCAAAGAACCTATCTATTCATGGCCAATCATGTGAGCATTTTTGATATCCCATTACTGGGAGCCACTATTCCCAATTTTGTCCGGGGTATCGAGGCGAAGCGTCAATTCAAATGGCCCCTCTACGGGTGGGCCATCCGCCGACTCGGAAACATTCCCATCGACCGCAAAAACATACACGCCTCACTCCAGTCACTGAAAAAAGCGGAAACATGTTTACAGAAAGGGCGGTCTCTGGTCATCTTGCCCGAAGGCCATCGAACCGTGGACGGTAAACTCAGACCGTTCAAGAGACTCCCCTTCTTCCTGGCACAACAGGCCGGTGTAGACGTGGTTCCCATCGGACTTTCTGGCCTTTTCCATTTAAAACGGAAAGGCTGCTGGCTCATTCGTCCGACCACAATCAAAGTAAAATTCGGTGACATCGTTCCTGGAGAAAAAGCGAAGTCCCTGTCTCCTGAACAACTCCGCGAGTACGTTAGAAACATCATTCAAAATCTGATCGAAAAACCCTGACATTAAGGCTTGTAATTTTCACGTGAAATTCATATATTTTATCGACCGAATCATCGATATCGACACAAAAATAATCAACAAGAGGTAACAACGTTGCAAGCACCCATGCCCTGCCCTCAGTGCGGAGAGTACGATCTGTACCGATCTCGATCACGGAATATCGCAGAGAAGATTGTTAAAAAGATTTTGCCGTATAAAACATACCGATGTCACAACTGCAACTGGCGTGGTTGGATTAACAAACACAAGATGGGTGGAAAAAAATTTCTATTTAAAACGATCCTATTTTATGGTGCCGTGTTTATTATCACCTTAATCGTCGCGTATCTACTTAAACTCATGATCCTGTAAGTGCTCTCAAACGAAAGGTCCCATGGTCTTCTTTTGCAAGGTTGAATTTCCTTCAAATAAAGAACCCATAAAAAAATTCATAAATCCCGCCTTAGAATCAACCATTCGACACAGACACTTTTTGACGAATACTAGTTTGCCTGATGAACTTCTGAACATACGAAAGAGATAAAAATTGACATCAGGACATCGGATTTCATGGGATAGTATCAGTGATTCCACTTTGGAATTCGAACTTAGGCCAACATACTCACAATCCTGTTCATCGTTCAGAGAACACAGCGACGGTGACCGATGATTTCAATTCGCGGAATGAAGCACCACGAACTCGATACCGTACATCGCATGCTCGACCGGGCATTCCGTCACACACCAAAAGCGTTCTTCGATCAGCAGGTACATCACGACCCCCATCTCCGGCCTGGGCACACACGCCTTTTAGTGGAAAATGGTTGCATCCTCTCGTGTGTCCGCGTCTTTTTTCGAGAGATGGGATGCAAGGGGATGTCCCTGCCCATCGGAGGGATCGGGGATGTGGGAACCGATCCTTCGGCGCAGGGCATGGGGTACGCGACACAACTCTTGACGGATACAATAACGTATATGCGTAAGAAAGGAGCAATCCTGTCGATCCTCTTCACACGCATTCAGCCCTTCTACCGGAACGTCGGGTACTTAACGCTCCCCACCCTCGATATTCATACCAAACCACCAGCTCCTTCAAAATCCATAATCCACCGGCCGGTCGATCTAAACCAGGACCTTTCGCCCATCATCCAGCTCTATAAACACTTCAATCAAGATCGAACAGGTCCCGTCATTCGCAGCCGGGCATACTGGAAACACCAGCCGGGATTCCCACGACTCGATCCTACACTGTTCTGGGTTTGTGAAGAAAAGGGAGAAATAACATGTTACGTGAGAGGGTTTGTTGACGATGAGATATTGAGAATCCAGGAATTTGGCTATCTTCCAGGCAGAGAAGCGTCCCTCCGTGACCTGATCGCCACGATGGCACGCATCCTAAAGAAAAAAAATGTCCACATCTCCTATCTATCGTATGAGGAAGTGAACATTTTCACACCGTGGCATCATAAAACGTCAGAGAACACAACCCTTATGGTACGGTTTCTCCAGTTCGACAAACTCGCCGTATTCGACGAATTACTCCAACCATACCGTTTCCTCTTCTGGGAAGCCGACCGTTTTTAAGAGCGTCTTGCTTCGCCAAGAATAGATCCATCTTATTCGGCATCCCGGATGATCTCCAATACCTCCGTGGGTGAAGAAGCCGATTTCAACGATTGACAAAATTCCGGATCGCTGGTTAACCGGGCAATCTGAGCCAATACTTGTACGTTGGGGCCAGCGGCCGCTTCCGGTGCTAGAATAAAAAAGAAGAGATGCGATGGCTTGCCATCGGCCGACTCAAAGTCGATTCCCTCTTTCGATATTCCCAGAGACATCGTCAATTCGCTGGCTGCGGAAGATTTGGCATGGGGCACGGCCACGCCTTTTTCCAGGCCCGTGCTCATCAGCTGCTCACGATCCATCACAGCCTTCAAGGCCGTTTCCCTGTTTGTAATTTTTCCGGTCTTCATCACAAGGTCTAAAAGTTCTTCGATTACGCTCTGCTTATCTTTATCGCTTAAGGATATGATAATT
>CAZTKR010000177.1:0-7790 GCA_964614115.1 uncultured bacterium | reverse complement strand
GAATGCATGAAGGGTTCAATAGAAGATGATGGATCAGGGTATCCCATCACAGTTGGAAGGGCAGGATAATCGCTTCGATAGGCAAAACAATCATCGTTATTGGACTTTTCATCGTGGGATTGGGATTGATCCTGACCTACGGTGAACATATCCCTTTTCTGGGCAAACTACCGGGGGATATCCATATCCAAAAAAAGAATTGTAATTTTTATCTTCCCATCACGACGTGTATTCTGTTGAGCCTGCTGCTGACTCTGTTGTTTTCTATTTTCAAACGAAGATAAGTACTCAATTATAGGCATGTATGAGAGCGAAATCCATACCACACGTAGGGTTCGGTATGATAGATAAAAAGAGAACATGTGATGTATCGCCCGGTGATGTATATGCGTGTAAAAACGATCGCTTTGTTGATGTTCAAGTTGGATGATTTGTCAAATTTTCAATAAGAGAGGTGAATGCAAAATGGTAAGATTTTCAAATATGCATAAAATCGATGCTCTGACCGTTAAGCGCCTCGTTCATATCATGGTTGTTTTCCTCGTTGTTCTGGTGTTGGGTAACGAGACGCTTTTGGCTAGCCATGTCGATGTCATCGTCGTAGACGGTCCCATTACACCGGTCACGGCCAGGTACATCAGGGACGCAGTGGGTAAGGCCGAGCGCGATGGGGTTGAGTGTCTGATCATCGAGATGGATACGCCCGGTGGACTGATGCAGTCAACGTGGTCCATCGATAAAGACCTGCTAGCCGATAAAGTCCCGGTCGTGGTCTATGTTTCGCCCAGCGGCGGACGGGCTGCATCGGCCGGTGTGTACATCTCGTATGCGGCTCATTTTGTGGCCATGGCACCCAGCACGAATATCGGATCTGCCCATCCCGTGTCGATGACATCTCGGGATTCTTCCCAGGTAATGATGGAAAAAATCACCAACGATGCCGTGGCCCACATCAAGGGTTTGGCTGCACGACGGGGTCGGAATTCCACATGGGCCGAGGAGGCCGTGCGGAAGAGTGTCAACATTACTGAGAAGGAAGCTTTGGAAAAGAATGTGATCGATTTTATCGCCGAAGATATCTCGGATTTGCTCCGTCTGTTGGACGGGCAGGAAGTCCGTCTGGGTAACAGAGCCGTCGTTCTCCATACCAACAGGGCCGAAATCCGACGTACCCCGATGAACTGGCGGTACAAAATTCTGGACAAGATTTCCGATCCCAACATCGCTTACTTATTGATGCTGGCAGGCATCATGGGGATTTTCTTCGAGCTCCAGAATCCCGGGGCTATATTCCCCGGTGTGCTGGGGGGCATCTCCCTCATCCTGGCTTTTTTCGCACTTCAGGTACTGCCTATCAATGCGGCGGGCATTCTTCTGATCTTGCTGGCTGTCGTGTTTTTCATCCTAGAGATAAATATACCCAGTTTTGGACTCTTAACCATAGGAGGCGTCGTGTCTATGCTTCTTGGATCGCTGATGCTCTTCCGCTCGCCGGAGCTGAAGGTCTCGCTGAGCATCATCATACCGGCGGTGCTCTTTACAGCCGCTTTTTTCGTTTTTGCAGTGGGGATGGGACTCCGAGCCCAGATGAAGAAAGCGACGACAGGGAGGAAGGGCATCATCGGTGAAAGAGGCGTTGCGTTGGGCATGCTGAACCGAGAAGGTCAGGTGTCTGTACATGGGGAAGTATGGAAGGCCATCAGTACGGAGAAAATTAAAAAGGGTGAGAAGGTTGAGGTCGTGGATGTGGAGGGATTGATCCTTAAAGTTCGTAAGGTTTCTAACGGATGAGCGGACGTCCCATTTTAAATAAGCAGACATCGAATCAAAAAGAATAATTTTTATCATCTTACTGTCAGAAGGAGGTAATCATGCCAGGACTTTTTACACTAATCATCATCGGTATTTTTATTCTCGCCAGTGCCATTCGTATTCTTCGCGAATACGAGCGAGGCGTTATCTTCCGCTTGGGACGGCTGGTAGGAGCCAAAGGACCGGGACTCATCATCATTATTCCGATTATCGACCGGATGGTCAAGGTAAGCCTGAGGATCGTGGCATTCGATGTACCGCCCCAGGATGTCATCACCAAGGACAACGTGTCTGTAAAGGTGAATGCCGTGGTTTACTTCAGGGTGTTGGACGCAGGTAAAGCTATCGTCGAGGTACAGGACTATCTGTACGCTACATCGCAGTTGGCCCAGACCACGCTCCGTTCGATCCTGGGTCAGTTCGAGCTGGACGAACTCCTATCCGAACGGGAAAAGATCAACGAAAACCTCCAGGTGATACTGGACAAGCACACCGATCCCTGGGGCATCAAGGTGTCCCTGGTCGAGGTTAAGCACATCGACCTGCCCGAAGAGATGAAGCGGGCCATCGCACGCCAGGCCGAGGCCGAGCGCGAGCGCCGGGCCAAGATCATCCACGCCGAGGGTGAATTGCAGGCTTCCGAAAAACTGTCCGAAGCCGCGCACAAGCTGGGTAAGGAGCCGACAGCCATACAGCTCCGTTTCCTCCAGACGCTGGTCGAGGTCGCCGCTGAGAACAATTCGACCATGCTGTTTCCCGTGCCTATTGATCTATTCGAACCCTTTTTAAGGAAGATATCCGGAGCCGGCGGAAAAGAGTAGCATCGTGATTATCTGGAAAAGGAGAGGAGCACCTGTATGACGCAATGGAGACGGTTGAAATCCGCCATGGAATGGGGTTTTTTTCTCGGTGTCGTTACATGGCTTTTGGCCACGGCTATCACTAATAAAATTCCAACGATCGGAGTCTGGGGGATCATACTCTCCAGACTCTTGTTGGGTTTCATCATCGGAGTCATTGGGTGGGAATTCCCCTGGTGGGGTCGGGGGATCATCCTCGGCGCTGCCCTGAACATCCTTCTCAGCCTAATTTTTAAATTGCCGCTTGGGTCTATTTTCCGGGATATCGGCTGGGGATGGCTTCACGGATTCTGGCTGATGTTGATATCGGGTATGGTATTCGGAGTATGCATCGAGCTGGCCTTGAAGCACAAGAAGAAGGCCCTTCAAATGGAGAACGCATCATCTGAATAATTAAAATCATTAGGAGTCACGTGGGTCTTTCCGTTCAACCAGTCTACAGTCAGAAGGACCTGAAAACCTTCATCCGATTGCCGTATCGATTGTATCGGGACGACACGGTATGGGTTCCTCCGCTGCGTCTTGAGGAGAGAAGGAAATATTCCCCGAAAACGAATCCCATGCTGCGTCACTGTGATTATCGGCTTTTTCTGCTGCATCAGAATGGCCAGACGGTCGGACGCATCAGTGCCTTCATCGATCGATTGGCCGTGGAGCACTGGGGGGAAAAGGTGGGTCTTTTCGGGTCGTTCGAATGCATCGACAGTGATGAGGGATCGCATCTGCTGTTGGAATCGGCCCGTAAGTGGCTCCGAGAGCACGATATGAGCAAGATGCGCGGTGATTGGAGCTTTGCCTCCCAGGAATGGGGCGTACTCGTCGAAGGATTCGAATCCCCGCCCATGATCATGGCACCCTACAATCCACCGTATTACGACCGGCTGATGAAGTCGTACGGTCTTGCGAAAGTGAAAGACCTGATGGTATACGAACTCGATACACGGGATGGATATGAACTGCCGGAGCGCATTCTTAAGTTAACGGACACCATCGCCGAGAAATACAACGTGACCATCCGTTCCCTGAATATGAAGCGGTTGAAGGAGGATGTGAAGACCATCCTGGACGTGGCCAACGCAGCCACCCGGGATAACTGGGGATATGTTCCTGTTACAGACGAGGAGGCCGACGACATAGCCAAATCACTGAGAATGGTCGTCGATCCGGATGTGGTCATGATTGCCGAGATCCAGGGCAGGCCCGTGGGATATCTCATCGGCCTGCCGGATGTAAATACCGTAATTAAGGGGCTGAACGGCCGGCTCCTGCCTTTTGGGATCTTTAAACTGCTGTATGGATTAAAGAGGATACGGCAGTACCGCATCTGGGCATTAGGCGTGAAACCCGAATACCAGCGAAAGGCGTTCGATATCCTATTCTACCGGAAGCTGTACGATGTTCTCTCGCCTAAAAAGCCCGATCGGCTGGAGGCCAATTATGTGTTGGAAGACAATATGGTGATGAACAATCCCATACTCAAACTGGGTTTCAAGGAAGTAAAGAAATACAGAGTCTACGAGATGTCTATTTAAAGAGGTTAAAGGAAGCATGAATCGGATGCATACGTCAATAAATCGGTCAATAATTCGTTTACTTTTTAGATCGTTCTTTTACGTACTGGTTTACGGATGTCTATTCGCCCAGGATATACGGCTGCCCGACAGACCTACAGTCGATGTCACTCTCCAGGAAACCATCGAGAAGAGAATGTCGGTCCGAGAGTTTCAGGATCGGACTGTAGAACAGGAAAAGCTCTCCTGGCTCCTCTGGGCGGTGCAGAGTGCATGGGATGGTGGCGAAACTCCGGGAAGGGTGATGGTCCGGACAGAGGATCACCATTACATCTACGATCCCACGGATCACATGCTCGGGCAGACGTCGGACCTTCCCCCCGAGTTGCGGATGTTCGACGCTCCCGTCGGACTGTATTTCCTATCCAAGAAATCCGATGCACTCGAAGAGGACCGTCTCTGGCTCTGGCGGGGCATGGCAGGTCAGGCCGTTTATCTGGCAGCATCGGCACTGAGCCTGGGTACGGTGACCATCGGAGGCATCGGATTTCCGTTAGGGTATCCTAGCCAGGAGACGAGCTTTGAAGCCCGTACGGCACAAGACGCGAGCAACCTTCCCTCCTGGTCGGCGGAGGATGGAGCCAAACTTGAAGACGTGTTGAATGGATCCATTCACAACGAAGGATACCATGGGCGCATGACCCGGCAGATGTTGTCCTTTCTTCTCTGGTCTGCCTACGGAACCTCGCATTGGCAGGAGAAGGGTGGCCGGGTGCATCGTACCGTACCCAGTGCCCGAGGACGGTATCCCATGGAGGTGGTTGCGCTTTCGGCGGACAGTGTTTTTTATTACGATCCGCAAAACCATCGGCTCGATGGCCGTGCATCTACCGGTGTTCTGGATGCTGTTGCCGAGTTTTGCGGCGTTCCCTGGCTGAAGGATTCACTGGGTGCGGTCGTGATGGTCTGGAATACGGATAAGATGGACAGAAGGGGGAGCGCTCTCTGGGAGGCGGGTGCCATGACCTTGAATCTAAGACTGGCAGGAATGGCATCGGGCCTGGATGTACGTTGGATACAGCCTCCCGACACATCGGCCATCGGGGAACTTTTCGGACTCGAACCGGGTGGAAAACGTGTACCCCTGTTGATAGCCGGGATGCGGGAAAATCCATCTCCGATGGACGGAGAGAACAGGTACCAAGATGGTACCTATACCGGCGGGTACGATGGTTGGCCGGGCATAAAAGTGGAAGTCGTTGTGCTGGATGGCCGAATCCGTGAAATCAACATTCTGGAAGATACCGGTACACCGGAATATTCGGCACGCGTCAAGGAGGACTTGCCAGGAAGAATCATCTCCCAAAACGATGTGGACGTGGATGCGGTCAGCGGTGCCACGCTGAGCAGCAATACCCTGAAAGAAGCTGTCAAGCAAGCGCTGGAAAAGGCAAGAGAATAATCAAACGTGAACGCAATTGTCACATGTAAATATCTATTAAAGAGGAGGTGAGGGGATTGGTGAAAAAGGAGGGCGTCTCCCGGCGACGATTTCTTCAGCAGTCTGCGATCATGGCGGCGGGCTCCACAGTATTTTCACTTCCAGGACTGGCACGAAATCAGGGCAGGCTCGCTTCGGAGGAAGCCCGGTATTATATCCAATTGCCCGGTAAGAAAGTACAGTGTCAACTCTGCCCGTGGCAGTGCATCGTGGAACCGGGTAAAAGAGGGCGTTGCGAGGTCCGTGAGAATCAGGACGGCACTTACATCTCATTGGTCTACGGATGCATCGCCGCCCAACACAACGATCCCATCGAAAAAAAGCCGCTGTATCATTTCCTGCCGGGGAGCATCGCCTTTTCCATAGCGACGGCAGGGTGTAACGTGGATTGTAAATTTTGTCAGAATTGGGAATTAGCCCAGAGAAGGCCCGAGGAGCTCCGTAGTGTGCGTTTTACCGCAGAGGAATTGGTCGACTATGCGGAGAGGTGGAAATGCCAGTCCATCGCTTTTACATACAACGAACCCACGGTGTTCAACGAATTCGTGTACGATGTATCCGTTCGAGCCAGGGATCGCGGTATCAAGAGCGTGCTCATCTCCAATGGGTTCATCAATAAAAAACCGCTCCTGGACCTCTGCGAGGTCATCGATGCCTACAAAGTGGATTTGAAGGCGTTTACAGAGGAGTACTACCGTGATGTGGTCGGAGGAACGCTGAAACCGGTTCTTGATACACTGGTTACCCTCAAGGAACAGGGGGTCTGGAGCGAGATTGTTTACCTGACCGTACCGACGCTGAACGACGATACATCCAAGGTACGAGAAATGGTGGAATGGATTCGGAAAAACCTGGGACCCGACGTGCCCATTCATTTCTCCCGTTTTTACCCCAAGTACAAACTGAAGAATCTTCCTCCAACACCCGTGGCAACGCTGGAGAAGCTACGGAGTGTTGCCCTGGACGGAGGACTTCATCATGTCTATCTTGGTAATGTGCCCGGACATGGAGGAGAAAATACCGTGTGTCCCAAGTGCCACAAGACGTTGATCGGACGTGTGGGGTACCAGATTTTTGAGAATCATATATCGGACGGGAAGTGTCGATTCTGCGGTCAGGCCATTTCCGGTGTTTGGAAAGCGTGATCGGAAAGGAGGGGGTATGAAACGGATTGTGAGGAAAGTTCCTGCATGTATAAGCTTATGTTTTTTATTGATATTATTCGACTGCCCATGGACAGGGGCAGAGCCGTCTATATTACATAAGAGTCAAACAACATTCAGGCAAGTGCGCCAGGCAGCACGGGCAGGACAATTCTACCCGGGCTCGCCTTCCGACCTGAGACAGATGATCGATGGATTTCTCCAGAAAGCGGAGGATATCGACGTTGGTGGCGACATCATCGGCATGCTGGTTCCCCACGCAGGGTACGAATTCAGCGGACAGGTGGCGGCCAATGCCTATCGTCTGATCCGTGGATGCCGTTACGATGTGGTGGTCATCATCGGACCCAGCCATTATGTCGGGCTCGAAGGCGCGTCCATCGGGGATTGGACGGCTTACAGTACACCCCTGGGTGAAGCATCCGTGGATGTGCAGCTGGTCCGGCGGCTCAAAGAATCCAGTTCGTTGATTTCCATGGTTCCGGATGCCCATCGGTACGAACATTCCGTGGAAGTTCAGATTCCATTCATCCAAACGGTTTTACCGGGCGTGCCCATCGTGCCCATCGTTATCCAGGGAGATATCGATTACGGCAAATCGGAAAAGATTGCCAAGGCCATCGTCAAGGCGGCGGGCGATAAAAACGTTCTTCTCGTAGCCAGTTCCGACATGTCCCATTTTCCCACGTATCAGGATGCCTACGATGTGGATTTGCGCATGCTGGATGCTGTCGGTACATTCGATCCCAAAGAAATTCTTCGTTTGAACTATTATCTCATGCAGAAGGGTGTCCAGAATCTGGACTGTGTTCTCTGTGGTCCCGGTGCCCTGATTACGGTGATGACAGCCGCGAAGGAGCTCGATGCCAAGAAGGTTCAAATTCTTCCGTATGCCAATTCGGGCGATGTGTCTGGTGAGCGGCATCGGGTTGTGGGATACGGA
>CAZTKR010000176.1:0-7808 GCA_964614115.1 uncultured bacterium | reverse complement strand
AAAAACTTATCGACAGGCAGAGTCATGCGTTTACGATAAGCCTTCGTTATCAACCATGGCCATCAGTTACCGTCTCTCCGGGTTATACCCTCTACGCCAGGAAGGGATACAGATATGAACAAGGGATAGATCGCTCACAGCAAAAAGAAGTCATGCAAGATTTTTGTAGTCGTGGGCCGGTCCTCAGAGTTGTATACATCAGCGACCGGTTGCGCTTTATCCTCAGCGGAAGTACGATAGCCACTAAAACGCTTACGGTCGATAAGCAGGTCTATACACGCATCGACCTCAGCATGAACTGGAATTTTTAACACGAAATCATTGAAAGAGAATGCGGATGAGTCAGAAACCCCAAGAAATTTGTGTCACGATTTCGAGCCAGTTGAAGGAATTGAATCGAATCGAGCAACTTACAGAAAAGATAGCCAAAAAATTGGATTTTTCAGAAGATCAGCAGGATAACCTGGCTATTGCTGTTACGGAAGCTGTGGGGAATGCCATCGTTCACGGTAACAAAAAAGATCCTAATAAAAAAGTATACATCGCCTTCCAGCTTGGGGAAGACCGGGTCGAGGTTTCTGTCCGTGATGAGGGGGAAGGATTCGATCCAAACACACTTAGCAATCCTCTCGATCCAAATAACTTAATGAAAGAAAGCGGTCGTGGTATCTTTATTCTAAAGAGCCTGATGGATGATGTGTCGTTTTCATTCACACCCAAAGGCACGACGATTCGTTTTACGATGAAGAAAAAAGGCTGACGTCATTGACCGCTGCTTATTTGACATCGCTCCTGTACCTGACCTTCGGTGTAATGATCATTCTCCTTGGTCTTGTGATCCTGAAGGAAAATTTCCAGCAGCGCATCAACCGTATAACGGGTGTGATGATGTTTTTTGCCGGTATGGGACCGATATTCGGTGCTTACGGGCTCCTTCTGCAGACCAGTCCACTGTTTCAAGCCGATCTCGAACCGTTTCGACGAATTTTTCTTCTGTGGGAATTTTTTTTCCCCCAGATGCTGCTCTTCTCCTTGGTATTTCCCAGAGAAAATCAATGGGTCAAACGTCATCCCTTGCTGGTTTATATAATTTTTATTCCCCACCTTATTCACTTTATACTAATATTTAGTTTTACCAGTCCGGAGCAGGTTCGACATCTCATCGACCTAGAGGCCCTCTCTGACCGATTCGGCCTGGTGATCCAGCCCCTGACCCTGCTTCTTGGCCTGCTATTCCACTTGATGAGCCTCATCTACGAATTCCATACCAACTTTTTTGCCCTGGTAAATCTGATCTACATCATCACAGCTATCGCACTGATGGTATGGGGGTACCGGTCGCTTCATAGTCCGCGACAAAAAAAGCAGGTGAGTCTGGTTTTATGGGGGATTCGCGTCAGCGTCGGACTCTATGCTTTTGCATTCATCTTTCCGCACTTAAAGATTCTTCAGACGAGTCAAGCGGTGGCCCATTTCCTGACATCAATGGCCTTGATCATCGGGGCGAGTTCGATTGCATGGGCGATCATCCGCTATCAATTTCTCGATATCCGCTTGATCATCAGGCGTGGTCTGATTTTTTCCCTGGCGTCTGCCATACTTATCGGTATTTACCTTCTGATCTACAGCCAGGGGAAACGATTGATCACAGAGATACTCGGTCTGGAGGTCCCGCTCCTGGAGATTCTATTTCTCATCCTGGCGTTGCTGTTCTTTCAGCCCATACTCTCTGCCATCGAGAGGCTTATCGAGAATATTTTCATGCGGGACCGAATGGATTATCGGAATATCCTCCAGGAACTAAGCCGAGACATTCTGACGACGTTGGACACTGTGGAACTCCGTCAGAAAATCACCGATACGCTCCGAGGGGCCATGTCTCTGAAACAGGTTTTTCTTCTCGTTGCGCACAGGGATGGATCATTCTCGGTCCACCAGGAAGGACGGCGCTTTTTCTTCGATCCGGAGGAAGATTGGATACAGATCCTAAAGGAAGAGAACAGTCCCATCGGGTTTGATGAGCTTTCTTTGAGAACCACCGATGACAAAGCGATGGAAAAATTGAAAGTCCTGAATGCCTTTTTATTTATACCACTCATCCATCGTGATGAACTGGTGGGTATCCTCATCCTGGGTGAGAAAGCAACCAGGACCCGTTTTACGACAGAAGATATGACGATACTGTCGGTACTTTCGAACCAGGCGGCCATCGCCCTGGAGAATGCCCAGCTTTACCAGGACACGCTGGAAAAGCAGCGCATCGAAGAAGAACTGGGTCTCGCCCGGGAGATTCAAACGAACCTGTTACCCAGCCGTGGTCCGAGTAACGAACGGTTCGAAATCGTGGGGTACAACCTGCCGTCCAAGGAAATAGGCGGCGATTATTATGATTTTATTCATCTGATGGATGGCAGGATCGGCATTGCCATCGGGGATATCTCGGGTAAGGGAATTCCTGCTGCCATTCTGATGTCCAACCTGCAGGCCGCGTTGCGTATCTCCGCTGCCATGGCTCCCAATACACGGGACGTCATGCAGCAAGTCAATATACACATCACGAAAACGACATCCCCGGAAAAGTACGCCACGTTTTTTTATAGCGTCCTCAATACTCAGGATCTTTCCCTGGAATACACCAACGCAGGCCATAATTTCCCCGTCCTCTGGCGACGTGATGGCACCTATTCCTTGCTCCGGGAAGGGGGCGTCATCGTTGGCCTGATGGAAGGAGCGCTCTACGATACGAACCGTGTCCAGTTGAACCCGGGCGACTTTTTAGTCCTGTACACCGATGGGATTACGGAAGCGCTGAATCCCTATGATGATATCTTCGGAGAAGAACGTCTCCTCCAGGCCATCGAAAAGTCGGCCGGATTATCCGCCGAGGGGATTCTCGATTATATCCTGGACGAAGTCATCGATTTTACCAACGGGTATCTTCAATCCGATGATCTTACCTTGGTCGTTTTAAAAGTCAAATAATCCCATGCGAAAAAGTAACTTGAAAAGCATGACCCGCCAGCAGCTGGAGCATTTCGTCGTCAGCATGGGTGAGAAACGGTTTCGTGCCTCGCAAATATGGTCCTGGATGTATCTCAGAGGGGCGGTGTCGTTCCATGCGATGACCGACCTCTCAAAGTCTCTCCGGGCACGGTTCCATCGAGTGGCTTACATCAGTGCCCTCAAATGCATTGATAGAAAGGCATCTCCCGCTTCGGGTACTCAGAAATACCTGTGGGAATTGGAGGACGGCCTTCGCATGGAATCCGTATACATCCCTGAAGGCAAGCGAAGAACCGTGTGTATTTCGAGCCAGATTGGATGTGCGTTGGGTTGTCGGTTCTGTGCAACGGCCGGCATGGGGTTTGTCCGAAACCTGCTCGCCTATGAAATCGTGGATCAGGTGATTTCCATCTGGCGTGACGTGGGTGAGAAACCCACCAACGTTGTGGTGATGGGTATGGGGGAACCTTTCCTGAATTACGAGAACATCATCCAAGCGTTGGCTTGCATCAACGATGCCGAAGGAATCGCCATCGGCCATCGCAAGGTCACCGTCTCCTCGGCCGGTATCGTACCTCAGCTTCATCGATATACCCAGGAAGGCCATCCCTACAAACTGGCCATTTCCCTGAATGCCACCACCGATGCCCAGAGGTCGCGATTAATGCCGGTTAATAAGAAGTATCCTCTAAATGAACTCCTGCGGGCTGCGGCCGAATACACACGACGCAGCCGCAGGCGTCTCACCTTCGAGTATGTTCTTTTACAGGGCATCAACGATACGCCCGACGACGCTGGCCGGCTTCTCTCACTTCTCAAGGGCATCCCCTGCAAAGTGAACCTCATCGCATACAATCCCATCGGGACGAAGTTCAGCCGCCCGGATGAAGATCATATACACGCTTTTGCCGATTCCATCCGCTCGATGTGTGCTCCGGTGACGCTACGCCTAAGCAGGGGCGACGACATTCAGGGAGCGTGTGGGCAATTGGCCGTTCAACAATGACGGATAGTGATAGTGCATACTTATAAATGCCGGAAATCGTTATCCATGAACGTTCAACGAATCCACATCTTCCATGACCGACCGGAATACTCGAATCACCATCCAAGAATGAGGGGTAAAACATGAAAAGTTTTTTCGATATCATAGGCATCACATTTCTTTTATTGCCTGTACTCGTGATGGCCCAGACGTATAAGGATGCAGACGGCCGTGTTCGCGTCGCCATCGTCAAGAACCCATACTCAGGAAGCCGGAGTGGGCCCGAGCTATCCGAAGGCCCCGGTATCCTCGAGAAGGGTGGATTGGTGGACATGCTCTCAGACCTTGGGTGTACCGTCGACAAGGCCACGGACGTTCAACTCACACCGGAAGAGGATAAGGATTATGGGGTATGGCACCGGTTGGGACTGGCCAATGGGCATCTCCGCAAGGCAGTGGCAGCCAACGAGAAGGAGGGCTTCTTCAATGTCGGACTCCTGGCCAACTGCAATTCGCTGATGGGTATGCTGGCCGGATTGCAGCATTCGGGTCCGGGGAGACGTCCGCTTAAAATCGGCCTCATCTGGATCGATGCTCACGGGGACTTCAACACACCGGAGACGACCCTCAGCGGTATGCTGGGCGGCATGCCAGTGGCGGTCTCCGCCGGCCTGTGCCTGACCCGACTCCGTCTTAAATCGGGTTTGGAGCCGGCGCTTCCCACCCGGACCATCGTGATGGTGGGAGTCAGGGATACGGATCCTCTGGAGCAGGAACTCATCGACAGATCGGACATCGAGATGATCTCCGTGGAAGATATTCGGAACCTGTCCGACAACATCCATCACCAGTTGGAGCGTCTTAGTCGGCTGACAGATAAGATTTACATCCACATCGACATGGATGTGCTCGATCCAAAGGAGGTATCCGGTCATTCGCTGACGGTTCCCGATGGGCCGACGAGCGAGGAACTTACTGCCGCGTTGAAGCTTATGTTCAAGTACCGGAAAGCCTCGGCCCTGGGCATTGCCTCGTATCCGGCGGGCAGGGATGATGATGGTCTGTCGATGAAGGCGGCCTACCGGTTGATTGAAGGAGCCATCGAGGGGATAAAGGCCCGATAAACATCTCCCGAACAAGGGAAAGGGAGTGTTTATTGAAATCGGGTACATTCGATTTTGCGTCGTTTTTACTGAATGATCGAATCCGTCACATGGACGTTTTATTCAATGGTGGTTGCTTCTGGACTCGAGACGGTGGAAATCATTAAGCAGGAGAAAGCCGTGCCGTTGACAATCGCATTCTACGGCGATAGTTTGACCGAGGCGAGGACGGGTGCTTCCTTTTTCGAAATACTAAGAAAGGAGCTGTCCGAACATCGACTCATCAATCACGGCAGAGGGGGCGATACGGTCATCAGCCTTTTCCGGCGTATCGTCCGACAGAGGCTCACGGAGCCCGTGGATGTGGCTTTTCTATGGGTCGGTGTGAATGATGTCCTCGTCCATGTATCGTGGATATTTCCCATCGTCAAGTGGTTGTCCCGGAAGCCGTGGGCAAGGGATGCGTCCGAGTTTGCCAAGTATTACCGGAGCATCCTGGACATCCTCTGTCTGAAAGCAAGAACAATATATGCCGTTTCGCCGCTGTGCATCGGCGAGGATTTGGGGAATCCATGGAACCGGCAGCTGGACGGACTGAGGGAAACGATTAAAACGGTTTCCTCAGCTCATGAGAACGTGGCATACATCGATATAAAGGAAACGCTCGCCTCGAAGCTGAGGGATGAGCAAATCTCCGATTATGTAGTGCACAGTCTTGCTCGTGTGACGCTGGACGCCTTTCTGTTGAATACAGATGAAAAGATCGATAAACGCGCATCTACCAGGGGCTTGCAGTTTACCCTGGATGGCGTTCATCTGAACAGCAGGGGGGCATCGATGGTGGCCGACGTGTTCTACCGGGAAATCAACGCGTGGCTATCCCGGCATACCGAATGTGTCGATGCTTAAGGGAGCATATCCCAGCAGGAGATGCCTCGTTCCGTGATGGTATAATCCAAAGATCTCGGAGGATGCCTCTCATCCCCCTCAACCATATATATTAAAATATTCCCCCTCGATATAACATCATCATCCTATCGTCGGATCAAATCCTCAGGAATTTTACCAGTATCCCGCCTTTATCAAATCTTTAACCGACTTGAACGGTGTCGGCGGATTTAGATGCTTGCCCAGGAAGTTGTAGATTTTTAACCGGATTTCCTTGGCCATCATGATGTCCAGTCTGTCGAAGCTGTGTCCTCCAGGGGCATCCTGAAAAATCTCATACTCGAACTTCTTACCCGCAGCCTTCAGCGATTTGATGAGGTGTTCCACCTCCAGGACGTTGACGTCGGCATCGTTGGTGTTGGTGTGGATCAGGAGGGGTGTCTGGAGTTTTTCGGCATGCCAGGCCGGTGATCGCCGGCGGTATTCATCCACATTCTCGTACGCTGTCTTACCGATGTGGTAGTCGGCCGAGTAGAGGTCGCGGTATCCTTGCGTCTTGTACCCCATCCGGGCGACCAGATCGCTTACCGGGACGCCCGCAAAGGCAACCTTGTAATCCTTGGGATGGTTGAAGATGTTGAAAAGGCTGATGAGTCCGCCGTGGCTCCACCCCAGGATGCCCACACGTTTATCGTCCACAAGATCATAATTTTCAAGTATGTAGTTGCGGCCGGCATACACATCTTCCACCTCCAGTCCGCCGTAATCGATGAGTTCGTACATGCCCTTGCCGTAGCCCGTGCTTCCTCGGTATTCCGAGGCGATCACGATGTAACCCTGGGCCATCAATTCACGGACGATGTGTGTATAATAGGTGCTTAAATTGCTGTGCACACCGCCATGGGGAAAGACGAGCAAAGGATATTTTTTTGTTCTATCGATGTTTTTGGGGATGAAGACATAGGAATAAAATTTAACCGGATTCCCGGCACCTTGAGCAGTGGGGTTGGGATTGTTGGCGGGTGGCGGTCCCACATGGCGTACCTTGTCTATAAAAGCGATGTCTCCGACTTTATGGTACCAGAGCACGTCGTCGATGGCCTTCTCCAGTACGTCCAGCCGGTGGCCCAAATTCTCGAACCGGCGTTCCAATTGATCGATTATTTCCTGACTCGTCTCTTGAGAATCGGTTTGAGACCACAGAGAGGGGGGTACAAAAGCAGTAACGAAAGCAAAGATACTGACCGAAAAAACTATCTTGAAAATAGTGATGGATCGCATTTTTCAGACCTCCTTTTCTTTATCTGAAATGTCTGAGTGCAATCGGAACTGTATGTATAAGAGATCACCGTCGTTTAACCTAGCCTTCATAGACGTTTATCCAGGGATTACAATGGACATGACTTTCTCTTATACGATACAGCGAGGGATACGGTTTAAATATAGTAAAAGCTCGAAGAATATCAAGAAAAATTCTCATAGAATGCTATCGATAAACGGGAAAGTAAAAAAATCATACGTCGAGATACATGTGGATCAAACCACTCCTGCTCGTTTTAAATCGCGCATACGATTTTTATCGCCTGGAATATAAAATGCGGATTCTTATGGAAGGATGATCGGATACCCAGGTCGAAGTTTTTATTTTTGATTATCCATAGAATCGGCTTTTTTTTATTTGTCCTCATATAGGAAAGATACATAAAACTGATCAAAATCCAACATCGCACGTAATCGACGAATAGCCGTCGTGAACATTCCCAATGAACAGGAGCGTCCTATCTCACCTCTACGATGGGTATGATGGGTGATTGATCAAACACGGATTC
>CAZTKR010000175.1:0-7856 GCA_964614115.1 uncultured bacterium | reverse complement strand
ATCGTATCCGTTCCACGGCCTGACATCAAACAAATAATTATCGTATACTTTAACAATCGTCCCGGATACCATGAGCGGATAATTATTGTACTGCTTGATGTTCTGTATTGATGACTGTAGCATTATGCAAGTCTCCCGATGAGCCCCATGTTCTCCGGTAACTCTTTCGGTTCTCCCCTGAAAACAATTCCTGGAAAACGTGTCAGGTAATTATGCAGTGACATTCCCCTTGTGACCGCCAAAGTTGTAACCCACTGCTGGCCGAAAGACCACCTTTGATCCACGCCCTCTATGTAATAAACAAAATAGTCGTCATCTTTAAGGTTTCTCCAAAGATATTCACCGATCCTGATGCGGTCGTTTCCATTTATCAAAATGCTGCCATTATGAAACTCGTCATTATAGTAGTACCAATCTATGATTTCTTTCCTTTTTTTCGTGGCCGTATCAATACCGCCGGTCGTACTGTAATCGTTTATGAACTTATCTTTTTCGACCATTATGTTCCGGCTCGTTACCTCAAGCAGCTTTAATCCATATCTATCAAGCAGCTTGCCGATCACCTTGGTAGGAAAATATGCATGAAGATCGTCTTTTGCATTCATTCCGGGAAATGCGGGGGATACACGAAATCCAGTAAAAGCCTCACTATCCGATTTTCCCGTATCTTCCATTATAATATCACTGGATGAAATCATGTGATGGTTATACTTACTATTGTATAATGTACCCTGGGTTATTTTTGAAAACGGAACAGGCCGGACGATCAAGAACGATTCTGCCGGATTTCTGAAATCGGAATCAATAAACATTTCATAAAATGGTTTCTCTGCAACCCTTTCCAGGATACTGGTAAGCGTTCCCTGCAATGTCGCAATATCTACCCCCTGGATAGTTTCGCCCGGATACTCGTCAATCTTTTCCGTGTAGTTTATCATATCGCCCATGAGCCAGTATATACGGCCATTGTCCCTGTTCCATCTAATACCATCGTATAGACCCTGGTATGTGTCCATGATGGCCTCGACCGCTTTCTTGACATTTACCTTACCCGCTATTCTGGCCTGTAAGTCCGACCGTGAGGCAAGACCCGGAAGGGCAAACGCAGCCCTTATTGATTCTTCTTTTGTGATCGTTTTATTGGTATTAGCCCAATCAACTTTGATGTTGGATATAAGGGACGCATGATTTTTCTCAAGGATTTTTCCAGCATCGTTTCCGGTAATACTTATCGTGTGCATGACTTTTCCCCTGGTCTCAATTTTCCTTACTCTCCGCACACGGTTTATAAGACCATGCATGGTGTAATTTCTCATACCACGCCGATCATTTGTAAAAGATATTTCCACCAGGTCATTGGACTTGAATGTTTTCAGCCATTCATTTTGATAAATGTCACTTGATGTAAAATTCATTCTATCGCCGGTAAAAATATCATTTTTTTCAAGAGGAGTAGGGGCAATGCTTAGATCAAAGCTGCCTGGAATAGTACCAATCTTTTTACTCGTACCGACCGATACAACACTGCCGGTAATATCATACATTCTCTCGTTTGTATGCAGTGTTATCTTCGGAGTTACAACGTCAAATTGATATTTATTTTCCATTTATTTCCTTGACTGTTCGATCTGCTGGATAGTGGATGTCCCGCCTTTAAAATACGGCTGCTGCGCTATCCATTCCTGTTCTTCCGGCGTAATGACTGCACCACCGGCACTTTCTTCTTTTGTTACTCGCTCGAATATTTTCATTGCATCGGCTAATGAACTTTCCGTGGCCTGGATCACAAAAGTATTTCCGCTATTGCGATAAAATACCTGGTGCTTTCCCTCAATACCCGCAGACCTTTCTCTTATCGTTCTCCATATATCAGTAGGCACTCCCTCAGTCCCGGCCATCCTGGGATCGTATACCAAACCTCGCTCCCCGACCGGTAAAAGCGTTCTGCGTTTGAGCATTGATTCTATTTCCTCACCGGCTGCAAGTCTTTTTCTCAATACGCTCGGAGCTTGACCCATTCTTAACCAGCTCATTGTTTCTTCCCACCATGACGCACCTTCCCCTGGGGCTTCTGCCCTCCCTGTCCGCTCCGCATAACCGATTTCTTTTCTCAACCTGTTCATCTCTTTTTGAAAAAGGGTCTCCCCTTTAAACTCCCTGGCCTGCCTCGCTGATGGCATTCCTTCTTCCTCACCCAACCACTTATTAATGGTTTTATTAAGCTGAATAACGGCCTGTTCAAGTTTACCCATGCCCTTGACGGCCAGCCCCAAGGCCGGTTCTAATACCGTTAATGTTGTCTGTCCCAGAGATGTTGATAAATCCTTAAAACTTTTTACCGCATTATCCAGGGCAGTGACTTTTCTCTCCTCAAGCTTGGCCTGTTCCTTTTCTTTTTCCGTAGGTGCTGCCATAAGCTTTTGTAACTGCTCATCGGACATGATTTCGCCGGTCAGGTATTTGTCAACCAAGGTGCTGGCCTGGGTCATAGAAAGACCCATGCCGGAAACAAGCTGCACCATTTGTTCCCGGCTTCCTGTCTCTGTTCTCGCCCTTTCAAGCATTCTCCTGATATTTTCCGGGTCACTCACGCCCTTTTCAATCTGCATGATTGCCCGTTGATAATCAGCCAGGTTTCCACCCTCAAATCCAAGGGAACGTAGCATAAACGCCCTTCTGGTCGAATCCTGGGATGTCATTGCTCCGTGTAGCTGCATTCCGATCCTGGCTGCACGTTCAGGAGACATCCCCTGGCCGTAAGCTTGCTGTATAGATGCAAGGGCGGTCATCGTACCTGGTGCGCTCGGAGTAACCAGTGTGCGTCCTAAAACATCGGTCGCCATTGCCGTACCGGACAAAAGACCAAAAATGTCAAATTCACGGCCACCTATCCGGGCTGCACGTCCGGCCTGTAATAGCATGTTGCTAAGTAAATCCTCGGATTCCATACCGGCCATTCTGAACATAGGGGCATATCTGAGCAATTCCCCTTGCTGGAATCCCCGCCTCCATTCAAGGCCGGGTAAAAACTCCATACCGCCACGTCCAAAGGCTCTGAGACCCTGTTCTGCGTACCTTGCAGCCTCAATCCTGGCCATTGCCGTACCAGCACCCCACCGGCCAATATTATCGCCAATCCGGTCGCTCTGAACATTAATCCTGGCCATGATGTTGTTAAGCTCGTTAGCCCATCTTGCCCCCTGGATCAACGTTCCTACAATACCACCCGCACCTATCAGGGCTGCGCCGATCCCTACCGTCCTCATGACCCCGCCTATGGTGGCCATGCCAGCCCCCGCAATCGCTCCCCTTCTGGCCTGGCGTTCATCCTCGGCCTGTCTGCGCTGCTCTGCCTCGGCTGCTGCTGCCTCCTGGACTTCCCGCCGTCTTTGCTGCATAGTTGTAAGGCGTTCTCGCTCCTCACGGACTCCGACCCGCATTTCCCGGCCACGCTGGATCACCATGCGGTTTATTTCGGCTTCGGTCGGAGGGGCAAGACCGGCTTCCCGGTGCTGCCGGAAAATATCTGCTGCCATCTGACCCCTGGTTTCGGGATCAACACCGGCTTTATATGCCTGGGCTGCTTGCTGGCGAATAAACTCTTTTTGTTTTTCGATGGCTTTGTCCATCAAGGATACCTGGCGTTCCAGATTATCAACAACCTGTTTAGATGCCTTGGTATCTACACTGCTGAGTTTTTCTGCGGATTGAGTTATACGATTGATTTCTTCACGCAAGCGTTCTGCTGGCATGGTATCAATGTCTAACCCAACTCCTATCTCAACTTTTTTTGCAGCCATCCTTTTTCCTCACTTCTTCTTCGGCCTGTTCGATTTCCTCAAGCGTGACCTCTTTCGTATGGGCTGGCTCTGGATTTAAAGCCTCAATTTTTTCCGTGGTAAACTTTCCTTCCTCGTCCCGGAACTCCTCATTGTTTTCGGCCAGCTTGCGTTCCATTTCCTTGCACCAATCTTCTATAAAACCGGGCTCGGATTTTGCTTTTTCGATGAACTTCCTGTTTTCAAGCTCTGCCTCAAGATCAAAATCCGGGTCTTGTTCCCGGAGTCTTTTGATCTGCCAGGCAATATCGGCATAAAACTCTAACCGAATCTGATCTGGCGTAGCATTTGTGTACCTTGGATCGGTTAAAGGCAGATTGTATTTCTGCCTATACCAGTAGTGAATAGAATCTGCCTCAAGCTCTCCAAGGCGATCCCACTCACTCTTGTTCATCTCCTGTAGTCTCCTTCTTTTCAGGAGTTTCGCTTACCGGGGGATGGACAGCATCTTCATAAGCACCGTAAAATTCCCGCAAGAACTCAATACCGCCGTCCTTTCTCATCTCCACCAGCCAATCAGGAATTGGCTTATCCGGGGGAACGAATATGGCTTTGTTTAACATGCAGACTCGCATATAAATCCACTGGTCGGGCTGCGTAAGATCAAGTGTGTTCAGATGGAGCATTGACTTGACCTCGGCCTCTATTTGAAGCGATTCCAGCCAATCAAGTTTTCTTCCCTGGTATTCAACACCACGGCATTTAAACGGTATCGGCGTGTCTTTGCCGATGCGAACCAGTTTTAGTTTTTCCTCAAGCGTCATGTTACTTACGTCCATATTCGTTCCCCTTTCAAAGATTCAATTCCTGATTTATTGTTTTACACCACCACTGCGTTTGCGGTCTTTCTCCGCTTGTAACGCCATGTGACGTTGCGCCCCACAATCGCATGAGGGGCTCTGGTTATCGACCCGCCGGTATTATCGCAGCCGATCCATTTGGTCGCTGCTTTGTTGGGATCGCTTTTCTTAACCTCAACAATGGTAATATCGGCGAATTTCATGTCATCGTCGGTAAAACCATCGGGGGCGATCCCCAATTCTTCCAGTGTACCCAGGGTCAATTCCAGGGATGTCATGGTGAGTGTACCGGAGAACTTGGTCGCAATGGTTTCTTCCACAAAGTAGTTTCCAAGCTCCTCGATATCCTGGACACCACGATCATAGTTATCGGTAAGGCTTACGCCTTTCCCGATAACCCGATTGTTGAACATGATAATAAATTCATTCATGCTCTTTACTGAAGGTTCTTTAGGCATTATATATCTCCTTTCTTATTGCCTGTTTTGTCTTAAAGGATAATTCCCTTGAAGACCACAAAGTTGACCGGATCACTGAAATTCAAACCCGCATCGGCATAAAAAGCGTCCGCAACTTTGTAGATACGGTAAATCTCATAAGCGGGTATTTTCTCGCCCGTATCCGGGTCTTCGCCTTCCACAAGCCAGCCCTTGTTTTCCTCGAAGTCCTTTAGGGTCGCTTCAAGGTATCCTTCAAGACCAGCACCGGCATACCTGGCATTCTGGCCCACAAAGTCACGGCCCGTACCCCTGGCCACACTCATTGATATGGCATCGGCAATACGCCTGAGTGAAATTTCAGGAGTCTTGGGATTGACACCGGAAGTCCAGAGATTCGTATTGTCCTGTAAGGTCGTAACGCCTTTCTGGATTTCCTTGCCATCGGGAGTCTGCTGGACAACCAGCACACCGGCTTCCTGTAATTCCTCACGCTCGGACTGTAGATAAACCGCACTGAGACCGATTGCCTGAATCTTTTTCTTGGTAAGGGGAACTGCGGGATCAAGGGATGCAGCCACACCCATCACCTTTGCAGCCACGGCCCATCCACCGATAAGACCCAGGTTTTCATTCAGATCACGATCCTGGTTTGCCGGAGCGCACACCACCATCCGATCCGTATCAAAGGTAGTCGCATAACCCTTGATTGTGGAAACACTGTCTGCTGTTCCACCACCTACAAAACCGATGGATTTATAACCGGCATTCGTAGCTTCGATAATATGTGCCGGAAGCTTGCCGAAAGAAGCTGAATCGCTGGAAGCGACATGGCGTAACTGTGCGTTTGTGGTCACACACTTGCTGAGAGCGGTTTCAACGTCCGTGGAATCAGCCTCGCCGTCCGCACCACCATACAGGAAAGTCTCGGCCACGTCTGCGGAGAAAGCAGCCGTACCCGTAACCTGGCTGGTAATATACTGCCGGATATTGCCCATACCATTAAGCCACTGGTTCACGGTCGCATTATCATCGGCCATTGCGTCCGATACCTCGGATTCCACGCTGGCCACCCGGACAATTTCGTATACCGGGGAAGTGAGCGTACCCAGGGCCACCGTCACGGTCACGGTATTGGCATCCCAGGATGCTATGGGATAATACCCGTTTTTTGCACCGGTCGAATTGTCATCAATAATATGGAGAAGATCACCGGCTTTCGTGGTCGCATTAAAAGCAACCAGGCCCAGGGTATCGAATCCCTTACCGGAATCTGTGAGAACGGTCGTGGCTGAACTATCAGCCGTATCCTGGGCCACAATTATCTCACCCAGGTTATAAAGCCTTAAAGTCGTAACCACGGTATCCGGTGTGCCGGATGTCCAATCATGTTCCACAGATATCCGGTTTCCGAAATCCGAATAATCGGCACTTTCGATCTTGATCTTGTTTGTGGTATCATCAAACTCGGCCTGTTTCGCCGGGACTGTACCCGCCGAACTCTGTGTACGCAGAAAAAAGACTCTCTGCGCTCCGTGTTTGAACGCCTCCAAAAGAGACGTAAGACCGTCACCGCTTTTGAGAATTGATTTCGCCTCACTCGGATTCGTGAAATTGTAAATGGGGGGAAGATCATTCACATTCACATTGTAGGGGACACCGCCACCGGCCTCCCCGACAATAAGGCAATTACCCACCGCTACATCGGCTGCTCTGGCCGGGGGGGTTTTCTCGAAATAGGCTACCCCCTGCGGTATTATGTACTCTTTTCCCGCAACAACAATAGACATGAAGAAGCTCCTTTTTTTTGGTTAAACAATTATTTCCATTAATCGGATTCTGATTCGTTTTCGGCTTTCGCTTTCGCTTTTTCCCGGTCGGCCTTTTTGTATTCCTTAAGATTCTGTTCTGACCGCTTCTCGGCCTCGCTCATGTGTTTTTTCTTCCACTCGTCCCAGGTATAGCGTCCGGGTTTGCTGTTTGCAAGCTTGGCCACTTTTTTCCATTCGTCGATTGTTCTCGGCCCGGTCTCGCCCAAGAGCCTTAAAACATCATACGTCCCTTTGCTTGCGCCTGTTGTCTTAATAAAAATTTCCAAGGACTTGGATTGTTTTGCCTTGCTCATTAAATCACTCCTTTTTTTAAACATAGGTATAGTTTATTGTCACACCGCTCACCTTCGGGTCTTTTACACTCATTAAGAAATCGTACCCGATTGTGACCCTTATGGGTCTTGAAAATACCGGCTTTGATATTATCGCCCCCGAAAGATCGTCATCGTGTCCCATACCGGCGATCTGTCTTGATATGCAGCCAATGGCCGTAAGCCTTTCCCAATGCTCATAAAGGATTTCTTTTATTGCAAGATAGAGCCTATTACATTCAGGCTGGATAAGAGAAACCGGTCTGATAATAAAACTCCATTCGTAAATGCCACCGATATAAGTAACATAAGAATCAGGATCGTCCGGGTCGGGCTCACTATGACTTTCATCCCCGATATTTCTTTGTGTCTCAGGATCATCCATTGGATGAATAAGCACAATGATTTTTTCACCAAGCTCTTGGGGATCGACCGAATTGGCCTCCCTGACCTCAAACTCCTCCCATCCTTTATTGATTAATCCTTGCTCTATAATTACCCGAAGCTCGGTAGGGAGATAAATATTATCCGATACCACGGAATATTCAGGCTCTCCGCTCGTACTCACTACGGTCGAATAAACCGGAGTCGCATCGGTACTATAAGCCCAGGCAGAGTAAAAATATTCCACGGAATT
>CAZTKR010000174.1:0-7894 GCA_964614115.1 uncultured bacterium | reverse complement strand
TCCGACCAGGATTGAAAAGCGCCGTTTATTGACCGATCGTGGATGAGGTTTCGAGCCATGAAGTGAGATAGGAAGGGATACGTGAGAAGCGTTCGGAGGGAGATGCGATTCAGATCGGCAGGGTGTTCACGCAGATTCAGGAGGTGTTCTAGCAGCTCAGAAGCCTCTTCGTGTTGATTCTCTAGCAAGGCTTCCTCGATCGCCTCCTGAGCACAGAGATTAGAGATTTGGTTAAATCCCAGTAGAACAGACATGAACCAACCTATGTAAACAGGCTTCGATATCAACAATGTTTCCGTTCCAACGAGCGACGGATCATGCAGTGCGCAGACGAAAATGGATGGAGCCTTGATGCGTGGCCCCAAGGACGGGATGGAACATACAAGCATAGTCAAAGCCGATGAATGCCCATGCAATGCCGATTCCGGCGGAGAAATAGGAGGGATTCCTCCCAAATCCGCATCTCAGGGCAAACGCGGACATGGGCCGAATCTCAACACCGCCTCTCAGTTCGAGGGGAAACCGTGTTTCCTTGTCCAGTTCCATACAGAGAAGCACCTCTCGCATGGGCCTGTAGCATAGGCCCGTACGGATGATTCTGGGAATGGGCTCATGCTCCTGGCCGATGTTGCCTTGATTGATGTTCGTCACTGCAATCCCCCAACGCAGTCTATTCGATACAATGAGTAAAATACCGGCCTCCAAAATAATGGCAGAATCGGACCCGTATGATTTTATCTGAACCTGGTGAACGCGTGTCATAACGCCGTAGTAAAAACGATTCCGAAAATGATGTCCCCAACCTATAGCAAGACCGTTCTCACGGTAGAGTTTCGATCCAAAGGTTTGCAGGCAAACACCCAAACCACCATAACGAGAAGAATAGACTGCGGATAATGATTCAAAGGTCAGTTCACGGAGCCCGTAAGGCCTGGATGCAAACAGGGCAAGGGAAGATTGTCCGGTGGTGGCGAGCCCGGCCGGATTATAAAACAGGGATTCGGGACCTTCGGCCACGGCCACGTATGCCGAGCCCATACCGATGGGCCTTCCTCCGACAGGAAGAGTTGCCAGGTTGGCGAGAACGCTATAATTTCCGGCTAAGATACACATCTGAATTACGAATGAACGACGAAATGTGCGATTATAAGTGATGATAGACATAACTGTGTTTTCTCATGCGATTGAAAACAGGTGAATGCTAAAATTAATAAAGATATTAAGAAAATGATAAATTTGATTAGTATAAACGGAAATAAGTCGTTTCAAACGAATATAATAAATTTTTAGCAAATTTCAAAATTTCCGGATTAAATATTCAGAAGAAACAACAATTCACAGAAGCGTATCATCCCAAACGGTTGCGTCTGCGATAAAAAAGACCGACTTTTATCAATAAATTCATGCACGATGCATGAATTTGCTTGACAATGCTTACAAAACTTGTATATTTATTTAGGATAGATGTGTCCTTCACAGGGAGGGAAAAACATGTTTACGGCAAAAAGACTCTTTAGACGATATACATTCTGCTGGGTATGGACAGGAACGGTCATCTTTGGTTCTGTACCCTCGGTGATGGCCCAAAGAGTGCAGGCTCAGGTGAAGCTGATGCTGGAACGGCTTCCCCTGGAAAAGCAACAGAAATTGAAGGATTTTGCCGAAAACATCGAGAGTTACATCAACGACTACGACTGGACGAATGAATCCTCAGACGATGAAATACCCATCACGATACAAGTTTTTTTAATGGACAACAGCGTGAGCTATGAAGCTCGGTATGCCGGCACGCTTCTCATCACCAATAACCTGGATTTACAGTACTACGATAAATACTGGCGTTTTCCGTACGAGGCCGGAGAACAGCTGACGCACAACGAAAACATTTTTCATCCATTCACCGGATTCATCGATTTTTATGTGAATCTTATCCTAGGCTGGGAATACGATAATTACGGCAAGTTTATGGGCACACCGTTCTACGAAAAAGCCCAGTTGATAAGTACACAGGCCAAGTTCAACGCTCGTTTTAATCTGGGTTGGGAAGAACGATCGAGACTCATCGACAGGCTGCTGAGCGAGGAGTACAAACCATTCCGAACGATGAAAGACCTTTTTGCGTTGGGGCTTTCGTATGTAGGAGAGGAAGACACTACGGCACAAAAGTACTGCGGTCAGGCTCTCTCCATCTTAGAAGATATGCTTTCCAAGGATCCGGATAACGAGGAAATCCATCGGTTTCTCGATGCCCATCATCTGGAGTTCATCGATGTATTCAAAGAGAATCATGAGATTCTGGAAAGATTGATCCGCATCGATCCGGAGCATGAGGGCATCTATCGCGAGTCGATAAAAGAATAAGTCTTAGAGTGTCACTTCCTCCTTAAGTCGGGGAACCGTCACTTGGGCGATACCTCTATCGCGGACAACGTCCGCAAAAGCCTCTGATTGGTCGGGCTCACCGTGAACGATAAAAACATGGTGGAGCCTTTCTCTATTCAGGCCATCCAAAAATGCAAGAAGCTCGTTCTTATCGGCATGGGCACTGAAACCGTTCATGATGGCCACCTCCGCCTTCAGGGATAGCTCTTCACCGAATATCTTGATGGATGGGATTTTCTCGACGATTCGCCTTCCCAGGGTATGTTCTGCCATGAATCCGATGATCAGGACAGTAGTCCTTGGGTCCTCGATGTTGTTGGCGAGATGGTGGAGGATACGCCCGGTTTCGCACATACCCGAAGCGGATATAATGATGCAGGGCTCCTGGAGCGTATTCAATTTTTTGGATTCTTCCACGTTGCGTATGTACCGAAGGCGGTAGAATCCGAACGGGTCTTGATGGTTGGATAAGAAGGCATCCCTGGTTTCATGGTCAAAGCATTCGGGATGAAGGCGGAAAACCTCCGTGATATTCACGGAAAGAGGGCTGTCGACAAAGATGGGAATTTCTGGCAGCGAGCCGTCGTTGAAGAGTTCATGCAGGACATATACCAGCTCCTGTGTCCGTCCGAGAGAGAATGCGGGAACGATGATTTTTCCACCGCGTTTGACGGTGTTGTTCACGACTTCCCGGAGCCGTGTCTTCATATCCCCGATGGGTTCGTGAGTTCGGTTTCCGTATGTGGATTCGGTGATGAGAATATCGGTTTCCTCGACCTGGACAGGATCCCGGATGACGGGTAGGTCTTTTCGACCCAGGTCTCCGGTAAATGTGAGTCGCCTGGGTGTGCCGTTCTCTTGAATGTCCAGAATTACGATGGCCGAACCCAGAATATGCCCTGCATCACGGAACGTCAGCTTGACATCCGGTGTGACCCAGAAGGGACGGTTGTATCCTATGCCGACAAAATGGTTCATACTCGCTGCAGCATCGTTCATCGTATACAGGGGATGAACCGGAGGCAGTCCCTTTTTTTTGTGTCGTTTATTCACAAACTCGGCGTCTCGTTCCTGGATATGCGCCGAATCACGCAGCATCACGCTGGCCAGGTCCTGCGTGGCGTGCGTGCAGAGAATGTTTCCCTGGAAACCCTGCTTCACGAGTTGCGGAATATTGCCGCTGTGATCGATATGGGCATGGGAAAGGATCAGGACGTCGATGGAGGCTGCATCGAACGGGAGGTTGCGGTTCCGTTCAAAGGCTTCCTGTCGCCTTCCTTGGAACAGACCGCACTCCAGGAGAATTTTCGATCCGTTCACCGTGAGCAGATGCATGGAACCCGTGACAGATTGAGCAGCTCCTAAAAATTGTATTTTCATGGGATTGGCCCTTTGGGTGTAAGATGGTATTGGTATGAATTCGAAGCTGTGGTTCGAAAGACCAAGGATGCCTTTTATTTCCTTTCAGTTGGTGATAACATCGATTACCGTGTCGACATCATCGGCGCGTTGTCGATACGATGGATGCTCATTTTCCCATACGGAAACAAGAGTGCATGGCTGTGTTTTACGACCCGTGGCATAGCCTTCTCCCGGGCAGGGTCGTTTTCCATCGTATAAAGTGACTCAATATAAAAAATCATAGCAGTTTTGTCAAGTTTACGATCTGGAACGAAAATTTTTCCTTGATTTTTTCAGAAAAGGTATTATTTTTTGTTAGTAATTAATGGAATCTCACGATGATTATTGATCTACGCAGCGATACGTTCACCAAGCCTTCGGAGGCGATGCGGGAGGCCATGGCATCTGCTGAAGTTGGGGACGATGTCTTTGGCGAAGACCCCACGGTCAATCGTCTTCAACAGAAGGTTGCATCGATGTTGGGCAAGGAAGCCGGCCTTTTCGTGGCTTCGGGAACGATGGGGAATCAAGTGGCCGTCAATGCCCATACCCAGCCGGGAGATGAGGTCATTCTGGAGGCCCAGGCCCATATTTTTTATTATGAAGCCGGAGCCCCGGCACTCCTGTCGGGCGTTCAGCTACGTCCTGTACCGGGTAATCGGGGCGTCCTCACGCATGCCCATGTCGAAGCAGCCATCCGGCCATCCAACGTCCATTTTCCTCCCACACGTCTGATCTGTCTGGAGAATACGCATAACCGGGCAGGAGGCGCCATCTATCCGATTGAGGACATACGGGAAATCCGCCGGGTGGCAGACGAGCACGGTCTCAGCATGCATCTGGACGGCGCTCGTCTGTGGAATGCCTCGGTGGCTACGGGTATTCCTCTAAACGAATATGGCCGATACTTCGATTCCATTTCCGTGTGTTTCTCGAAAGGGTTGGGCGCTCCTGTGGGATCGCTCGTCGCCGGAAGTGGGGCGACTATCGAACGGGCGCACCGGTACAGAAAGATCTACGGCGGGGGAATGCGCCAGGTCGGCATCATCGCTGCGGGCGCGCTCTATGCGGTGGAACACAATATCGAGCGTATGGCCGAGGATCACCAGAACGCGCGGTTATTGGCCGAACGCGTGGCGGAACTGCCAGGCGTCTCGGTCGACATGGATGTCGTACAGACCAATATTGTCATCATGGAGGTAAAGGGGGCAAAATACACAGCACCACAAATCGTTGAGGCATTAAAGGAACGAGGTGTCCTGATACTGGCGATTGGCCCTGATAAGCTACGGGCCGTGACACACTTGCAGGTGTCTACTGAAGACATTCAGCGAGCCATCGATATATTTAAAAAAATATTAAAAAATTAATTTTACTAGTCTATCGATCACAATGCGAGTGAGTCTTATTCCGCAATGGCGTGCAGGATAGCCTTCTTAAAAGCGAACGGAGGTGATGTTCCCAAAAAGACCTGATTTGCATGATTTTTCTCTCTGGGGAGAGGCGAAAATCACAGAACAGGTCAAAAAAGAAGAAGGAGTTGAACATGGATCCCAAAGAACTTGAGAAAATATGGGAACAAATGGTGCAAGACTTATGGATCGAATTTGCCAAGAAATACCTGGAATACGATCCAGAAACCAAAAAATTGCCGTACTGCCATGGATCCGGGGACGGCCAAGGTTATTGTGACTATTGCTCAGCTAAGGGCGACTGTTAGGATAGCGCCGTGTATTTTGCCTTCTTTTACCTCCTTTTTTTTACCTTCGATATTCTGCTGGCCACTAAGTTTTGGGTGTTCGGAATGATGCCAGTCCATTATATCGTGGCCGGTGTGGGTATTTTTTTAAGTTTTTTCCTTTTTAAACGATTGCACTTCTTCCCATCATCTGAAAAATTCCCTCTGTTCCCCGGTATCTTATATGTGTATATTCTATTTATTTCATTCTCCCATTTTATGAATGCTAATTCCAGAATTCTAATCAACTTAAAAGTCATATCATCGACCATCGAATTACCTTCGGACATCTTATTGATCATGTCCGGCATAGTCTTTTTCTTATCCTTTTTTACGATGCCGCTCAGCCATTCGTTATCACGGTGGGTGTTATTTTCGGCCGCTGCCGGCATTGTCCGGTACAGTGTTGAATACGTCTTCCCTTACTCCAACTTATTGCTACGATACGGTGGTGTGTTCGACTTCATCATGCTGTTTGGCTGGTTGATGATCATCGTCACCATACTCAAGATGGAATTCGCTGTTGAAGCTTGATACAACGGACATACTGTTATTCGTCAACTTTTTCCTGCTGGCCATCGCCATCCTGGCGCTACATTATTACGCCTATCGGCTCAGGCATGTATTGAGACGGTCGGAGGAACTCCGCAAAGAAGCGGAGAACTACCAGAAGCTCTTCAACACGACGTGGGACGGTGTGTTCCAGACGGACGAGGAATGGCGGTTTGTCTCGATCAATCGGGCGGGCGCTCAGATTCTTGGCTACGCGAATCCAGAATCATTGCTGGAGGGCGAGGTAAAAACATTTTGCTCATTCTTGAATCCGGAACGCTGTGATACAGTATGTCAGGATATTCTTTGTGAAGGATTCCTACAAAACTGTCTGATCGAGTTTACGCAGAAGAACGGACAATCGGGTTTCCTGGAGCTGACGGCCAATGTTTACCGGGACGAGGAAGGCGGTCTCGCCGGTTTCGAGGGCATATTTAGGGATGTTACCCGGCGTGTGCGGGCCGAACAGGAGTTGAGGAATTATTCCGAAAACTTGAAAAAATTGGTCCTGGAGAAAACACAGGAGATACTCGCACTGGAGCGTAAGAAGTTGCAGCTGGAGAGCCTGGCTTCTCTCGGGCAAATGGTGGCCACCATCGTGCATGAGATTCGGAATCCCCTGTCTTCCATCAAAATAGGACTTACGACGCTCCTGAAACGGTCGCCGCTGGAGGAGAGAGATCGGCACTGTCTGGAACTGGCAACTTTGGAAGTCGGCAATCTGGAACGCATCCTCCAGGATTTGCTGAATTTTTCCAAACCCCTGGAGATACACTCCGTTGCCCAGGATGTGAACGTGGTGCTGGACCTGGCGCTGGTCCAGATGATAGAAGGCTTGACACAGGCAGGAATCACGGTGAAGAAGGAGATGCCCTCCGATCTGCCTCGAATCCAGGTGGATTCGGGCCGGCTTCAGCAGGTGTTTTTCAATATTCTCATCAACGCCAAGGAAGCCATGCAGAAGGGCGGGTCGATTACCGTGCGCACGGAGGAAATCCCCGATGAACGAATCGTGCGTGTGGACGTGACCGATGAGGGTCAAGGGATCGATAAGGCGACCTTGGATCGCATATACGAACCGTTTTACAGTACGAAAGAAAAAGGATCCGGGTTGGGTCTGACGGTGGTGCAGAAAATCATCGAGGCTCACGGCGGCACGATAGGCATCGAAAGCCAACCGAGAAAGGGTACGACCGTGAGGATGGAATTTCCTTATGATGAGATGAAACCAAACAAGTCCGACGGGGAATAGTAAGACGCATCAAGACGAGAATATCATGAAGACAGCAGGCAGCATTTTCTTCAGCAACTCCGCTATCAAATCCCCATCGCATCAATTGTCATGATTTATTTTCAGTTCCGCCTGTATGTACTCAGTCCTTGGATTGCTTTGATTGAATCGTACGATTTCATCGAATACCAGGGGTACTTTTTCCGCCAACCGCTGCGTCACTCCCATAGATATCGTTTCCTTGCTGAACGGTACACGCTTGACGTACTCCTGGATGTCGCCGGCACCCCTTCCGTATTTATACGCGTACGTAAAACGTCCAGATGAGTCCAGTTGAATGTGTTCGTTCAGGACATTCGGGACGCTGATGTAGAACTCACTCGTACCTTGTCTGTCATCATTAAAAAGATGGCATGCCTCCAGATAGTCGTACAGTTCCTTTGCCGTGTTCTGTGCACGACAACTGGAGAACTCTCGTCTCCACGATTACCTGCTGCAGCTAGAGGATCCGGAGACAGCTATGGCAGCGGCGCTATACCGCGACGCTGCCGGCATTGCGCGCGGACACTGCGCGGCACGCGCACCGCTTC
>CAZTKR010000173.1:0-7902 GCA_964614115.1 uncultured bacterium | reverse complement strand
ATACTATAACAAGGATGTGGATAAAGTCCATCCCAGTTCTGTGGGATATAATTACATGGCCACCGTGTTTTATCATCATATTTCCAACATTCTGGTACCGTCCTTCACGGATGAGTTTGACCGGCCGGCCGCTCCCTTAAACGGAAGTGATGGATGGGTTGCCGATACGGATATCCAAATTGTGAATGTCAATGAGAACGGCGGCGGTGCTATTCAATGTATGAGGACGAATGATCCCCAGCTTCGCTGGAACAATCTGTGTGTTTGGGGGACATCGAAGAATCTGACCACAGTCTCGGTGACCATCGATCTTTCTTCCGATCCGACGGCATGCGATAAGTTCGGTATGGCTGTTGGATTAGACACCATTAAAACCACGGCTTCGGGCTATATGGTCTGGGTCTATCAGGGGTATGTTCGTGTGAACACGATTGTCGGCGGGGATGCCAATAGCGGTGTTCCCGTGCCCAATGCCATCGAAGCAATCACGCCCCTTCAGCCCGGCAACAGGTTCAAGGTGAGTTACCGTCCGGCACCCGACGCGAATTATTTTACGATAACCGTCGACGGGGGTCAACCCGTCGTGTTGCGAGATCCCAACCGGTGGGCCGGAAATGGAGACGATCTCTATTCTGGCGTCTTGTTCCGAGGATCCGATTCAGCCCAGCCCTTTAACATTAAAATGGATAATTTCGGTGTGGAGTCTCAGCTTCCCGACGTGATCCCACCGGGTCTGATCTGGGATTTCAACACGTTTACTCAGGGAAACACGTCCATCACATTTCAGTGGACGGCACCCGGCGGCGATGATTACACGGGAAGGGCTTCGAGTTATGATCTGAGATATTCGACGACGTCGATAGAGGGTGGACAGGATTTCGCCAATGCGAACATCATTCCCGATGTGCCCCCACCCAGCGACGCGGGCACGGTGGAAATCTTTACCGCTTCCGGCCTGCTTCCCGCCACACGATACTACTTCAGGATTCGTGCCATCGACACATGGGGCAACAAAGGGGAACTGTCCAACGAGATCGTGGTGCGCACCAATTCCATCGGTCAGGTCGAGGAGACGTTCGACCGGCCTCCTGAGCCCGATGGTATCGGGGATGACTGGCTCATCGATCCTACGGAATATACGATTGTGTACAACGAAGGTACCGGTGAAGGTGAATTCTCCAATTATCAAAATGGCGGATGGGGACGTGCCGCCATTTATCTGGCGAGACGGAATCCTGCCATGGTTAAGATGGTCTGGGGCAGACAGGCGACCAGCACCGATGGCGGCATGGCTTTGATGCTGACGAGCTCCAGCCTCACGGCCGACGGTTATCTCCTCTGGGTGGAAAGCTGGCTGAGGGTGATCTCTCTTTACGAAATCGATAACGGAGATGTCGTACCTGCACCGGGTGGTGTCATCGACCAGATCCCCTATACGCTCCTGGACAACGAAGGCAATCTCGATTTTCCAGGACCCCTGGATACGCTGAGTGTGGTCATGGACTGGAACAATCCCGCCGGGCATAAATTCGATGTATTCGTCAACGGAAAGCCGGCGGCAAACCGGGCGCTTTACGACGCAGAGCGCCGCTACAGCAGTACCACAAAGTATGCAGGTTTAATGCTCAGGCGGTTGGGCGGTGAGAATAACGTAACGGCTTTTCTTACCCTGTCGGAACAGGGAGGCGCGGCAGGCATCCAAGCTGTTTCGGGCATGGATCAAACCAGCGTTGTCGCCACAACACTACCCGAGTCTCTGAAGGTGGAGGTGCGCGATGCCAACAACGCACCCGTGCCCAATGCTGCCGTAGAATTTACAGTCGTCGAGCCCAGCGATGCTTCGGTAACAGCACCCGGTTCGGTGGACGACAACATACGCATCGAAGCGGAGTGGGGGGAGCTGAGTGGTGCATACACGGTTCGGAACGATGATCCCGGAGCAGCCGGAGGTGAATATATTACGGCTCTATCGGGTACGGGCGATGCCATTTATGAATTTTGGGTGGATAAGGATACGACGTACTGGTTCTGGGTCAGGCTGATCTCTCCTAATTTCTGGCAATCGGCGGTGAGCATACAAGTGGATGGCGGAGAGACATGGATATGGAATACGAATCTTGATCAGTATTCCAACCAATGGCAATGGGACCGGATAGCCGACATGACATACGTGCCTCAGGGGGAAATCAAGTCCATGAGACTGAGTCGGTCGATTCATCGCATCCGGATCATCAAGGGGCATAATGATGTGAGGATAGACAAACTGCTCATCACGCCGTCGTCCAGCTATATTCCTACCGGCACCGAGTTTGTCGAGCAATTGATGACAAACAGCGAGGGTATTGCCAGCACGAGCCTGACGCTGGGAACCAAGGCGGGTATCAACCGAGTACAGGCGCGTCCCTTCGGCACGGCCGACTTTGTGGAGTTTCTGGCCACGGGGATTCCCGACACTGCAGTCTCCATGACCAAAACCAACGACGGCCAATCAGGGGCGGCCCGTGATACACTGGATTTGCCTTTCATCGTGACATTGTACGATCAGTATGGAAATATAACGCCGGATGTCCAGACAACGTTTACAGTCATCGAGGGAGGTGGAAGTGTCACCGCGGATACATCCACGACCGATGAGAATGGCCAGGCGCAGACTTTTCTTGTTTTAGGTGCTGCCAGTAGTATAAACCGGGTGCGGGTGATGTTTGACGGGTACGCAGGACAGGAGGTCGTGTTTACAGCCACAACAACGGAAGGTCTGGTCAGCAGGATTGAGTCCGTACCGGGTCAGGGAGCGGGCCAGAAACATTACGTGAATCAGGTGCTTCCCAATTTCATTCGAATCCGGGTATACAACGATCAAGATCAGCTGATGGACCAGGTGCCCGTACAATTCGAGGTCATCGATGGTGACGGAACGGCGGGAAGGATTCAACCCAAATGGACCAACAGCCAGGGTGTCGCCCAAGATACACTGTATTTGGGCCCCACGGCCAGCATCGTCACGGTCATGGCAAGGATCGGCAATGTGCAGGATACGGTGGTCGTGGATTCGGCTTTCTATCGCGGGGCTCGACTCAGCTATTACTCGGGCGATCGTCAAACGGCGTGGATATCCGACACGCTGTATTTTCGTCTCAAGGCCAGGGTCTTCGATGATGTGAATCGTCCGGTGGCGGGCCATCCGGTCTCGTTTGCCACGCGAGGCCAGGGTTTCGAATTCCTAGATGGCAGCGATAGTGTTGTCGTACAGACCAGTATCAGCGGAATTGCAGAGACGAACGTCCGTGTCGCTGCTGTACACGGCGTCTACACAGACATCGTCCAGGCATGGTCCAGCAATGGCTTCTACATGATCGCGGAATCACCGGTGAAGTATACCCTGTTTGCAAAATCCCAGGCAGCCCGGCTTAAGAAAATTCAAGGGGACACCACATGGGTCGTTCGTGAGCGGATTCCCGATCCGTTGAAAGTGCAAATGGTAACCGCTCAAGATGAACCCATAGACAATCAACCTGTCGTTTTTACGATAAAAGAAGGCGGTGGGCAGTTCGAGGGCACGTTGATGCCCACGACAACCGTCATGACCGACGGTGATGGATTTGCTCAAATTTCCTTTATTTTGGGTTCCATGGCAGGATATCAAAACAATGTCGTTGAAGCTGTGGCTACCAACGGTGTCGATCCGTTGCATGGATCGCCCATCACGTTCCGCATCTCAGCCCAGTCCTCTGCGGCGGATTCAATGTCGGCTTTATCCGATACGTACCTGACAGGAGTCGTTGGCAAGCCCTTGTCCCAGCCCGTTCAGGTACTCGTTTCGGACAGGCATGGTAATCCGGTTTCGGGTGAACGGGTTACGTTTTCCATCGTCAGTAGAGGCGGTGGCACCCTGGATACGTTGAATGCTGTGAACGGCTCGGCCGACACGAGCAAGACGGTCCTCATCCGAAACGCCGCGGGCATTGCTTCCATTGTTTGGACGTTGGGTGATACGGCTGGTATGTGGAACAATGCTCTGGAGGTTCGGTCGAACAATGGTCTCATTAATTTGAAAGGGGCGCCTGTCCGATTCTATGCCTCGGGCATTCCCGATGTGGTCAGTGCCTCTCGATCGATGATAGATGCAACAGGTCCGGTTCCAGCGACGGGAGTGGACTCATCCTATGTGACGGTGACGTTAACCGATGGCCACGGAAATCCCGTAGCGGGTAAACGGGTTTCCCTGAATGTGACAGGAGGTATGCTGAATTTTGTACAGCAACCAATCGTACCCACGGATACCATGGGAAGAGCGGTAGGGTATCTCCAGTCGCTGTCTGCGGGGGAGAAGACGATACAAGCCATCGACATCGATGATAACGTCCTTCTGGATGAAGAGGAGTCCGTCATATTCCTGGCCAATGATGCCGCAAAGCTTCTGTCTTATTCGGGGGATGGTCAGACGGGGAATGTGGGGACGGTACTGGCGGAATCCCTGGCCGTAGAAGTGACAGATGCCAACAACAATCCCGTGGCTTACGGACCCGTCTATTTTGAGGTCATCGGTGGAGGGGGCAGGATCATCGAAGATCAGCCTGTGGTGAGCGACAGCAACGGACTGGCCTACTCCCGTCTCGTTTTGGGGCCCGTACCCGGAGAAAACATGGTGAAGGTAACCTCTCAAGGACTCCTGGGCAGTCCGCTCTATTTCTCCGCCACGGGAAAAGTGGGACAGCCCATCTCCATGTTCTTTGTCTCCGGTCATGGACAAACGGGACAGGCCGGGGAGGTCCTGGAACAGCCGTTCGTAGTCGGTGTGAGAGATATAGAAGGCGATGTCGTGGCCGGTATCGATATCCTGTACGAAGTCGACATAGGCGGAGGGAGTCTGGTGACGCCTCAACCGGTGAGGACAAACGAATGGGGTGCTGCTCAAGCTTATTTCAGGGCGGGCACGCTCAGCGGAACCACCAGTTGGGTGAAGGCAACGAACGTCAATCTTTCGGGTTCCCCGGTGATGTTTTCCGTCACCACAGGACCGGGTCCTGCCAGAAAGATCGTCTATGTTTCTGGGAGCGGTCAATCGGGTTATGTGGACGGGGCCATCCAGAATCCCTTGGTGGCCCAGGTGACAGACCGTTACAACAATCCGGTAGGCGGTGTCAACGTACGATTTACCGTGGTCAAGGGCGATGCCACGCTCCAGGTGGGAGAGAGTCAGAGTGGTACGACGGTTATCAGCCAGACCAACACCCAGGGGCGTGCTTCCGTGTATGTGACGCTGGGGAGATCGACAGAGACGGTTACCATCCACGCCTCGAGTTCTCTTTTGGAAGGGTCCCCCGTGGAATTCACGCTGCATGTACAGTCGCTCCAGGCGGCAAGCATCGAGAAGTTTGGCGGAGACAACCAGAAAGGAACGGTCAATCATCCGTTTGTCGATCCGTTGAGCGTCCGGGTCTTGGACGCGTACCGAAATCCGGTGCGTGGCATCCAGGTCTATTTCACCAAGAATTCAGGAGGGGGAACCATCGTAGAATCCCAGCCTGTGATGAGTGACAGCATGGGTGTTGCGTCCGTTCATTTCATGGCGGGATCGTCACCCGGCACCTCTGTGGTGAGTGCGTTGTGGGTCAACCGAGTCGTCACGTTTACACTGGAGACAGTCTATAACTATAACTTTCCATACCTCGACAAGAACATCATTTCCTCCAGTTACGATGTGTATGAGGGGGACGAACTCCTGATTCCCATGGTGGCTTCCGATGCCGATCTGGATGAGCTAACGTTTCGTATCGCAGATCCCTTCCCTCCGGCGGGAGCCACGGTGGAAGCTCAGTCTCCCACGACAGCCGTATTTCGATGGACTCCGAATTATGACCAGAACGGGACATATACCATCACACTGCAAGTGCTGGACGGTCGCGGAGGATCGGATGAGGCCACAGTCACTGTGAATGTTCTGAATTCCAACAGAGCACCGATCATTTACACAGCCATTCCTACACAGGACACGACACTGTCTGCCGGTCAGACGGTGACGTTCTGGGTCGACGCACGTGACCTTGACGGCGATCCGCTGCATTATGCATGGAAGGTCGATGGGCAAAATAAGGGAAGTGATTCTCCGGTTTTTGATTATTTCATCGACAAATATTTTCTCGGCACGATGGCAGTGGATGTGTTTGTCAACGACGGAATCGCCGTGATCAGCCATCGATGGATCCTGGATGTTTCTACAGCTGTTCAAATATCCGATTTTTCAGCGTCATTCAGCAGAAAAAAGATAGCCGTTCTTCTTCGATGGGTCACCTCCCACGAGCGAGATAACATCGGGTTTGATGTGTATCGAAGCTACACGTCCGATGGGGATTATGTAAAAATCAACGATCAGCAAATACCCAGTCAGCAAGGCGGGGAATACGCATATACCGATGCATCGATTCATGTGGGGCAGACGTATTACTACAAGATCGTGAATACCGATGTCCGCAAGAATGAAATGGAATACGGACCTGTCATGATTCAGGTGCCCGTGCCTCAAAGATTTGAGCTGTCTCAGAATTATCCCAATCCCTTCAACCCGGCAACGACGATACAGTATCAGTTGCCCCAGAGAGCAAGGATTCAGTTGACCATTTATAATATGATGGGACAGCGTGTCGTGACACTGGTGGATTCGGAACAGGAACCGGGATACTACGTCGTGGAGTGGGATGGAAGGAATCAGGCAGGACAAGAGGTCTCCACGGGTATTTACATCTATCAAATGCGGGCCAGAGACGAAACGGTTACACGCAGGATGATCAAACTGCAATAGCCGATTCTGCGCATATTGGTGGGCACATGGTTTGACTGAAGGGGCATCAGCCGTTCGGGTGATGCCTTTTCACGTATTTTTTGTATTGGGCAACTTTGAAAAATGGAATAGTTGATCTTGACTGTGATGCAAAATTGTTATAAATTTATAGTCTATGAGACCGATTGTTATTTTTTTGCTTTGCGTAGGCTGGCATTTTCACGCGTGGGCAACCAATCGAATCATGCTGATTGGTGATTCCATTACACAGGGGGTCGGTAGTTCCGATGGATTGGGTTTCCGAGACGAGTTGGCGCAGCGACTCGATCTCATGGGATACTCCTATTCGTATGTCGGGATTTTTGGCGGGGGACCGTATCCAGGACATTTTCGTCCGGGAGCCACTATCGGCCAGTTTTATACAGGCCCCGGGGGTGAGGGGGGCTCACTGGATGTAGGATACGATATGGATGTAAACGATCCCAACATCGTCATTATTCATCTGGGCACCAACGATGCTTTTATGTACAGAGCCATGGCTCCCTATACAACATCGGAGACGGCAGCCTGGCGTATGCGGTATCTCATCGAATATCTGGTACGCTGGCACAATGGCAATCGCAGCGATCAACTCCGGACCATCTTCATCTGCCAGGTTATCCCCAACACATCCTACCCGGATCGCGTTGATGAATTAAACGATGGCCTGGCTCAGTTCGTTCAGGATGCCAACAACGGACTCATACCCCCGATACCGCAGGGAATCCTGAGACTGGTCGATCAGCACTCGTCCTTTGTCCCCGAAACAATGCTGGATCCTGACGGGGTGCATCCCAACGATGTGGGATATCAATATATGACAGACGTGTTCGAGGATGCATTTTACTATTTGCCGATGTACTTGGAGCGTGTGACCGAAGAAGAAGTAAGTGGAGCTATGGGGTGTGAACTTTCCGAGCCACTGACCGTTCGCGTCACCGATAAACACGGAAACGGTGTCGCCTACGTGGATGTCACCTTCCAAGTGACAGAAGGAGATGCACTCCTCCTGGATTCTCAGCCGGTGCAGACCGACGATTTGGGATTGGCCCACGGACGGCTTCAGTTAGGCGGACTGGGTGTAT
>CAZTKR010000172.1:0-7966 GCA_964614115.1 uncultured bacterium | reverse complement strand
AGCGGGTTCGCCATAAAATCACGCCTCTGAGGTTCTAAAAACATCCTGGATTCCGAAGATGGAAACTCCTTGACTTTTCCCGCCGATGTCTTTACTTTATCAAAAAATACAATGATCCACAACGGGGATTGATGAAGCAGAATGCCAATAAAGATGAGAGGACGCTCATGGATGCCATGAAGCCTCACGGTCAAGCGCTCCTGGATTACTACGGTGGGGATACCTCCGTAGAAATGATCCTGGAACGGGATGACGGTCTACAGGTAAGGCTTCCCGTTTCCGTTTTTTTCCGAACACCCGACACTTTTTTCCCCCTGGAGGACGCCGCAATCGAGCTGTGCAAGGGGCGGGTGCTGGACATCGGCGCCGGTACAGGCCTGCATGCTCTGGCACTTCAAGAGCGGGGTCATACGGTCACGGCTCTGGATATTTCACCCGAAGCTGTTGACGTCATGAAACGATGTGGTGTGATGGACGTCCGTATCGGAGATATATTCCGTTTTCCTCCCGAGCCTTTCGACACACTCCTCCTCCTGGGGCACGGCATCGGGATGGTGGAGAACCTGGCGGGACTCGACCGGTTCCTGAAACGTATGAAGGCCTTCTTGGAGCCCGATGGCCAACTCCTCATCAATTCCATGGATGTTACGGTGACCGACGATCCGCAGCATCTAATGTATCATCAGTCCAATATCCAAGCCTGCCGTTATGCAGGAGAAATTCGTCTGCGAATATTGTACAAGGATCTCGTGGGCGACTGGTATTCGTGGCTTCACGTGGATGCGGATACACTGGAAAAACATGGGGCTGAATTCGGCTGGAAGACGGACGTCATCGCTCATGAGGTGGACGGGAATTATCTGGCCCGTTTAACCGTCGGCTCCTGATGCGTGAGCCTGGAAATAGGAATATAGACGGACGTGATGCATAAACGCACGAAAACAATCGTTCGAATCCTCATCGTCCTGGGCATCGTGGTTGTGTCAATAGCCGTGGGGACAATCGGGGTCTTTCGGTGGAGGACGTTGGCCAACTACCCGCCTCCCATCGAACATCCATCCGTACGCGGGTGGATTTCTTTCGTTGGATTAGAAAGAGACCGTATGGGCCTGGTTCTGTGGTCGGCCGATGGATCGGGGCCTGAGCCCGCCGGTTCCGGGCATACGATACCATTGTCTACAGGCTTGATTCGAGCCCCTTATTATATGGCGAGCCCAGATTTTCGGAACATCGATCCCATGGCTCTTGGGTGTATGATGGGCATGGAACCCGTGAGCGGATTCATCGAATTCATGAAAACGCTGTTCGAATCCGGGTATCGCATCGAAGATGTGTCCGTCATGTTTCCGCTGTTTACGCTGGGAGACGATAAAGAGGGAGAGGATTGGGTTTATCAGGATGGTGTGGAGACACGATTTTTGAAAGCGGGCGGATCGATTCAAATCCGGCTCAAGTCCGAAAGCCTGATGTCCCTGCCCGTGAACCGTTTTACCTGGATTCAGGACTACCGCGAACATCCTGATTCATCGGAATCCTTCGTATCCGGCATGACGGATGAAGTCATTCCACGGGACGCATCAAAAAAGAGTTCCGCCTCTGTCCAATTTGCGGCAAGAGCATTATTATCGGATGTAGATGCGTTTCGCGTTCGGTTGGTACTTGAAGAGATCAGACTCGGTGACAAGACGTTTTCAGGCAACGGGAGGACAGATACACGGTTTGCCGAAGTGCGTCGGGCGCGTCTTGAGATCGTTCCATGAGACCTGTGCAAATCGAATCAAAGGATTAGAGACGAAATGGAACCTAAGGTCGGACTGGCTTTGGGCAGCGGTGGCGCCCGGGGACTGTGTCACATCGAATTCTGCAAGGCATTGGACGAGATGGGACTCAAGCCGTCCATCATTTCGGGAACGAGTATCGGCTCTATCGTGGGCGGGTTCTATGCGGCAGGCATGTCAGGAAAGGCGCTGGAAGCACTGGTGCAAGGACTGGGATTCGTGGATTACACCCGCATGCTGGATGTGAACATTCTTCATCCTTCGGGTTTAGTGAAGGGAAAGCAGGTGATGGAATTTCTGGATAAACACCTCCCTGTGAAACGATTCGAAGAGCTGGAGATTCCCCTGAAAGTGGTTGCGACGGATTTCTGGCTTAGACGTCAGGTCGTGTTCGAATCCGGCCCCATCACTCCTGCCATCCGGGCCAGCATCTCCATACCCGTTATCTTCAAACCCGTGAAGATCGATCAAACGGTTCTCGTAGACGGTGGAACGGTCAATCCGGTTCCTTTCGACATCATCAGGAACGAATGCGACATTCTCATCGCCATCGACGTCTCGGGAAGGCCGTTTTATCAGGATTCGGAAAAGCATACCTTGCCCTCGATGTTCGAGAGTGTCATGAATTCTTTCTACATCATGCAGACAGTGGTGCTGGAGAACAAATTGCAGATAAGCAGACCGGACGTATTCATCCGACCGGCGTTGAAGGGTATACAGATCCTGGATTTCCATAAAGACAGTGAAATTATGGAGAGTGTTAAGGAGGACGTGGAGGCATTCAAGAGTGAACTGAGAGCGAGGGTGGATGCGTTCAGGAGGCCGAAGAAGACCGTCAAGAAGAAGTGGCGTCGGATATTCGGCGGATAGAAAGGAGGTACGATGCGAGGGATGTGTTCGATTCTAATTTGTGTATGGTTGGTTTTGATGGGGATCGTGGGCTGTGGAACGAAGAATCCCCATGTCCTGATCAAGACCGAGTTGGGCGATATCAACGTTGAGATTTACGATAAGCAAGCACCCATCACGGCGTCCAACTTTCTCCGATACGTCGATGAGGGGCTCTACCAGGGGGGTACGTTCTACAGAACCGTGACGATGGATAACCAGCCCGACGATTCGGTGAAGATCGAAGTGATTCAGGGAGGTATACGGCTGGGAAGAGCCGATGAGAGGCCGGCATACCCGCCAATCGAGCACGAGACCACGGATAAAACGGCTGTGCTCCACGAAGACGGCGTGATCTCCATGGCCAGGAGCAAGCCCGGATCGGCCACATCGGAGATTTTTATCTGTATCGGGGATCAGCCGGAACTGGATTTTGGCGGTAAGCGGAATCCCGATGGACAGGGATTCGCGGCCTTCGGCAGGGTTGTGGAGGGTATGGATGTGGTTCGGAACATTCAGTCGCAGCCTTCGGAGGGGCAGAGACTGACTCCCCCCATCCAGATTATCAACATCGTCCGGCAATGAGTGAGGGAGATCGTTGGGACATCCCGATTCCACGGTGTCGGAATTAGCGAGAATGGCTCTTATATACTTCGATAAATGCTTGCCTCGTCAGATCGGGATGAGAACGGAATTCCAACCATTCCATGGCAAACCTAAGAATCGGCACATGCAGCTGGAAGTATGATTCTTGGCGTGGGCTGGTCTATTCCGACAGTCCAACCCTGAATCATCTCGAAGAATACGCCCAGAGGTACGAGACCGTTGAGATCGACCAGTGGTTCTGGTCGCTGCACGGTGGGGATCGTGTGAGTCTGCCCAGGCGCGAAGTGGTCCAGGCGTACCGCAATTCGGTACCCGACGGTTTTACGTTCACCGTCAAGATTCCCAACAGCATCTCCCTGACCCATTTCTACCGGAAGAAAAAAGACGATCCCCTGGTACCGAATCCAACCTTCCTCTCCGTCGATCTGTTCCAGGAGTTTTTGCGGAGCATCAAACCTCTCCAAGGATGTCTGGGGCCTCTGATGTTCCAGTTCGAGTATCTGAATAAGCAGAAGATGACGTCGCAGGCGGATTTCCAGGAAAGATTCCAGGCATTCATCGAAAAATGTCCCCAGGAATACTCGTATGGACTGGAAATACGGAATCCCAATTACCTTAATGCATCCTATTTCCATTTTCTGGAGAGGAACGGGCTATCCCATGTCTTCCTGCAAGGGTATTACATGCCACCGATTGTCGATATCTATCGTACGTACGCTTCGCATATAAAGAATGCGACGGTAATCCGCCTTCACGGGCCGGACCGCCAGGGTATGGAAGAGAGGAGTGGCGGGCGCTGGGATCGCATCCTCCAGCCCAGGGATGAAGAGTTGGATGCCATCGTGACGATGATCGAGGATTTGATATCCAGCAGGGTGGATGTCTGGCTCAACGTGAACAACCATTACGAAGGATCGGCGCCCCTGACCATCCAACGGATTCGGGAACGGTTGAAGAAAACGTCCTCACGATAAAAGCGAAGACTGGACAGGGAATATTGTCCTTTCATGATAATATGTACTCTCATGTTTGTGGTCTGGCAACAGTGGCGGATGTGTGCAATGCTTTATAGACGCGGAGATTCCGGAACGATCACATTCCTCATCACGTCCGGAAACCGACGGAGGTCCAGGCGGTGACATCACGAGAACGGGTTGTCAAGGCCTTAAAACACGAAGTCCCGGATTCGATTCCTTTCGATCTGGGTGGCACCGAATCTTCGGGCATGACCGGCATCGCGTATAACCGGTTGCGAACGTATCTGGGTCTTTCCCAGGGTCAGACCCAGGTCTTCGATGTGTATCAGCAAGTGGTGAAAATCGAAGACGACATGCGACGCATTCTAAAGCCGGATACGGTCCCCCTGCTGATAGAGCCCGTGCGATGGCGGCCGTTTTCTCTGCCCGATGGTTCCTCCTGTCAGATTCCAGAAAAATGGAATCCAAAGAAAGACGAGAGAGGCGATTGGGTCGTCATGAATCCAGCGGGAAGGATTGTTGCTCGAATGCCCCTGGGAAGTTATTATTTCGAGCCGGTCTGGGCACCCCTGGCTGGTATTGCATCGGCTTCTGAACTGGAAGATCATAGGCATGAGATCGAATCCTTTGACTGGCCTCCTTTTTTGGATGAACCCGTGGAATCCATCGCTGCCCGTGCGAAAGGGCTATTTGAAGATACAGACCTGGCCGTAGTAGCCAATCTCCAGCTTCACCTTTTGGCAGCCGGTCAGCAGCTTCGCGGGTACGAACCGTTCATGATGGATCTCATCGACAATAAAGAGATCGCGCATGCGCTGCTGGCCATGCTGACGGACGCGTATATCCGGCGATGCGACGTTTATCTAAATCTGATGGCTCCCTTCATTCACGTCGTGCTGGTCAACGACGATCTGGGCACGCAGGCCGGGCCGATGATGTCCGTTGACCTGTATCGGGAGATGATCTGGCCGTACCAGAAGCGCTTGTTCGGTTTCATCAAGGAGAAGGCCGATATGTTTCTCCTTTTCCATTCGTGCGGAGCGGTACGTCCGTTCATTCCCTGGCTTTTGGAAGCGGGCGTGGATGCACTGAACCCTGTCCAGGTCTCGGCAGACGGTATGGATACCAATCAGCTTAAGAAGGAATTCGGCAAGGACATCACGTTCTGGGGCGGCGGCTGTGACACGCAGTATGTACTCCGTGACGGGTCAAAACGTCAGATCGAAGACGAAGTCCGGCGGCGCATCGACGACCTCGCCCGTGACGGAGGATTCGTTTTTACCCAGGTGCACAACATCCAGCCGGATGTACCACCGAAGCATGTCATGATCATGTGGGAGGCATTCCAGAAATACAGAGCATATTAAGACGGATGATAACTATCGGATGCGATGATCGGGAGGTGTAACAAAGTGGACACCCGGTGCATCTACATAATGAAAAATGAAATAACAGGAGGAGGTCTCATCGTGAAAAAGCATCGTTGGTTTTTTCCGAACTTTCCGGCCGTTGTCTTCGTTTTGATTTTCATCATCTCGAGTTGTGGTCAAGAGAAAGAGGCTCTCGTCCTCTGGCCTGAAATCGAGCCGTTTGAAACAGACTACATCCGGGTTTCTTCGATTCATGAACTCTACTATGAGCTCTGCGGGAACCCCGATGGCAAGCCAGTCTTTATACTCCACGGCGGGCCGGGAGGAGGAAGCTCTCCATTATACCGGCGATTTTTCAATCCAGAGAAATTCCTGATCGTACAGCACGATCAGCGGGGTTCGGGGAAGTCCAGACCGTATGCCGATATTCGTGAGAATACGACCCAGCATCTCGTGGAAGACATCGAAACGCTGAGGCAGCACCTGAATCTGGATAAGGTCCTGATCTTCGGAGGATCGTGGGGATCGACACTGGGAATTGCCTACGGAGAAACCTATTCGGAGAGCGTCAGCGGAATGATCCTCAGGGGTATTTTTACGGGAGCCCAGGACGAGATCGACCATTTTTACCACGGAGGCGTCCGGCCGTTCTTCCCGGAGACGTATGAGACACTCGAGATGTCCGTAGAAGAATCGGAGAGGAAGTCGATACATCATGCACTCCTGAAGCGGGTAGAGAGCGACGATCCTGCCGTCCGGGACAAATACGCCATGATTTGGGCGAAGTACGAGTACAAAGTGGGCACACTCTATACAGATGACGAAATGATGGCAGAAGTGGATCAAACGGACCCTAACGTCTTCCTGGCTTTTGCGGTGATGGAAAATTACTATATGGCCAACGATTGTTTTCTGGAAGAGGATCAGCTTCTCAGGGAGGCCGATAAAATCGCCGATATCCCCATTGTTCTGGTGAACGGACGCTACGACATGATATGTCCGCCTGTCAACGCCTATCGGTTGCATAAGCTTCTTCCCAAATCCAAACTCGTGATCGCGGAGGAGGCTGGCCACTGGTTGGGGGACAGGCCGGTGGAGCGTGCGCTGTTGGAAGCCGTGCAAACATTCGAGTAGGAACTCGGATCATGCCGATGCCGTTTTATACATAGCTAGAACGGGCGGGAGATTGTCCTCGACAATCTCCCATTTTTTTGTTATATTTATAGAGTTCAATGCTCGAAGGTATTTATGCTTCATAATATCAAAAGGTTAACCCGACATTCGGCGGTTTATGGTGTGGGGCATATCGTCAGCCGATCGCTGAATTTTCTCCTGCTGCCCATCCATGCCAACATCTTTCTGCCCGAGGAATACCGAACGCCTGCTCTCCTGTTCTCATCGTTGGCGATTCTGAACGTGGTGTTCAGCTATGGCATGGACGTGGCCTTCCTGCGTTTTTTCATCCTGGCCGATTCGGACGAAGAAAAACGACGCATCTTCAGTACGGCATTCTGGATGATTTTAAGTACGGGCGTTTGTTTTATGGGCGCCATGCTCCTATTACCTGCACCTTTTTCCAAGCTCATTTTTCGGAGTGCTCAGTACATCACGTTGGTCCGTCTGGGCGCGGGTATCCTTTTGGCAGACGCCCTGACTTTGATCCCGTTTCTGGTCCTCAGGGGAGAAGAGAAGTCTACGCTGTTCATGCTCCTGAAGACGTTCCAGATTGCCGTTAACCTGGCCCTGAACATCGTGCTGGTGGTGATCATGCGGGTCGGCATCCAGGGCATCTTCATCGCGAATCTGGTGGCATCGGTGTTGACACTGGGAGCGCTGACACCGATCATCGTCCGATGGTTGAGACCTTGCTTTCAGAAAGATATGCTTGGCGAATTGTTACGTTTCGGCATCCCGTATCTTCCATCGGGATTGGCGTTTATCGTGATGGATCAGATCGGCCGGTTCTTCCTGGACCGCATGGCGGGGGAAGAAGCGGCCGGTATATTCAGTGCCAACTGCAAGCTGGCCATATTCATGAATCTCCTCGTGGCGGCGTTCCGTTTCGCGTGGCACCCCTTCTTTCTGTCGACATCCAAGCAGGAAGATGCCCCGCGTATTTTTGCACGGGTGCTGACGTACTATTTAATCGTGGCAGGGTTCTTCTTCCTTGTTATCTCCTTTTTTATCGAGGAGATCGTGCATTTTCGGCTTTTCGGCATCAGCCTGATGCGACTGGAGTATATCGGGGGTATCAAGATCGTTCCCGTCGTCATGCTGGCCTACCTGGCATACGGGGTGTATACGAATTTTGTCGTGGGCATTTATCTGAAGAAAAAGACCGTATACC
>CAZTKR010000171.1:0-7967 GCA_964614115.1 uncultured bacterium | reverse complement strand
CAAATCCGAATCATGATGATTATGTCATTCATTACGTTCGGTATAAATGTACGTTTGACTGGGACCAGGATGGCGATCCGGACACCGATACGTCTCAAATCATGGAGGATGTATATATCCTGTTCGGGTATAGTTTTCAAACGGCCGAAGGGACTTATATCACGTATTCGCGATGGTATGAGGAGGCTAAGGATGATTGGGCCACGTATGAGACGTATGATTCCGAGCTTGTAGAAGGAGGGCGTCCGCTGCAGATTTCTTATTCGTGGGACGGGGATCATCCTGAGTGGACCGAGTTTGAAGAGGGCGGTGAAGAGTTTGACGATACTGGCGATCCTCGGTTTGCCATGGGTTCAGGCGGTTCAACACCTATGCCTTCGGGAGAGTTCATTTCCACGGCGTATTCGGGATTTGCAGCCCTGTATGTGGGTACATCTCCTTCGGTTCCAACCGATGATGTGGAACAACCGATATCTATCATCGGAAATATGAACATTTACAATGTATGGGATTCCGATTTTCCAGGATTCGCCACGGTATGGGATTGGGCCGCCTCTGGAGAAAAACAAACGGTAGAAGACCAGGCCGGCTGGCCGGATGATGCCATGGCGCAAGAGGCAGAATTCCCGTTTCAGGCCTTCGGACCCTTTAACTTCTCAATGGGAGATTCGGTGGTGATTGTATATGCCGTAGGAGCCAATGGCATTTCCAGGGCCGTGGCCATCGAGAAGGGTCTCGAATGGCGCGATTGGTACCGGGGCGTAACCGGCGCCGATTTTGATGATGAGGCCAAGAACGCGCTGCTCGCCACAGGCAAGGATTCACTGTTCCAGACCATGGACCGTGCCTTGTGGACCCAGAATCGTGAATTGGATATACCCGATCCCCTGCCGGCTCCGGATTTGACCGTGAGTTCGGGGCCGAATGTCATTACTTTGGAATGGGAAGATCTCTCCCAAGTGGGCGATCCCGATACGGACGTGCCCGATTTGGCCGGTTATCGTATTTATCGAAAACGAGGCAAGTTTCTGTGCGATACATACGACGAACTACGCGAGGACGGAGTGCATCTCTATTGGGAGCCCATCGCCGATGTTCCGGCCGGTCAGACCAGTTACGAGGATGATGATGTGGTACGGGGCGAACCCTATCACTACGCGGTTACGGCCATCGATAATGGAACGCAGAATACGGATGGACTCTTTCCCGGTCAGCAACTGGAGAGTTCCAAGTACGCGAATCGATCGGAGATTGCCGCCTATGCATTCGAGCCGGGGCGTGAAAATGCCCAGTCGGTACGGGTGGTTCCCAATCCCTATATCGTCAGAGCCGGTGAGTTCAATTTTACGGGAGAAGACGATAAACTTCTTTTTGTCAATCTACCGGCATACTGTACATTGCGTATTTTTACAGTCACAGGTGATCTGATCACGACCATCGAACATACCAGCGGAAGTGCCGACGAGAGCTGGGATCAAATCACCGAGTCCAATCAGTTCGTTGCGAGCGGGATTTATCTTCTCCAGGTCGACAATGCCCGCAATATCAATGAACAGCCTGTGGATGGCGCCATTGAAAAATTCGTGATTGTTCGATGAGAATCGTGTAGGAGGCATAAAATGAGAGATCATCAATCATTTATCGTGGTTTTCCTCCTGATAACCTTGCTTTTCACGATGCCGGCAAGGGGAGGAAGCATTGATAAAATCGCCCAATCGGGAATGAAATGGCTATCCATTCCCATCGGTGCGAGAGGAACTGCTATGGGCAGTGCATTCACCGCAGTAGCGGATGATGCCAGTTCCGTTTTTTGGAATCCCGCGGGTTTGGCCTTTGCCGAAGGCGGTCACGTCTTTCTAAGCCAAAATCAATGGATCGGCGATATCAACGTGAATGCCGGCGCGATTTCGTATAATGCCGGAAATATAGGGGTATTCGGAGTCAGTGTCGTGTCCATGGATTGGGGCACATTCCACGGCACGCAAAGGGCGACCAACGAATCCGGTTATATCGAGACCGGAGATTTCACACCCGAAGATTGGGCCGTAGGTGTGGCTTATGCACGCCGGGTTTCCGATCAGTTTTCTTTTGGTGGCCATCTCCGATATGTTCATGAGTTGTTGGGTGAAACGCTGGAAGGCACTATGGATGATCCCAGCACGTTCAGCGGTGAGATGAACATTTTTATCTTTGATTTCGGTACGCAGTACTATACCGGAATAAAAGATTTACGTTTCGGGATGAGCCTTCTGAATTTCTCTCAGGAAAAACGATACCGATCTGAGTGGTTTCCACTGCCCCTTACGTTTCGATTCGGCGTGGCCATGGATGTCGCCCGGCTATTTATGGAAGAAAGCGGCCATGCGTTAACGATCAGTATGGATGCACTACATCCTAGAGATTTTGGGGAGCGAATGCACTTCGGTGGAGAATATACCTTCAAACAATTGGTCTTTCTGCGAGCCGGATACAAGACCAACTACGACGAAGAGGACATTTCTTTTGGCGGTGGATTGAAGCTGACGATCAACAACATGGCCGTTGCCTTTGACTACTGTTATCTCAATTTTCAGCATTTCGATTCAGTACATATGTTTTCGTTTGGTTTCAAGTTTTAATCCGGATTATAACGTGTACAAGAGTCGTAGGGACCTTTTTGGAGGATTAAACCATGAGATATAGATTGTTTATCAAGATTGTGGGGTTGACATGCCTCGTTGGTATTCTTTGGATGGCATGTGAAATTCCGAATCAGCCGGAGTACGGATCGGATAATCCAGACCCTAATCCCACTGGAGGATCTGCGGCAACAATCACGGCGGTCACACCGGGAGAAGGATATTTGAAAGAAGACGTGACGATTCAAGGCTCGGGGTTCGATCCGAATACAGAATTGAACTTTGTGGCTTTCGGGGATAAAGTTGGTATAGTACAATCCGCTTCAGAGACTGAGTTAGTCGTCACTACTCCGAACATTACAGGGGAGACCGTACAGGTTAAAGTGGCCGTCAAAGGATCGGAATTCTGGAGCAATGAGGTTGAGTTCACGTTTAAAACGGCCTTGGCTGTGCTTGCCGAAGAGTTGCCCTGGCCCATGGGCATAGAAGCCGATAACGATGGCAATGTCTATGTTGGCTCCGCCGCCGATGAGGTAATCTATAGAAACGCTCCCGACGGGACGCAATCAGTATTCGCTGATGTCCCTGTCAGTGGTTCTCTGGGATGGGGACCGGATGGTTTTCTCTACGTGGCCCAATCATGGGAGAATAAGATCGTTCGCGTGTCGCAGGACGGGCAGACTATTGAAGATTATCTCACGGATGTGGAAACAGCCGTCGATTTTGACTGGGATCAAAACGGGAATATGTATATTTGCGCGAACGATGCAGGATTCAAGATGTATGATGGTGTTGTTGTTACGCATCTGGCAGATATTGGCGGTGGTGCAAAGAGCTGTCGTGTTTTTGGTGATAACGTCTATCTCACGAACATCTGGGATGGTCAGATCATGAAGTTTCCCATCACCGGAAGTGGTGTCGGAGAGGCAGAGATCATATATGAAGGCGATTCACCTGTAGGACTCGAAATCGATTCCGAGGGAACGATATACTTTACCGAAGCCTGGGAAACCACGCTGTATACGATGCATCCCGACGGTGAGATTGAAGAGCTGTTCGTAGAGGAACTGATGACGCCCATGCGTTATCTGACGTTCCATGGAAAATTCCTCTATATCGTCTATCCAGGATGGGGAGACGTGGGACAGGTCATGAGCGCCTATATCGGTGTAGAACAGGCACCCAATTGGGGAATTCAGTAACCATCAACTCCTTTTCTTTAAGAGCCATGAAGAATTCCCTCTCCTCTATTTCCTGCATGGCTCTTTCTCCATTGGATGTGTGAAGGATCCTCTCGGTATGATTTTTTGGAAGGAGGTATCGGGGATGATACCAAGAAAACTGCGGACGATTCTGTCTGTGATTCTCATATTTTATTCAGGATCGCATTCGTTTGCCCAGGACAAGGGAGGACGGTGGACATTTGAGGGCAATGGATCGGATATTGCCGATTGGGATCGTGAAGAAAATCCGGGAGTCCTGCAAGGAACGGCCTCGTATCAATCATTCGCGCCCCTTTTGGAAGGCACTTCTTTTATTTTTTTAGACAGTGCAGATGTTCATGATTTTTTTCGTGTGGAAGATAACCCCGACCTCGACTTCGACGACGAAAATATCGGCGTCTCCATGTGGATCTATCCTATGAAGATCGGTGATGATGTTCACTATCTTCTGAACAAGGGAGATCAATATATAAATCCTAAAACCACGAACTATGCCCTTCGAATATCCAAACAGAAGCAATTGGAATTCCTGATTCGGGATGCCAACAACCAGGCCCAGAGAGTGATATCTACATATACGATCCCTGAATCCCAATGGACATTTGTAGCCGTTTATTATGATTTCACAGCGGGAAAGGTGTATATGTGGAATGCGCCTCATGTGGATCCTGTGGACACTCTGGATTTCCATCAATCGTTTTTTGCCAACGACGATCCTCTCGCCATCGGATCGTGGTATACGAGCGATCCCGCGACTCCTTCTGTCAAGGATTTTAATGGGCGAATCGATGATGTACGCATAGGAAACCAAATTCAACACATAATGAGCGAAGGAACGACCTTGGTCAACCAAACTGCAGAAGATCATCCCTGCCATTTTCGTTTAATGCCGAATTATCCAAATCCTTTCAATGCGCATACGATGATCGCATTCGACATGAATCGTTCGGCCCATGTTTCTCTCCGAGTGTATGACATACGAGGCCGACTTGTCACTACACTCATTGAGGGACGATTGTCGCAGGATCGTCATTTTATAACGCTTCATGCCCATGCATTGGCCACTGGTATCTATTATGTACAACTTTGCTCCGATTCTTTTCAAGAGACACAGAAAATGCTACTGATGAGATGAATCCATAGATCCACATAATTTTCGACATAGGAGATTGCCATTGAAGTTCATTATGTATCGGTTTATCGTGTGTGTAGCTGTCGTCTTATTTATGCATTGTGCATCACCTGTGCTGAAGGTCGAGATGGAACTCCCGGAAGCTGGGCGATCCATTGTTGTCGGTGCCATACTTGTTGAGAACGATGGCATCGACGATCTCTACCAGGCCAAAACGTCGAACACCACTGTTGTGGTTGTGGGAAGGCATACACAAGACGGGAAAGAGGTCAGCGATGGCTATCGACTGAAAACGGATAAGAATGGATATTTTTTCATACCCAACGTACCGCCTGGCGCCTATGTGTTGAAGGGCATCGAAGTGGATGTGGGATTCACGAATCGTATGATGATCAGTTCGCGCTGGGAAGGCAATTCCCAGGTCTACATACCCGCAGACTATATGATCGACTACACCGTACGGGTGTGGCCGGATGAAGTGAAGGAGCCTGTCATTGATATGGGCATCCATTATTTTAAGCTGGATCATGCGGGACGCATCTATCATGATCAATTCGTGATTTTACAAAACGCGGTACTCGGCTTAAAAGGTATCCGTCACACCATGGCGCGACCCAAGAAATACTATGAGAATTTATATCCCGAATCCAAATGGTTTGAGTAACATGAGGTATCCCATGATTTCACCACGCATAAGAACGGTTTTCCCTTTCCTTATTGCCTGTCTGACTGTCATGACCTGCAGGGATCGGCAAGAGAATCTCGGGACTCCGCCCGAACAATTGCTATTGAAAGATTACCGACCGAAATCCATTTATAAGATACCAGAGACGGAGATAAAAAAAGCGGCATTCCCTGTAATCGATATGCATTCCCATCCTTATGCCGAAAGCCCCGAGGTCATCGGGCAGTGGATTCAAATCATGGATAAGGCAGGTATAGAAAAAACGATCATTCTATCCATGGAAGTGGGCACAGCATTTGATTCCGTTTTCGCCGAATACGCGGGACGCTATCCCGACCGATTCGAGGTCTGGTGTGGTCTGGATTATTCCGGATACGATGAACCGGGATTCGGACCGGCTGCCGTGGCAGAGCTTGAGCGATGTGTTCAGATGGGCGCAGTGGGTGTCGGGGAGCTGGGGGATAAGGGGAAAGGTCTCTTTTATTGCAGGACCAAGGCGTGGGGCATGCACTCCGACGACCACAGGATGGATCCGATCTGGGAAAAATGTGCGGAACTGAATCTCCCCGTGAGCATCCATGTGGCCGATCCCATCTGGATGTACGAAGCCATGGACTCTACCAATGACGGGTTGATGAATGCCTATGAATGGCGGTTGGACAACGATCCGGATATCGTCGGCCATTCGGGTATGATCGATATCCTGGAGCGTACATTGAAGCGGCATCCCAAGACAACGTTTATTGCCTGCCATTTTGCCAATCTTTCCTATGATCTTACACGGCTAGGAAAACTCTTTGACGTCTACCCAAACCTGTACGCCGATATCTCTGCCCGTTATGCCGAGACGGCCCCTATTCCACGGTTTACTAGGAACTTTTATGAAAAGTACCAAGACCGGCTTGTTTACGGAACGGATATGGGATACGATTTTGACATGTATCGGATCACTTTTCGAATTCTGGAGACAGAGGATGAGCATTTTTATGAGAGAGACCAATTCGGTTATCACTGGGCTTTGAATGGTTTTGGTTTGTCCGATGAGATTTTAAGGAAACTTTACCGGGGAAATGCCTTGAGAATTTCGACAATCCGGTAAAGCAGTTCCGATGATGCCCATCCTTAATGATAGGAGGTTCTGGTGATGAAAAAGATTGTTTTTCTTATTGGCATTCTTTTTCTGCTGTCAGGGTTGACTGGCTGCGGTACAGAGAATGGTGTGGTGATGCGTGCGGAATGGGAAAACCTGGCCATTGAATTTAATCGAAAGATGTTCAGCCGGGTCTGTACCCGTTTTGATCATCATGAGATCAGGCTGGGTGAATTCCGACCGACAGAGTGGGTGTTGCTTGCCGGCAAAGCCGTGACTGATTTCCAATATAAAAATGCGGAAGAAGAAATTTTCGCCGACGCCATCGGATCGGGAAAACGGTTCATTCTCCACGGCTTCTTCGGTACCCTGGAAAAAGAGGTGACCATTTCCTTTTATGAGGATTTCTCCTCTATGGCCGTTTTCCAAGTAAAATACACCAATAATGGAGAGGAGGATTTGATCCTTGAGGCCTGGAACAATCATTCCTATGAAATCCGGGCGTCGGATGCAGACCGACCGGCTTTCTGGTCTTATCAGAGTGGATCATATGAAGAAAGACCAGATTGGATATTGCCCCTGGAACCGGGATTTGATCAGGAAAACTATATGGGCATGAATGCGACAGATTACGGCGGCGGTACACCTGTCAGTGATGTCTGGCACCGGGATGCAGGTTTGGCTGTGGGACACGTGGAAATGAATCCTAAATTGGTCTCATTACCGGTCTCAATGCCGAATAAGAAAACCGCTCATCTGGGTGTCCATTTTGAAGTGAATGAGACTTTATCTCCGGGCATGAGCCTGATTACGCTTCAAACTTTCGTGTCGGTTCATCAGGGCGATTATTTCACGACGTTGGCGGAATACAGCCGATTCATGCAGGCCAAAGGCATTCATTTTGACTCTTGGCCGGAAACGGTGTATGAGCCCATCTGGTGTGCATGGGGATTTGAACGGAATTTCACCATGGATCAGATCTATGGCGCCCTTCCCAAGGCCAAGGAATTGGGTTTTAAATGGGCTGTTCTGGATGACGGATGGCAAACAGCCGAAGGGGACTGGTATCTGATCAAGGATAAGTTTCCAAAAGGCGATAGGGACATGAAAAAACTGGTAAATGAGATTCATAAGCATGGTTTGAAAGCCAAATTATGGTGGGCACCGCTGGCTGTAGATCCGGGAACAGATTTAATCGAAGAACATCCCGATTATCTGC
>CAZTKR010000170.1:0-7971 GCA_964614115.1 uncultured bacterium | reverse complement strand
TCCAGCAAGGTAGGGCCATGGTGATTTCAGGTGTGAGCGCTGATGTGTCAAAAGAAGACCGGCGAGGACGGCAAATCCGAATACCAACATCGTGTATTTGTTCATCATCCCGACGCCCACGATCAATCCGAAAAGGAGCCACGTCGTTTTTGAAGCCCCCTGAACGATTTTCATCAGCATCAGCGTGGCGGTCGTACAGATCAGGACATCAAAGGCATTCATGGACATAAAGCTGAATAGTGCCGGGAGAGCACTGGATACAAGAACCATCAGCGCTGCAAGTCCTTGAGCGAAGGCGTCGCCTGTGAGCTCCCGGGCGAGACGTGCTGTGAGCCACACGGTCAGAGCTCCGGCCAGAGCTGACCAGAACCGGAGTCCCAGTAACGATTCTCCGAACAGGGCGAGACTGATACGGGCGATGAGGGCCACGAAGGGCGGATGATCCACGTAACCAAAGGCGAGATGTTTCCCGCACGCTATGTAGTAGAGTTCGTCACTAAAAAAGCCGTATTGTCCGGCTGTGGCCATCTGAAGCCCGAACATCAAAATAGCGAGGGCGAAAGGTGTATTTAGAAAGAGACGGTAATTCTTCATTTTCACGGCTGGAACATCCGTTTTTAACTTTATACTATCCTACGATACAATTTCGACGAGTGTTTCGGCTGATCATCGAGATTTCCGGACGATTGTTCGAGCCCAATTGCGCAGATTGTCCAGCATCATGTAGATCGTGGGCAAGATAAGGAGTGTGACCATTGTCGAGAACGTCAAACCACCCACCATAGCCCGGGCCATGGGGAAGTAAGGCGGGCCGTTTCCTCCGATTTGGGTCCTCGCGATACAGAGGGGCACTAAACTCAAGACGGTCGTTCCTGCTGTCATCAGGATCGGCCGGAGACGATCCCGTCCGGCCTGGACGATGGCCTGATGAGGGTCGAGGCCCTCATCTCTTAACTGGTTCACATGGTCGATGAGTACGATACCATTATTCACGACCACACCGATGAGGATGAGAATGCCGATCATGCCCATGACGGACATGACCGTTCCTGTCATCATAAAGAACCAAAAAACACCGACCACGGCGAAAATAATCTGTGTCCAGATGGCGGCCGGAAAAATAAGAGACTCGAACAGCGAGGCCATCACAAAGTAGATGAGGGCCAGGGCCAGGAGCAGATTGATGAGCATGGTGTTAAAAGCCTCTTCTTCGTCATCGAAACTGCGTCCGTATCCCCATGAATAGCCCGGTGGAAAGTCATACTGATCCAGAACACGACGGATTTTTTCTTTGGCCTCGTTTATCGTGAGGTTTTTAAGGTTTACTGTCACACCCATCGATGTCGTCCTGTTTTCCCGATGGATATTCCGGGGACTTCGCCGTACTCGAAAATCAGCCAGGGAGGCGAGCTTGATGGATCGGCCTTCTCTGTTGAAAAGGGGGACGTTCTGCAGATGCTCCATCGTTTGCTTGTCCCGATCCTGGAATTCGAGCCGTATCTCAACCTCGCCATTTTCGTCGTGGAAACGTCGAAGGCGAACGCCACGCATGGCCGCAGAGACGATGTTGGCAATTTCTCCGGGGGAGAAACCGTACCGGTTGGCCCGGTCGCGGTCGACGATCACGTGAATTTCATCCTCGCCGATCTCGGCTTCGGAGCGCACGTCCTGGAAGCCGGGGATCTGTGAGAGTGTCCACGCCACCTGACGGGAGAGCGCAGCCAACTGTTCGCTGGATTTACCGATGAGCTGAATCCGCACCGATTCTTCCTGTCCGCTGGAGCTCTGCCAATCGAAGGAGGGATTCGTGATGGCCAGCTTGGGTAAGTTCTTGCGAATCCTTTCCTGGATTTCTTCCATGGAAAGCGAGGCATTCTCGCCTTTTCTTAACAGAATAGTGGAAGAGGCGTAGTTGCCCGTGTAGTAGCTGTACACCGATTCGATATCGAATTCGTCCTGGTGACCAAACAGGTATGCCTCATAGATGTCCACGGCCTCTTCGACTTTGTCCAGCGTATAATTTCCGTTGATATGATAGTGTAACCGCAGCCGACGGTCTTCGGGCATGTCGAACATATCCATCTTCACGACGGAAACGGGAATGGCAATGCTGAAGAGTATGACGAGGATCAGGCCTACCGTGGCCCACCGATGTCGCAACGTCCAGTCCAGCACGATGACGTACCGGTCGATCAGGGCATCGATGATGGTAGGCTTTCGGACGCGCCGAGGCGGTTTTACCTTGGATGCCAGGAGGGGAACCACGGTCTGAGCCAGAATCAGGGATGCACCCAGTGCAATGCAGATGGAGATGGAGACATGCTTCATGTAAATGGCGATTTCGTTGTTGGGGCTGAGGATATTAGGCAAGAAGACGATAGCCGTCGTGAGGGTTCCGGCAGTGATGGCCAAGGCGACTTCCTTCACACCCATGGAAATGGCCTTATTCGACATGGCCTGTTCCTGTTGGTGGCGATGAATACTCTCGGTGACAACCACGGCGTTGTCCACCAGCATGCCCACGGCCAGCATCAGTCCCATCATCGATAAGACAGGCCCAGAAAATACATGAAAGCCAGGGTGATGAGGATAGAGAAGGGTACGGCTATCGTGACGATAAAGGTCGTGCTGAGGCGTCTTAGGAAGAAATACAAGACCACCATGGCCAGCAGGCCACCCAGCAGACCCGCCTTCAGGAGCTCGTTCAGAGAACTGACGATGCCTTCCCCTAGGTTATCCATGTAAAAAATGCGGATGCCTTCCATCTCTGGAAGCCGCCTGATCTGATCGATTTCTCGGATGACCTGTTCCGTCAATTCCACTGTATTGGCTCCTGCTTCCTTGTATACATCTATACCGATGGCGTAGCGGCGGTCCAGGTGTCTGCCGTGATCCAGTTCGGGATGATCGTACGTGATTTGGGCGATATCCCGGAGGCGGATGTTGTGATTACCGACGATGAGTTCGCCGATCTCCTCGATGGTCTGGAAATGACCGATGGGACGGACGACGAAACGACGATGGGCATCCGTGATCTTTCCGGCCGTGACGAGGACGTTGCTCCTCTGTAGTGTCTCCACCAGTCGGCCGATATCGATTTTATGGGCGACGATACGATCCACGGAAAGCTGGATTCGGATTTGATTTTTTTCGACGCCGTATAAATCCACGTTAGAAACGCCAGGGAGCCGTGATAGTCGCCGTTTCAGGTTCCGGTCCAGCATATCGTAACTGTGGGAAAGATCCCTGCGGCTGGATAGGCGTAACGTTAAGAGCGGCATATCGGATGTTGCGAATTTCACAATATAAAAACGTTCCAGGTCGGCTGGGAACTGATGGCGGATGCCGTCCAATTTTTCCTTGACCTCTAGGGCTCGGACGTTGGCATCGACACCCCAATCAAATTCCAATCGAATCTCGGCACCGTTTTCTTCCGAATTGGAGACCATGCGATTGATGGCGCTCATCGTGGCCAGTACCTCTTCGGCAGGACGCGTGATTTGTCGTTCCACTTCTTCCGGCGTCGAACCCGGATACGGAATGTTGATGATAATATACGGTACATCCACGTCGGGGAAATACTCCAGGGGCAACAGTTGGCTGGCGATAATTCCGATCACGATAAAGCAGAGGAAAATCATCAGTGTTGTCACGGGACGGTGGAGGGATTGTTCCGTTAGATTCATGGCTACATCACCATCAGCGGCTCTTGTGAAGAATCGCACACTCCCGATTTGAAGAAGATATCGCAGAGTATGGCCATACCAATCCTCAAATCCTTCTTCGCAGTATAGGTCTGTCCTTCTGTCGTATCGTCCTTGTATCTTTGATCACGATTAAATTAGAAATTCGTATTGAAGACAGGCAGAACTTGTAAATGCTTGGGATTATCCCGCACAATATTGATTAAACCTATCTGGAGCCCCTTCACAGAGAACGCGTAGTTGATGATGCCGATGGATAATCCCCTCATGGTTCCTTTGATATGGTTAAAGCCGCTGACAGCCATCCCGGCCAGATAGCCGTCTTCTTCGATACGAATTGTTCCGACAGCCAGCGTCATTCCCTTTATTTCGACGCCACCCACACCCAAGCCGGCGATGGTCAGACCTTTCACGCTGGGAGAGCCGGCTCCGATGCCACAAATCGTCAATCCCCTCAATTCCTCTCCGGCCCCCGCACCAAAGCCGGCGATAGTGATGCCCGAAAGGGTTTGACCCGCCCCGACACCGAATACTCCGATATTCAATCCCGCCATGTTTTCCCCGGCGCCCGCACCAAGACCACCGATATTGATGCCCGAAAGATTTTTTCCAGCGCCCACACCCAATCCGCCGATGTTGATGCCTCTCATATCCCCGCCGGCCCCAGCACCCAGACCGCCGATATTGATGCCGCAGAGATCTTCACCGGCACCCGCACCCAACAGGCCGATATTGATGCCCTTCATGTTACCACCGGCACCCACACCCAGACCGCCGATGTTGATGCCGCCCACGTCGCCTCCGCTACCCAATCCCAGGACTCCAATCGAGATTCCCTTCAAGTCTCTCTCGGCAACAACGCCCAGCACACCGAGTTGAATGCCACGCAAGTATCCTGCACCCGGTATCAGCCCGAGCGAGATGCCCTGAACAATGGCATCCTTGTTGTCTTTTTTCGGCTGCCAGAGTGTGATGTTGATACCAGATATTTTCTCAACGCGGCTGTCCCGGTAATTCAATCGAATGCCCGCAAACCTCTGGGAGTTCCCGATGCTGATGCCCCACCTTCTTGTCGGGAAGCTGAAATCTTGTGCCTTTACTGTGCGGGTTCCCAATGAACAGAGAAATACGAGAGTTCCGAAATAAAAAATATATTTTTTTATGAACAATTTTTTCATGAGTCGGATCGTGTCCATTTCTTTCCTCCTTGTCGATGTAAATCGGTTATGTTTGTATCTTCGAATGACTCATTATGCTTAATATTAAAATCCGCCCATTCTGAAGTGGATTCATTCGCAGTAGATTTACGTCCTCTTGTCCATGATGGAATAGACGACAGGAATCACGATGAGTGTCAGCATCGTGGAGACGGTCAATCCTCCGATCACCGTGATGGCCATAGGCGATCTGACTTCGGCGCCCTCGCCGAAGCCCAGGGCGATGTCTCTCAAGTAAATGGGTTTGTTCCCGTCGTTGGACACGATGACATCGCCGATTTCTTTGACGGATGTAAATTGGTTGAGGGTACGTACCAGGTACTGTTGCGTGCCCTCTTTCAATCGGCCGCCGGACAGGTTGACGTTTTCGGCACCCAACTGCCGGGCCAGTGTTTCGATGGGTAGGTTGAGCTGGGCCGTTCGAGCCTGGTCGATGTACACATGAATTTCATCCTCAAGACCGCCACTGATTTTAACGGCAGCCACACCGACGGCGGTTTCCAGTTCTTTCTTGATCTGTTCTTCGGCGAAGCGACGTAAGTTTTTTAGTGCTTCCTCGTCCAAGGTCTGTCCGCTGTTCATACTGCCCTCAGCGGATGCATACAGGATTTTCTTTTCCGGAAATGTTATGTCTTCATCGTGATCCTGATACAGTCCGAATCGCATGATGGGGTCAAGGGACGGATCGAAGCGCAGGATCGTCGGCCGCTGTATGTCCAGAGGCAGCTCTAGGGCATCCATTTTTTCCCGTACATCCAGACCGGCGTAATCCATGTCCGTACCCCAGTTGAATTCCAGGAGGACGTCGGATTGACCGGAACGCGAAATAGAGCTCACCCTGTTCACATTCTTGACCACACCCAGGACTTCTTCGATAGGCTTTGAGATCAGGTTCTCGATTTCGGCAGGAGCCGCTCCGGGATATTGGGTTCGTATCGTCAGGGTCGGATAGGTTAAATCGGGTAGGAGATTGATCCGCAGTCGCGTGAACGCCACAAACCCGAAGAGTACGATGCCCAGAGTGAACATGGCAATGGTGACGCGGCGGCGCGTGGAGATGTCGATAATCGTCATGGTAGACCCATCATTTTCGTTTGAACAGACCCAGCTTCAGGCTGAGTTCGGTACTCCCCCAGATGACGAAACATGTGGTGAGCAAAATCGGGATACATTCGTAATACACGGAATCCCCAGAAACGAGGACGTCCATGATTTTACCCGAAACAAATCGAACCGCAAAATAGCAGATGAAAGAGATGAGGACCCGGAGAATACGCTTGTAGGCAGATGCGTTGTCATCTGGAATCCCTTTCTTCCAGACGAACAGATACCCGATGTTGATGCCCAGAAGAGTGGTAACCCGCGGTGGCTCCACATTCGGGATAAAGAGCACGAGAAGGGGTAAGAGGCAGGAATAGAGGATGAATAAAAGCGTTCTCGAGTCGAATCGGACGCTACTTTTTTTCCGAAAGATGACATTCTGTATCGATCCATTCTTATAGACGAAACGATATAGGAAAGCCAGCAGGAGTATTCCCACCACGTATCCACCCAGAACATCCGCCAGAAAATGCCGTCCCAGATACATCCGCGACAAGGGGATGAGCAGGATGAGGGCCCCGCAGATCAACCGAACCCATGTGTTTTTGAAGAATACAAAAAGCGTCCCCCACACCGTGACGGCCTCCGAGGTGTGTCCTGAAGGAAATCCAAAATCATCGAAATGAGTATTCCTGAGATGATCGATGGCCTGTTGAGGCAGCGCTCCCCAAAAATCTTTCGCACCCATCGCGTGTAGCGATGTCGGATTGGGATAATCCTTGCCCAGGAGTTGTACGCGAGAATCCACGTTCGCGGGTCTTGGAAGGCCAAACGTCTCCTTCAAGCATCCGATGATGATTGCGTTCCACAGGGCGATTTGGATCAGCAAATACCCTTTTCGATAACTGATCCCGAACATAAAAGCGATGAGGAAAGATGTTAGAAACCATTCGTAACCCAGGGATGTGACGAGTTTGAAAAAAGTATTGAGAAAATCTGTCGAATACGATTGGAGAAAAAGAATGAATTCAGTCTGGAACATACAATGATCCTCCTTTATCCGATGGATTTGTCGGAATGGTTAATTTATCTGCTCGAAGCATCATTCATGAGCGGCATCGGGTGAACGGACCACAACTTCGACTTTTATACTGTCCTTTAGACTGCTTTTTCCCGTGGTGACGACGATATCTTCCTGTTCCAGGTCTTTGAGGATTTCCGTGTGCGAGGTATTCACATAACCCGTTTCTACGATCCTTCGCAATGCGACGCTGTCTTTCACCACAAAAACACACGACTCTCGATCTTCCGCTATAATGGCATTCTTGGGAACCAGGAGGGTATTGGCACGAACCTCGTAGACGACATCGATGCGGGTGAACATGCCGGGTTTAAACTTTCTCTCTGCATTGTCTATCTCGATCGTCACTTTCATCGTTCCTGTGGAAGGATCAACAACCGGGCTGATACGCTCGATGCACCCCGTACAGGCATCATCGGGAACAGCATCCACACGTAGATGCGCCGTTTGGCCGACCTGCATTTTTTCCATCTGATGTTCAGGAACATGGAGTACGGCCTGAAGAGGATTTAGTCCGGTAATCCGGAAGACGGCCTGGTTGGTGAGGATCATGTTGCCTCGTTTGATCAATCGCTGTGCGATGACACCGTTGATGGGAGACCGAATGGAGGTATACTGCAGGTCGAGGCTGGCCAGGTCGTACGAGGCCTTCTGGTGCTCGTATTCGTATTGCGCACGCTGAAATTCTTCGGTGCTGATCAGGTTTTTCTTAAACAGCTCTTGGCTGCGCTGGTATTCATTCTCCAGTTTTTGCAGGTTTGCTCTGGCCTGTTGCAGTTGAACGGCCAGTTTTTCATCGTCGAGTTTGGCCAGGATCTGTCCGGCCTGGACTTCGTCCCCTTCTTCGGCCAGTATCTGCTTCACCACACCGCCCACCTTCGCCACAACGTCTGTTTCCTCTTTCGCCTCCAGTGTCGCTGTGCCGGAA
>CAZTKR010000169.1:0-7998 GCA_964614115.1 uncultured bacterium | reverse complement strand
TGACCTCTCCTGAGGGATCTTTACTTCCTGCTGCTATTGCGATCTTCATCTTTCCATGACCTCCAGTATCTTTTCCACGGCAGCGCCCTGTAGTATCGATGCTATTATCATGATCGCTGTAAGCACGACGACGTATGCGATGCCGAAATAGTATATGAACAAGGGCAGCAGTGCTGGTTTCACTGCCCTGTTGTATATGAATGCCGCTATGTATCCCTCGCGCGCTCCGTGTTTCTGCATCTCGTTGAGCAGGGGATACCACAGGTAGATCGGTCCTGTCGATATTATCCCCCGATCCGTTTTCCAACCCTCTCTGTAGCTGCTGAAATTGGCATTGGCAACCTCTACCCGACGGTAGTATTCTTCCATCAATTCATTCTCGCGGGTTCCAGGTGTTGGATCCAATCTCTGCCAAAATTCGTGAAAAAGTGCCTGCTTCTCCTCCCCCTTCGCATTTCTCAACTGTTTGAGCACATTATCCTTGGCAATGTGTTTCATCTGTTCTATGGCTTTATCCAAATCCGAGGCAAAGGACGGCATACCCATCCAACGTATCGAAAATTCATGCGTTCGCTTTACTGATAATCCACCGTTCTCTACGACCAGTTCCAGTTGATACCTACCGCTTTTCAAGTCCCCTCTGGGCATTTCCACGATATGGGTTGTCCTTTCACCTTCCAGCATTCGATAATGCTCCTGCTTTCGCAGTTCTTCGCCCTTTAAATTTTTAATCCGGTAGATGACTTTCACGGAATCGATGTGTTTGCGATTGTAGATTTCCATCCAGAGATACAGAGATGCCTGTTCGTCGCCATAATTGCTCATTACGTTGGGCCTTGTAACCAGCTCACCCGTCGAATCGATAATGGCATAATCAACCAGGAGGATGTCACTGATGTCCAATGGCGCAGCAAAATAATCGGGAACGACGACCTGGGTTTTCTGCCGTCCCGTCTTTCTCGCGTCTTTATCCATCATGCCCAGTATGAGTTCGTACGTGCCTGGATGGAGTGTGAACTCACATTGACTAAGATCGAAGTCCTTGTGAGAATTCGTCTCGGCAAAATCATACACAGTAATCGTCTTTGACAGTATTTTACCATCGGTCTGGTCGCCGTTCTGATCCAACACGGTGACGGACACCTCGTAGTCGGCTTGGTAACGATCCTCTACCCGAATGAACTGAAGTTCGTCGTAGGCGATCTTTGCCGATAACCGCATCAGGCTCATTCCCGTATCCTGGGCTGCCAGTGTGACGATATCATAATAAAAATGAGGCACGTCCTCCTCGGGAACATAATTAAACTCGGGTAACTGGGCCGATAACCGACCTATAACCATTAATAGGCTTGCGATTAACACGGCCATGCGCATGTCTTTTATGATTTTTTTCATCATGTGACTCCTTCATGAGTATTTATTCTAAACGACTCGCCCGACAAGGTCATACGCCGAACTCGCCTCCACCCTCACACGAACGATGTCACCCGCCCGAACGTTGCCTTTTATCCATACTGTTTGATCGATGTCCGGGGCATCACCCTCGCTCCTCCCGAAGGAGAGGCCTTGATCTGCATCGTAACCATCCACGATCACGGGGATTTCTTCCGATTCCAGAGTGCGATTCAGTTCACGCGCAACATCCTGCTGGACTTCCATCAGCATCCGATAACGCTCTTTGGCAACACGCTTGGGCACACGCGGTCGCAAGCGGTGAGCTTCTGTACCCTCCTGAGTGGAGAATTTGAACGCCCCCAATCGCTGGAAACGGGTTTCTCTTACAAAGTCTACTAATTCCTCGAACATCGCATCCGTCTCGCCCGGGAACCCGACGATGAAGGTGGTACGCAGAACCAGACCCGGAATTTTCGTCCGTAAACGATGGATGAGTTTCTTAATGGTTGTCGATCCCATGCTGCGTCCCATACGCCGGAGCATCTCGTCCGAAACATGCTGAAGGGGCAGGTCTATGTAACAGCAGACCTTTGCTTCCCCGGCCATGAATTCGATAATCTCATCCGTCAGATGAGCCGGATGACTGTAAAGGAGTCGAATCCATCGAATCCCCTCCACGGAGACGAGTCTTTCCAGAAGGGTGATGAGCCGGCTGCCGTCCTCCAGGTCCGATCCGTAAGCCGTCGTGTCCTGGGCGATCAGGATGAGTTCTTTCACACCCTTGTCGGCCAATGCGGCGGCCTCCTCCACCAGACTGTTCACGGATCGACTCCGGTATCTTCCCTTGATACCGGGAATCGCGCAGAAGGTGCATCGATGATCGCAGCCGTCGGCAATCTTCAGATAAGCCGTGTGCGGCGGCGTGGAAAGAATGCGTCTGTTGAACGCTTCCGAAGACCATCGGTACGACCCATTAAACAGGAACCATCCCATCTCCTCGTACGGTTCCACACCGAAGAGACCGTCCAGCTCCGGGATTTCTGCCTTCAGGTCTTCACGATAACGCTGCGGAAGGCACCCCCAGGCATAGACTTTCGGGCCCTTGCCGTTTTTCTTGAGTTCCACGGCCTGCAAAATCGCATCCACAGACTCCTGCTTGGCCTCATCGATGAACGCACAGGTATTGATAAAGATGAGGTCGGCATCCTCTAAACGGCCGACCAGCGTCAATCCGCCCCTGACCAGCTCTCCGGCCAGCACCTCGGAATCCACCTGATTCTTGGGACAGCCCAGAGTGACCAGGGCCGCCTTTTTATGATTTTGACGCTGTGCCATCATGCATCACCTACCCATACATAAATACGGGGGTGTTGCTCGCTTACCCTGCTTGTTACAGCGATACATCTATCATTCCCCTCCTGCGACCAGACCCACCCACTCGCCCTCCTCCCTGGCCTCCAGGATTCGGAAACCGGTGGAGGAAAGAAAGGCTTCCATGTCCGACCTTTCTGATGTTAAAACTCCCGAAAGAATCAGCTTACTGCCGGAGTACATGTACGGCTTCAGCCTGGGAAGAAGATGGATCAACGTCTGCTTATCGATATTGGCCAGAATGCAGTCGAACCGTTGCGGCTCCAGGAAATCGATGGAACCGGTGTAGACGCTCACACGATCCTCAGCCTGATTTTGGATGATGTTTTCTTTGGCGTTTTCCACCGCGTCCTCATCGATCTCCAGAGCCAGCACCGTCGACGCACCGAGCTTGGCTGCCGCGATGGCCAGGATGCCAGACCCTGTCCCCACATCGAGGACGGATTGGGACGGCTCCAAATGGCTCTCCAGTAGCTGGATGCAAAGCCGGGTCGTCTCGTGCGTGCCCGTTCCAAAGGCCATTCGGGGCGTGATGTCGATGACGATGTCACCGGCACGGGATGACCATTCTTCCCAGGGGGGCTTGACGACGATTCCCGGCGCAACGCGGAGCGGCTTGAAGTACGCTCTCCACATCCGGCTCCAATCCTGTTCCAGTACTTCACGAACATCGGGATGGCCGATGCTGTGACCCATCTCGCGCAGACTGTTCAAAAAAACATTCAAATCATTTTCGGTACGAGGATGAAAGTCCCCTTGGGAGAAATAGGCTTTAACGCATTCACCCCCTTCTTCCAGCCCACAACTGCCCTGCTCTAAAAGAAAATTCCCCACGGCCTCTTTGGAGCAGAGGCTGCACGACACGGTCACTTCGATCCACGTGCGATGCTTACTCATAGATCAGGTGGAGCAGAAGGGTACCCACGATTCCCAGACTCTCGGGACTGCACTTGTCCTCCGTGTCCTCCAGTGTATGCCAGTGGGGATAATCAAAATCGATGATATCGATGGTGGGTATGCCCACATTCAACAGCTCTAAATGGTCGTCGATCATCTCAGGACCCAAACGGCGATCGAAGGCCTGAAGCCCGATGTCTTCCGCCTTCGACCACACGCGATCCACCAATTCCGGGGCGTACCTGTCGGAGTTCCGCTCGATGAGCAGGTGAAGATTCCGCTTTCCCACCATATCCAGCAGGATTCCGAATCGCGGATGATAATCGAATCGCTTGTTACGGGCAAAATAACGCGAGCCCAGACACCATGTATCGGATCGGCCTTCGATTCCCGAATCCTCCCCGTCGAACAGGACGATATCCACACCCACGGGTGGTGGATGCTGCCGTAGAATCCGTGCAATCTCCAAGAGCACGGCCACGCCCGAAGCTCCGTCGTTGGCGCCCATGATGGGTTTATCCCGGTTCTCGGGCTTGGGATCGAAATCCGCTATGGGCCGGGTATCCCAATGGGCGCACAGAAGGATTCGATGGCCCTGCCGGCCGAACGAAGCGATAATATTGGTGAGCGTCACCGATTTTTTCGTCACCGGGATCGCCTGGAAAAATGGTTGTTTCACCACATCGTCTGCATAACGCCTTAGTTCTTCGACAAGATATCGGAGGCATTCTTCATGACCCTCAGAGCCGGGATTCCGGGGCCCGAAGCTGCATTGTTTTGTAAGATATTCAAATGCATGGAATTGATCAAACGTCGGTACTTGGCTGTGGGAGCAAGAAGCGATGAGAAGAATCTGTATACTCAGTATATGTAACGAGTTCTTGAAAAAATCGATCATGAAGAATCCTTCACCGATTTAAAAGGAATAATTAATATAGATAAAATCGAAGACATTGTCAACATACACAGTTATGGATTCATGGATAATTCCCGAACGTCCCTTTTAAAACACGGACATTAAATGATCGCATGACGATTAAGTTCCCCACTTCCATTGTGAATGTTTTTCTTGTTCCCACGGGGACCGTAGGAACAAGAGGCGACGTTCCCCCTTGCATTAGCATAAAATTCTGATTAACTTATCCCCCGTGAAAATCGAAACCTTTCAGCAGGCCGTGGACTACCTCTTCTCCCGCAGAGCCCAGGGGATGAAACTCGGCCTGGAGAATATACGAAATCTGATGGACCGCCTGGGCCACCCCGAACGCCGGTTCCCCTCCATCCACGTGGCCGGAACCAACGGAAAAGGATCGACCGTCGCTATCCTGGAATCCATCCTCCGGGAGGCCGGATATAAAACAGGACGGTATATCTCACCCCATCTTGTTGACATGCGGGAGCGCATTCAAATCCGGGGCCAGTCCATCGGTCAGAATAAAGTGGTGGAAACCATCCAGCATATGCTCCCCCACATCGAGGCCACCGGCGCTTCCTTCTTCGAGATTCTGACGGCTATGGCCTTTCTCCATTTCTCTGAGAACGATGTGGACATGGCTGTTTTGGAAACAGGTCTGGGCGGACGGCTGGATGCCACCACTGTGGTGATGCCCCGGCTCACACTGATTACGGAGATCGGGCTTGAGCACACCCGTATTCTGGGAAAACGCCTGGCGTCCATCGCCCGGGAGAAGGCAGGCATCTTAAAATCCGGCATTCCCTGCGTGTGCGGGGCGACTCACTGGCGTGTTAAAGAGGCCTTATCCCAGGCGGCCGAAGAACGAAACGTTCCTCTTCAATTTACTTCCGATCATGTCAGGATTTCGCACCTTCATCTCTCGGAATACGAAAGCCGCTTCGACTGTCGAACACAAACGACGAATTATAAAAGCCTCTCCCTGCGACTCCTGGGTCACCATCAGGTTAAAAACGCCGCTCTGGCTCTTTTAGCTGTGGATGAATTACGGGAACAGGGCTGGCATATCCCGGAGGAAGCGGTTCGTATGGGCCTCCAGCACGTCGACTGGCGGGCCCGTCTCGACGTGCTCCAGAGGAATCCCACGGTGGTACTGGATTCTGCCCACAACCCCATGGGCATCCGCACCCTCACAAGAGCGCTGAAGACACTATTCCAGTATAAACGATTGATTCTCGTGTTCGGCGTTCTGCAGGATAAAAATTACCGCCGGATGTACCGGCAAATCGCACCGATGGCGGAAGCCATCATCCTGACGCGGCCCCTGAGCGACCGGGCCCTGGAACCCAACGCCCTCCTTACATTGCCTGCCAGTCAGGGAAAACGAGTGGAGGTGCTCCCCGACATTCGGGACGCGTGGCTCAGGGGCATGGAATTGGCACACCAGGAAGACGCCGTATGCTGCGCAGGATCCATCTACTTTGTGGGCGAGGTTCTGCGGCTCTGGGAAGAAAACCGGACAAGATACAGTCATGCGTAATGCATACTCGATTCATGCCCGCATCATTTCCACACCATCGAATCCTCAACTGAATGGACGATGACGTCTTACCTCAAGGGTGTGAAATCACACTCCCCACGATAGGATATACGCTTTAAAAAACGACGACTTTCATCCACCGTTTTAAAACGGAAGGACTCTGTCGGTACGGTTTTGGGATGAACACTCAACGTACGGTAGGTTCCTCAAACGCCTTCTTGGAACGGCGTCCAATCTGCGAGAGGGAGAATCCCTCGACGAACACGAAAATGAGCCCGAGGGCGGTGATGGGGATATACTGTGTAGCATGAAACAGGAAGGAAAAACTCAGGGCATGACTCCGGGAAATGCCGAATAGACCCAGTCCCGCCACAAAAACCAGTTGAATCGTGCCGACGAACCCGGGGGCTGCGGGTATCATCACACCGATGCAAAGCATGACCAACAGGAAAAAAGCGGCGTAAATGGGCAGATGGATGTCGAACGATCGAAGCAGAATGTGGATGTTGAATCCGATGGGCAGCCAAACGAATATCGACAAGAAACTGGACACAATGATGTTACGGGAATCATGGAGTATCTGCAGTCCTGTGGTAAACGAATGCAAGAGACTGATGAGACCATCCCGTAATTTATGGGGCAAGGGTCTGGACATAAAATGGACGATATCCAGGGCCTTATCGGTCTTCACTTTTAATAAGATTAAAAAGGCCAAGGCAAACACATAAATGCCGCAGGCCACATACGCTGCGTAACGCATTTGTCCGGTCAAAGAGAAGGAATTAAACAGCAGAACGACCGATAAGAAGAGCAGAACCGTAATCCCGTCAAAAATCCGTTCCAGGACGATGGTTGCGAACGACGCGCTCTTGCTGATGGATTCCTTCTCTCCGATGGCGTAGGCCCGTACGAATTCCCCCAATCGGGCAGGGAAGACGTTGTTGGCCATCAGGCCGATGCATGTGGCTGAGAACAGGCTGCTCATCCTGATTCGGCGCACGGGCTGGAGCAGGTAATGCCAGCGATACGCCCGTATCCAAACGCTTAGAATCGTCAGGACACTGGCAGGAATCAGATAGAGATAATTGGCGTTCTTCAGGGCTTGTTCCAGTTCGTGAAAATCTACTTTTTGGAAGGCCAAAAACAGGAACAGGGCGCTTATTACAATACCCAGCCAAAATTTCCAGTTCAAGCGTCACCCCTTTCATCCAAAACAGACCGGAGCCTTGTCTTGAGAAGATCGACGGCTTTCGTATCGATGCTTTCACCCGGTATGATAACATCGGCATACCGCTTCGACGGTTCCACAAATTCCAAATGCATGGGCCGCACCGATGCCTCCCATTGTTCCATGACCGACTCCACGGTCCTGCCCCGTTCTTTTGTGTCTCGTCTGATCCTGCGCATCAGTCGAATATCCGGATCGGTATCCACGAACGCCTTGATATCCATCCTGTCACGGAGCTGTGGGTAATGGAGTACGAGGATGCCTTCCAGCAGGAGCACCTCCACGGGTCCGACGCTCCGGGTTTGAGCCTTGCGCTCATGATGCACAAAATCATAAACAGGTGTCTCCACGACTTTACCGGCCATCAGAGCCTGAACCTGTGCCGTCAGGAGAGGAACATCGATGGCATCGGGATGGTCAAAATTTCGTTTCTCACGATCCGAGGGCGAGAGATGGGAAAGCTCGCGGTAATAGGCATCCTGCTGGATTATGGCCGATTTATCGTATCCAATTTCGTCGAGTATCGTTCGGGCCACGACACTCTTACCCGATCCGCTCCCTCCTGCAATGCCCACGAGGATCCGCGGCACTTTTAGCGGAATGATAGCGTACATTACTGGTGACCTTTTATTAAGAGTATGAGGCATTGAAAAA
>CAZTKR010000168.1:0-8088 GCA_964614115.1 uncultured bacterium | reverse complement strand
TTCTTCCCCATCGTCAAGAGTTACCCAGACATTGCCGTCGTCCGTGCCCGCATAGATGACATTCGTGTCCGAAGGCGCTACGGCAATCGTGGTGACTGTGCCGAACCTCCACGCATAGTTATAATCATAAGGATATGTCGGATACGGGCCGTCGGAAAGGTCGGGACTGATGGCCGACCAGGATTGGGCCCGATTCGACGACTTGTAAATCCGATTCGTGCCAAAGTAGAGCGTTCTCGGATTGGCGGGATTGAAGACCACGGGCGCGTTCCAATTGGTCGATTCATTCGACCCAATCCCCTGCTTGGCAGACTGGAAACGGGATCCCCCATCCACAGACCGTCTCAGCCCCCCCCACTGATACTCTGCATAGACATAATTATTGTCCGACGGATCGACCAGGATATAAAAACCGTCGCCGCCGAGAATGGATGTCCACCCATGTACGTCCCCGGTTAAGGTTCGAACAGTACCGTTGTCCTGGGTTCCCCCGTATAAGCGGTGGGGAGACTGATAATCGATTTCACACGTATAGAACTGAGTGATGGGCAGTCCGGGTGACTTATTCCATGCCGTCCCACCGTTCTGGCTGATGTACAAACCTCCGTCGTTACCCAGCACGATAAATTGGGGATTCTGCGGATGGATCATCATACCGTGCTGATCCACATGAACATGAACATGATCCTGATGCGAAACGTTATACCAATGCCGACCACCATCCGACGTTTTATACAGGTCCAGACCCAGGGCAAACACCACATCGGGATTCGTCGGATCGACGCGTATATTGCCGAACCACCAGCCGTAGGAGGAGAATAGGTATTCCAAGCCGGCATCGTTCGTTAAGGACCAGTATTCCCCCCCGTCTTCCGATTTGTACACACCATCAAAAAAGCCGATGTTATCGGCATAGATAGCGTAGAGGATATTCGGACTCGACTCACAGATGGATATGCCGATTCTCCCAACTGTGGGAGAGCTGTGGGGCAGACCGTTGGTCAATTCTTCCCATGTATCCCCGCCGTCACTCGACCAGTAGAGACCGCTCGTCGGGCCGCCATAATATCGCTTCTGGGGTCGGCGTATGCGTTCCCATATGGCCGCATACAAAATCCTCGACTGCCGGGGATGAATGACGACATCGATACATCCCGTGGAATCCGAGACGAATAGGATGTTCTCCCAGGACGTGCCCCCATCGGTGGAACGGTAGAGCCCCCGTTGGTCATTCTTGGCAAACAGCTTTCCCATGGCAGCCACGTATATCCGTTCTGTATCTTCAGGATCGATGACGATCCGGGCGATATAACGTGTATCCTCCAAACCGAGATGCGTCCATGACTCTCCCCCGTCGGTGGATTTGTACATACCCATCCCACCGTACGTCATCGATCCGCCGCCGGCATTGACTTCCCCTGTCCCGACGTAAATGACCTGGGGATTCGACGGATCGATGGCGATATCACCGATGGAAAGACTCAGAGCCTGGTCGAAGATGGGCGTCCAGGACTGACCGCGGTTAACGGTCTTGAAAACGCCGCCCGAGGCCGTGGCTGCATAGATGGTATCGTAGCCCGTGGTCGGCATGTCCACATCCGTCAGCCTGCCCCCGACATTGGTCGGTCCGGCAAATGTCCACGGATGATCGTTGGGTTCCGATTGCTTCCTCAGGATTCGGGTATGCAGCACGGCGTGTTTATACGCCTCGTAGTTGATGTCCTGCGAGGGAAACGCCCTCTGAGCAAAAAACCACTCGTTGGGAAATTCTTCGGAATGATCCGACCGTCGGGTCCCTGATCGACGTCCACCATCCAAGACGAAAATAACGGAAAAAATGAGAAAGAAACAAACCGTTAAATGTACCCAACGCATGATGGAGTGCCTTTCTCTTAAAACCTGGAATGTATTCGGGAGATCCTCACCATCTAAATGACGTTTCTATAAAATATAATCCTTCATTTTGTCGAAAAAAAGAAAAAAATTTCTACTCTCATGATAAGGCGGACGTTTTGCTTTTTCATATCCGATCATGAGAAGTAATCTGCGATCTCTCAGACAGACATGAAGGATGAAAATCAAAGAATGATAGTATAATGGATACCGGCGATATGAATGACCCTGTGTTGTATTCGCAAGATCGGGGAAAAGGCGAATATTATAATAAGGATGAATCCTGTCGTTGCGACCGATACAATTAAATCCGAAACGGTCGTGTGGATGCTACTCTTGAGATACGCTGGTTATCAGATAACATGGTGAGAGATATTTATCACCTTCCGGACTCCTCCGGTAAACACGTTAAGATGCGCCGGAGCACTTCTTCTACTCGGCAACACCGGACAGGATTTTCGAATAATATAAGGATTTTTTACGATGCGATACAACGAAAGATTATATCTGTTCCGATGCAACCCTCCATCATCGTCCAGTTTCGGATGAGGGCAGGAGATCGGCTCAGTCCTTATATGTATTTTTCTACCAGCTCCCCGTTTCCTGAAACTCCCGCATGCTTTCCAGCCACGGCTCCGGCACGTCGTTAGTTTCGAAATCGCCAAAAACCACATCTTCGAGGAATGGTTCACCGACAAACACATTCTGCTCCAACGAAAACGCGGGTGCACGCAACGCATCGGCATTGGGTTTGTCCCAATAGCCCCAGGCCTCCCGGTTGGAGACCGTATCGATGTACAGCCATTTCCCGCTATAGAACAGTTTTGCGATGCCGTGGCCGTGGGGTCTCGGCTTGTCGGAAAACACAAATTCTGCCCTGGCCAGTTTTGCGGGAACGCCCAGGCGACGGCAGAATGATACAAAGACCATGGCCTTGGAATAGCAGATGGCCTTTCTCTTCTCCAGGGCCTCGGAAGCGTATAAGCTGGCGTCTGGAACGAAAGTGATGGAATCCCGGGTGAAATAATAAAGGGCTTCCAATCTTTCTTCCAGCGACATGTCGGTATCCGTGACCGCCGAGATGACATCGGAGAACACAGGATGGGTAAAATCCAGATGGGCCGTCTCTCGGAGGAAAGTCGCATACGGATTAGGTTTTTTATATATTCTATCCACGGCCCAGATATCCGAAGCGCCCAATCCGCCGTCCCTGGTGGAAGTAAAATAAAACGTCTTCCCATCGGGAGAGATGCACGGATCGTAATCGTGCTGATTCGAGCGGAAGGGGCCGTCCATCAATTCGGTGTTGGCCCATCGGCCGTCCACAAGTTCGAATTTCCAGATGTCCACGTCCGTTTTATCCGCTCTTCCACGGCCCGAGTTGACGTATAAATATCTTCCATCCGGGGTCACGTATGGCGTGGCCTCCCATCCTCCCGTATTCACGGGTTCCGGCAACAGCTCCGGTTCTGTCCATCCATCTCCCAGCCGTGTCGACTGAAAAATCTGGACCATGCCCTCCTTTGCCGGGGCCATCCCGCTGGAGAAAATAAACGTCAGCATATCTTCTGGACACGCAGCGCCCCAATCCGGTTTGCCGGGCGTCACAAACGACCTGTCGAAGATTTCAGGCTCCCCCCATCCCTTTCCATCCCATCGGCTGACGTAGATGTCACAATTCCAGTAAGGATCCTCGTTATCCCGGTTTGATGCGAAAAACAACCTCTGCCCGTCAAGGGTGACAAACACATCGAAATCATCCCTCTCGGTATTGATGGGAGAAGCCATCAACTCTGCCTTGCTCCACTCTCCGTCCTCAAGTCTGGACATGTATATGTCATAATTTCCCATGCCACCTTCTCGGATGGATGCGAAATACATCGTTTTTCCGTCCCCCGTGAATGTGACGTGTTCGTCCTTACCGGGAGAATTGATGCGGGGGCCCAGATTCCGCAGATTCCCCCATTCAAAATACCCGGTGCGCCCGTTCCTGCATCCTGTACCACTGATTATGAGGACGATGAAAATGATTCCGATTCTTTTGAACATGATACCCTCCCATTCTTCATTAGGACGGAGATAAAGGTACTACCATGAAACCGATCACGGTGTCTCTCGGATGGACGGTAAAATATGATCGGCTATGAGTTCGAATATCGATTCTGACTGCGCATCGGCAATTTCGTCGTTAAAAGGGAAGATGGCCGTCGTCACAATCACAACGTCCACATCGGGAATCAGGATGATATACTGGCCAGCATACCCGCTGGCAAACTGGATGGGATGATTCTGAATTTTCCCCAGCCACCACAGATACCCGTACCCCAACTCTTCGAGAACGCCCCATTCCCTGTATTCACCCGTGGAATTCTGGAACGACGCATCGATCCATTCAGCCGGGATGATTTGTTGCTCGTCCACGAGGCCGTCTTCTATGTACAGATGCCCGAATCTTGCCATATCCCTCGATGTCATGTACATCGAACCGCCTCCGAAGTAGTATCCCTGGGGGTCTTGATCCCAGAGACGGATGGAAATGCCCAACGGTTCGCATAGATAGGTTTTCATAAAATCCAGCGTACTCATTCCCGTCGCTTTCGTGATGACACCCGACAGGAGATGCACGGCCATCGTGGAATACGTGAATGTTTCTCCCGGGTCGTTGATCAGAGGAAGCCGGATCGTATCCCGGATCCAATTCGTACTGTTGGTAAACTGAGGGTCTACATTCTCGTCCCTGTCGAAGCCGGCCCGCATCGTGAGAAGATGCCGGATGGTAATCTGGCGTTTCCTGGGGTCCAGACTGGGTGTGTTGTATTCCGGGAAGAAATCCAGGAGTCTCTGATCCAGACTGTCGATGAAGCCCTGGTGGAGCGCAATGCCCACCGATGCAGAGATCAGACTCTTTGTGACGGACCGAATGCTGTAGGCATCATCGGGATTCCATCCGGTGAAATACTCCTCCACGACAAGATACCCATGCCGAACGACCAGAAGACTGACGAGAAACGTCCTCTCCCTGGCCTCTTCCAGAGCATCTGCCAGGAGATTCGCATCGAATCCCTGGTCGTCCGGACTGGACACGGGCCAGTCAAAAGACACATAAGCATCCGTTTCAACGCCTGTGGATTTTTTCTTGCATGAGGTTCCCAGCAGGATGGCGACCAGATGCAACCCCAGAACGATAAGGACTGTCTTCCTCATTTTATTTTTCCCGTACACTATGATTAGACAAACTATGATGAACGACTTCGATCCACTCCTCCTCGGTCAGGGCATTGATGACATCCTCCCGTCCCCACCACTGCCATCTTTCCGGAAGCCCCTGTGCCTTGATGGCATCCAGTTTCTTTCCGGCGGACATCTGCTCCTGAATGGCCGATATCGTCTCCGAGAGCATGCTCTGAAAAACCTTCATATCCTCCAAAGAAGCGGCAGGGCGATGCCCCGACAGAATACTCACATCTTGAGGGAGTCGGTGAATCAGCCTTCGATAGTTTTCAGCATATGCTTTCACGTCCCCCACGACTCGCGGGAAAAAATGACCGTTGTACGTATCCCCCATGTAGAGCACGTTGGACCCGGTGAAGTATACGACGATGTCCCCCTCCGTGTGGCCGTGGGGAAAATAAAGGAGTGTGACCTTTTCACCGTTAAAATGCACGGACAACGAATCCGTGAACGTGATCGTCGGCAGTGCTTCCCCGGGTGCTGCCGGTATGGTATAGCCGTTGGGATAGGATTTCTCGGTCATCATCTCCTTCCGTGTGTTCTCGTGAGCGATGATGGGAATACGGGTACCCAGCACATGGTTTGCACCGGTGTGATCCGAATGCCGGTGGGTGTTGACGATGGTTCGGATCGCTCCTTGACCGATATTTTGCAGAGCCGCGTTGATGGAATCGGCCGCGTGCGCCAAGCCGTTGTCTACAAGAAGGATGCCCTCAGGGCCCACGGATGCGCATATATTCCCTGTCCATTCGATGCTCTGCCCCCGGTACGTAATGGGACGGCGTTTTGTCAACATATACACGTTTCCAGAAATATGCGACACCTCGATTCGTGTGGTCGCAACATCCGTCTGGGCATGGGACAGCCCCGCTGACAACACAATGGCGACAAAATGCTGAGCGTATCTTCTCATCGTATTCCTTGACCGAAATCCTGGATCACATTTATAAAGGATGAAAGGATGTCTGAATTTTCAGCAACGATATACACTCGCACGACGATCCTTCCTTATTGTTATACGTTGTAGACTTTTCAAACCCTCTTTATCCACAGATTGGTCTATCTTATTTTATTTTTTCCTTGCAATGCCTCATAGAATTTATTATTTTTTATGGTACAATCAAGTATTTTTATATTAAAATTTGATATTTTTAGAATTGATCTACCGATTATCGCGCACATTGGCATATCATACAGGCACCAAAACCTTCGATTGGTCTGTTGATTTTGGATTAAATTGGACGATCTCAATTAAAAGGGATTCCGATGAAAATAACCATCGATAAAAAATCATCCGTCCCCCTCTACGTTCAACTGAAAGAGGGAATCAAAAACCTCATCATCAAAGGACAGTACAAAAACAGCGATAGCCTTCCCACAACCCGGGCACTTGCTGACACCCTGGGCATTCACCGAAATACCGTCATCAGTGCATACAAGGCGTTGGAGGCAGAGGGTTACGCTTATTCACATGTGGGAAGGGGCACGTTTGTCATCCAACCGGATAGCATGCCCGCACACGACCACATCGCATACTACAACATGTTCGATTGGGCTCAGCATCTATCCGAAAAATTAAAACAACGGATCTCCGACAAACTCCTGACTCTTTACCAGAGCGAGTCCGCCCACGTGTGCATATCCTTTGTGTGGAGCCAGAAAGGGTTTCCCGATTTCCCCATCCAGAAATTCCAGCGATCCATCAACAGCGTTCTTCGACATAGGAGTGATTCCATCTTCGATTACACCCGAGCCTTGGGAGATGAGGGGCTCCGCACGATTCTTTCCAACCATCTGCGGAAGAAGGATGTCCACGTATCGCCCGAGAATATTCTCATCGTCAACGGCGCCCAGCAGGCCATCGATCTCGTGGGAAGACTGCTCCTGGAACCCGGCGATGCCGTCGTGGTCGAGAATCCCACGTACACCGGGGCCTTGTGCTCGTATCAATTCCTCCAGGCCAAGATCATCGGGATTCCCATGGACGACTGGGGCATGAAAGTGCATCTTCTGGAAGACATTTTGGTGAGACACCGTCCCAAGTTTATATTCACGATTCCATCGTTTCATAATCCCACGGGCACCACGATGCGCAACGACAGGAGGGAGCGCATCGTCTCCCTGGCGGAAAAATACCAGATTCCCATCGTCGAGGATGACTACGGCAGCGACCTCCGGTTCTCCGGGCCCGACCTACCCCTACTCAAGGCTCTGGACACATCGGGTCAAGTCATCCATATCGGGACGTATTCCAAAGTTCTGATGCCCGGGCTGCGCGTCGGATGGATCGTCGCCTCCCAGGACGTCATCGCCCCGTTGTCAGAACTCAAACGGTACTCCGATCTCTGCACCAGTCTCTTCATCCAGGCGGCCATTACCGAGTTTCACGCGCGGGGATACATGGCCACCCATCTACGCTATCTGAAGCGCACGTACCAGAAACGGTTGCAAGCCCTCGTCGACGCTATCAAAAAATACTTTCCCGAGGAAACCACCTTCATCCGTCCCCACGGAGGGATCTATCTCTGGGTCACCCTGCCCAAGCACATCGCTCTTCAGCGTGTGTGGGAAAACGCCCTGAAGCGGGGCGTTGCCTTCAGCATGGGCAGTCTCTTTTATCTGAACGAGAATGGCTCGAACCAGATGAGACTTCGATATGCATCCGTTCAGGAGGATAAAATACGAGAGGGTATCCGCATCATCGGAGAGGAAATCGAAAAATGCAGTGGATCATCACGACCCTGAACGATTCCAAAAATAATCGCCTGGATTATTCCTGTATCTTTATAATTATTCCACAAGCCCCAATATCCTGTTTTTGAGAGTTGATTTTTTAGTGCTTTATTGTAATTATCCACTTTTTCATTGACTTTTATAATTCTCCTTTTTATTATATAGTCGTTAGTATTATATTTCTTTAATGGTTTCTATGTGGAGTTACCTGTTTAGGCGGTTGATGATGTA
>CAZTKR010000167.1:0-8104 GCA_964614115.1 uncultured bacterium | reverse complement strand
GATTCAAACGGCAATCTGGTTCGGCGCCTGGTCGAAGAAGTGAAAAAACCCGGCGTTTATGAGATCACGTGGAATGGATGCGACGATGCAGGCACGCGCCTGGCATCGGGATTGTATCACATTCATCTGAAAGCCGGCAGCAACGTACAGGAACGATCCTTCCATTTGGATTAATCGATAAAATACAATCGATCGCGTTTTAGTATGGGCGAAGCATTTCCTACCAGGGATGGCGATGCAGTGGGTTCTGTACTCGCCGTGCCTGTCCTCTTCCATTACAAATGGATGTTTTTCGTGAAGGCCATAGACAGGAAGTATACACCTTCATATAAGCGGTGATATGAAGCAATCCGCAGGTCCGGTCGTATGCATAGATTTGGGGGAGATTATCTTGTCATGACTAAACGATGACGGTGAATAGGGTGAGACGGTGCCATGATCAGCCCGATGATACCTCCGGCAGAGGGAGTATCGTCCTCCAGACCGCCTGCCACCGGTTGTGTTGCAGAGTAAAAACAAAAACATCGCGCCCGGCTTCCTGGAAGGATTGTCCGTCCATCTCCCAGGCCATATCAAACCGGTACGACGCCAAGGCGGTATGCTCCCATACTTCGATGGTGGCGTCGGACTCGGAGAATTCCCTCAGAGTGGCCTGCCGTATGAAATCTTCGTAGCTCTTCACACAGGCTTCCCTGCCCTTACCCAAGACCTGAAAATCCGGAGATACGATCATCATATCTTCATGAAACACCTCGTTCAGTATCTCCGTTTGACTTTCAGTCCAGGCCCGGTTGATTTTTTTCAGGAGCTGCTGGATTTCCTCTTTCGGATCTGCCATCACAGAAACCATCTCATTCCTCCAAATCGATGACGATATGAAAACGGGATTGTATATTTTTCTCCGGCAATATACGCATAAAAACGGCCTAAATCGAGCACATAATCGATGTCCCGGTGGATATGTCCCAGGCCGTTTTGGACAGTTGCTTCGGATGATTCATCGAATGCAGCCAATCCAGTATCGGAGAGGCCCGATTCCCTCTATCTTATTCGTACTTCAACGACTTTGCAGGATTTATCCGTGCCGCCCTTATCGCCTGGTAGCTCACGGTTAAAAAAGCGATGACGAATGTGAGCACTCCGGAAAGGACGAATGTGAGAGGTGTCATGTCCGTTCGGTAGGCAAATCCCTGGAGCCAGCGTTTCATAATGAAATAGGCCACCGGCCATCCGGCCACGTTGGCGATGAGTACCCATTTGATGAATGTTTTAGACAGCAAAACCACAATCCCGGATACCGACGCACCCAGCACCTTCCGAATCCCGATTTCCTTGATCTTTCTCTCGGCCGTGAAGGCGGCCAGTCCCAGAAGGCCCAAACAACCGATGGACACGGCAAGTACAGAAAACACGGCGAAAATATCGCCAAAGCGTTGCTCCGAACGGTACATGGCATCAAACCGGTCGTCTATGAAGGAGAAGTCAAACGGTTCTCCAGGCACGAAAACGGCCCATTGTTCCCGGATCCAGTCCATCGTCTGGGAGATATCTTCGGCATGCATCCGCAGGGACAGAAGGTCAGGGCTCCGTCCGATGAAGAGCCTGAGGGGCCCGATATAATTCCTCAGGGACTCGTAATGGAAATCCTTGACAACGCCGATGACCGGAAAATCGACGAGAATCCGCTGGCCATCGATCCTGCGCCAATCCCCTATCTTCTTCCCGATGGGATTCTCCCAGCCGAATTGCCTGACCGCTGCCTCGTTCACGATAATGGCCGATGAATCCGTGGAGAATGCCCGCGAGAAATCCCTGCCGGCTACGATTTCCATGCCCATGGTCTTGACGTAGTCAAAATCCACGGGCCAGGTCTCCATGGGAGTGCCCTTCTCACGGTAAATGCCTTCAGGATTATTCACATCCATCATACGATCGGAATCTACCGGCAGGAAACCGGTGATCGTGGCGCTGCCTATCTTCGGATTTTGCAGCAGGGCTTGTTTAAAGGATTCAATCTGTGCACCCAGAACATAGGTATCGTGGATAACAAGAACCTGGTCTTTTTCGAATCCCAGTTTTCTGTTCTGAACAAAATGCATTTGCCGGGAAACGACCAGCGTCCCGATAATCAGCACCGTAGAGACGAAAAACTGAAAAACCACCAGACCGTTCCGCAACCATCGGCTCTTCGCACCGGGTGCGCTCTGTCCCTTGAACACATCCACAGGCCGGTACGAAGAGAGAAAAAAGGCGGGATAGCTCCCGGAAATCACGCCTGCCACCACGACAAAACCCAAAAGATAGAGAGGGAACATGCCTTGGACCAAATGGGATAGGGAGATATCTCTCTGTGCCAGGTCGTTAAAATAGGGCAAGGCCAGGCTGGTAAGGATCAGCGCAAGCACCAGGGCGAGGAAGCTCAGGAAAAGCGCTTCGGCCAGAAACTGGAAGATGAGCTGCCAGCGGAGCGAGCCCACGGCCTTTCGAACACCCACTTCCCTGGCCCGGCGGGTAGAACGTGCCGTCGACAGATTCATGAAATTGATGCAGGCTATCAAGAGGATAAAAAACGCGATGGAGGAGAAAATGATCACATATTTGATGTCTCCGTTGGGCTCCAGCTCATACTGCAAATCCGAATGCAGGTGAATGTTCTTCAGGGGCTGGAGGAAATAGCGGACGCCCATGCCCATCTGTGTGATCTCTTCCCAGCTTTTGGAGAACGATTGTTCCATCGGCGGGGCCACGTATTTTCTCACCATGTCGGGTAACTTCTTCTCCAGTTCCCTGGGATCGGCATTTTCATGGAGGAGAAGATACGTACGGAACGTGATGTTGTGAAGCCACCAAGGCGCCCGGCTATCTTCAAGACTGGTGAGAGACCCAAAAAAATCAAAATGGAAATGCGTGTTACTGGGGATTTCTTTAAATACACCCGTTACTTTATAATCAGTCGCATTATCCATCGTCAGGATTCTGCCCAGGGGATCGTCCTCTCCAAAATATTTGTAAGCCATTTTCTCACTCATGACCAGAGAATTGGGCTCGGCCAACGCCGATGACGGGTCTCCGGCGATCAGGGGGATCGAGAATACATCAAAGAAACTGGCGTCCGTGTAGGCGATTCGCGATTCCAGGAAGGTCCGGTCCCCGTTGAAAAGCCGGTATCGCGTCCGATCCTCCAGATAGATGCGAACGGCATCCTCCACTTCAGGATAATCGTTCACAACGGCCTCGGCAGTCACCGCTGCCACGCCTGCAATACGATGCTCATCTCCGCTCCACTTCAGGTCCATAGCCAGCCGATAAATCCAGTTGGCATGGGCGTGATACGCATCGTAGCTCATTTCATGCTGAACATACAAGAGAATGAGAAGGCAACAGCCTATGCCCACGGCCAGTCCGGCGATGTTCACCGTCGAAAAAAACGTTTGCTTGAACAGGTTTCGCACGGCCATCTTGAGATAATTCTTCAGCATCACGCTCCTCCAATAAACGGTTGTCTGAATGAACCGGGGGATGGACTTCAGTGCCTGGCCCCAGTACCAACGGTAAGCTCTGAAAATGCCGGACTCTTGGGCGATCTCGTGAAAGAATTCCTCAAAATCTCCCAGGATGGCGGTTCGGTTTTGCTGACGATTGGCGACGGTCAATATCCACCGGGCCAGTCTCGGAGGAGATTTCATCGGCTCCCTCATCAGGATGTTTTGAGATCAAAACCCAGGTCCGGGAGACCGATCCACATGCTGTCGTGGACGTCTTTTGTTTTTCGCAGTGCGGCCAATCCATCCCGGGTCAGTCGAAAATACCGCTTACTCCTTCCGCCCCTCTCCGGCGTGGGATCGGATTGAAAAGCGGCCAGATACCCCCCATTCGTCAGGCGTTCCAGGGAATCGTAGATGGCGCCTACGGACCAGTCGTGCCCGGTAGACTCGATGATGAGTTTACGTATGCTCACACCGTACGCGTTGTCTTGAAGTCGCCAGACAGCCAGCAGTACGAGTTCATCCGCTCTGGAGAGCACCTTCATCATGTCTCCCTCTATTTATTCGGAATTACGAACAAAAGAACAAAAAATCAAGCATATTCATTCGGTATTCCGAAGATATGCTTACCTAAGAATACGATCATTCAACAGGATTGTTTCAATAAAAATGAAAGCACGTCGGAACACAGAGAATGGAGACTGGCGAATCATCAGCATCCAGGAACCCGGATCACCCATCTCCCTTATACGGGTTGACCGGTATCTATTCCAACTCTCTTTAATTCGCTCAGAATGTAAACCGCAAGAACGGCTGTTCATCGGGCCGGCCCGGAGACACGAGAAGCTCGGGCGGATCGGATAAGACCATGATGGTACAGCCAAACGTACTCTGATTATTGATGCCCCAGTCCCTTCTGCTGAAAATAGATTTCATCGTGTCCGCATCGAATACAGCGTTGTTGTCCGGGTAATGGGCTTGCAACGAATTGAATCGGAGGCATCGACCTTGATACTCCTCCAACGTCATGCCCTCTGTGTCCAAATAATTTAAGAATTCATCCGTGTAGTTATCGTTGATGAGAGGATGGTTCGTATGGTATGTAAAATAGGCGTCTTCAAACGGGATAAACTCGGCCACCTCATCCACGGAGCATTCGTAGGAACCCATCTGCTGGATGCCTCCTACGAGGTAGTTTTGAGGCGCGCCGAAGGTAACCTCTTCCAAAAATTGAACGGCCTCCTGGTAACTGCTCTTTTCCAACACGCCCCGGACGACAAACGCCACCGGCAATCCCGACCTGGACGGTTTGAGTTGCATTATGGCGTTGACCACCACAGAGACCCGCTTGTTGTTCATGCCGTTGGCACCGATGTATCCGGGAAAAGTAAACGCGAACGACTCCATGTCATTGTCAGAGTCTTTACTGTGGAGCAGGGTTTGGTATCCGTGGAAGAACGGGATATCCAGGTTCTGGGCCGTAATCGTCGGATGATTCTCAGTTCTGTTCACGCCAAACGATGTACACTTCTGTACGACAATCTCCTGCCCCAGAACCCATATTTCATCCACGAGTTGAAAGGCATACAGGGTGTTAAAATCGATGTCTGCACCCTCGGCCATGCCCTGAAGTTCTTCCAAAAGGTCCGGTGTATGCTGACGAATGGCAGAAAGAAAATCCGTCTCCTCGACAAACCTGGATACAAAGCTGTCGGGATCCATCTGATACGTCCTCTCAAGGTCATCCTTCCATACATCGACAAGCTGCTGGATGACCTCCTTGAAGAGAGTGCCGTGCTGAACGCCTCTTTCGTGGGGCGTCCCCTCGACGACGAGGACTCGGAGGTTCCCCTGAATTGTCACTTCCCCGTCCTGACCGACGATTCGATCCGTATGGCAGGCCAGAACAAGGAGCAACATCATGGATGTGGCGGCCATATTTTTCATCGTTCCTCCCCTGCGATTTGTACAAAGACGATGTTGAATGGGTGATTCATCTCCTACCTATATATACGAAGGACAAGGAGAAATCCCCTGAACCCATTCGGTTCCGGCAATTCAATTGTAGTCACGGCTCTATCTGTCAAAGCCGCCACAGATACGATGCCTTAAAGAACAATCCCCGTTTGGTCTCCAAGAATCGGCTGCTATCCTCGTAATGGTCGTCTACCCATCGGATTTTTTCATAGAAAGAACCGTATCCGATGTGGATCACCGTACCCGGGATGTACGTGAACGAAGCGAGAAAATCCGTCAACAATTCCTCGTGGAATGAGTTGTACTCCAGGATAATCCTGAAAAACAGGTAGCGGTTCATCTGGTATGTGTTCCTGAATCGTACGATGGAGTAATCATACTCTTTGACATCATCGCTCTCTCGGGTAAAATCCTCGTAGCTGTAATCCAGACTGGAATGAAATTTCTCTGACGGCTGGTACACCACACTGGCCGATGCCGTGCTGCCCCTGCCTTGATAAGGAAGCAGATCGGGATCGCGTATGTATCGAATCTTTTTGCCGTAAACATAGGATCCCGTGATGTAGAGTTGTTTCGTCAACTGGCTCTGCCCATCCAGGCTTATTCGGCTTAGACTGAATTTTTGGAGCCTGAAAATCTCCGTGGCATAGGCGTACCCGATGCGCAGGTTCGAACTCCGAGGAAGCACAAAGTTCAGGTACAGCCCGTTGTAATTTTCCCACTGCCGGCTCTCCTTGTCGTAGATGAACTGGTTGTTCAACAAAGGATCGATCCGCAGTAGAAATTTTGAGTGGGGATAGAACATGCGGATGATTCCGGCCCGGATTCGTGTGACGCCGACGCGTGTGACGTAGCCCGTCTCCGTCTGGAAGTCGTCGGAGAGTTCTTGCAGACGCAGATTCATCAGCCAGTCCCGTGTGTTGTAGTAGTAATTCACGCCTAGAGCATGCCCATCGTCTTTGGTCGATTGGCTGCGATCTTCGCTCTGGGAGAGGAATGCATGAAAGCCAATCCTGCTCGAGCCGTTGATGCGGATTTGCCCGTCGGTCCCGTAGACGCGGTTGGAGCTATTATCCAATTCTCTGGCGGTCAGGAAGCCGCCGATGAAACTGTCCTGGTTCAGCGCCCTCTTGTACCGCACGATGGCAAAGTGCGCATACTCCCCCTGCTTCAACTCTTGGGGAAGTTCATCCAAAGCATAAATCGATGCAATGGTGTTGTTGTCCCCGATCTTGCCTGTCAACTTCCCGCCCACCAGCGGGTCCACGATCATCCTCGTATGGACGACAGCACCCAGGGGATCTCCACTGGAAGCTCCACCAAAATTGAAATGTTCCCTTCCCTCCAGGAAAAAAGGTCGTTTTTCGGGGTAGAAGAGGGCAAACCGCTGGTTGAAGTCCACCTGGCCGGCGTCGGCTTCCACTTGACTGAAATCGGGATTCACCGTGCCGTCAAAGACCAGATGGGACGTGATACCGACTTTCGTGGTCAGACTGGCTTCCGCATCCTCTCCTTCGAAGACGAGTCTTCCCTCGTCTATGGAACGGGTATTCCCGTATGTAACGCCGGGCAATATCTCGATGAGCCGGTAATGTTTCACGTCATGATAAATCAGCGTCCGCGTCTGCGTGAAAAAATTCGGTCCCTGCATCGGGTCCAGAGCCGGATACGTCCCATTCTCTGATGCGCGGCTGATACGGCGTTCAAAGATAACGCCCATCTCCACAGGATCGTGATGAGAAAAACGGATGCTCTTAAAAGGAATCCTGACTTCGACCGTATAGCCCAGATCGTCGATCTGTCCCTCGCTGTACCATACCACATCCACACTCACGTCTTCGTCGTCGCCGATGGCCCGGCTATCCATCTGGATGCCCAGGGGATTGCTGTAAAGCGCGTACAGCGATTGTTGATCGTTAAACGTGTCCAGGTTCAGGCAGATCCAGTCGTCGGGACGTATCTTATCCCTGGCAGTCACCGAGGCCTTGATTTTATCGGGCTGGCTGTCGAAACATCGAAAGGCAAAATAAAGATTCTCCCGGTCATAGGCGTACCACACGCGGGTTTCCTCGGCCATGTTCTGTCCGTAATCGGGATACCACGTTTTAAACCCGGTTACATACGGAGCTTCCTGCCAGACATCATCGTCCAGCACACCATCGATGGTCGGTGGCTGATGGATCCGGACCGGTATCAGCGGTTCCGTGGCGTAAGAATGGGAGAATCCGATGACAACCCATAGAACAACACTCCATATATATCGGTTTGATACAATCATGAGACCTCCGTCTTTTGTAATGGATGCAAATGCATAAAAACGGGTGAGCATAATCTGGGATAAAATTGTTGTACCTTCAATTTGCTATAACCATCTGTATTCGTATCGATAGCTTGGTCACATCGCTGGGATTCCACTGTGATAATACGACATTCTGGCGATACACCATGCCTTGAAACAACACGTATAGAAATGGATACGAAATATTTTGATTCGGGATGCATTCATAGTGCGTTCAATTTTCGATTAAAAACGGACATAGCTTTTAAAAACTCAACAGAATCGCAACAAAAGGGCCTGCTTTCAGTCGAAAGCGGGTCCCTTCTCTCATTACCTGCTTGTGCCGGGAAGCCAGTTAAGGCTA
>CAZTKR010000166.1:0-8108 GCA_964614115.1 uncultured bacterium | reverse complement strand
TGCCTTCGTAGTTCTCCAGCTTATAAATCCAGATACAGCCCGGATTTGACATGGCCATGGTAAATTCGAGAAACGTGACTTGGTCGATAGAGAGCAGATTCACATCAACGATCGTCCGTAACAGGGTTGTCAGGTACGTAGCCAACGTCCTGGAAAAGCTCTCATGAATCGTTCGAAGATTCCGGAGCTGATCCTTAGAAACCCTGTTGGGATGCTTAAAATCGTACAGATACGTCGTCTCTTTGTCGGTGTCGCTCTCTTCCTGCTTCACCTTACCACTCGAGACATTCTTCAGTAGCGCATCTATCTCTTCTTGTGAAAGGACTTCAGCCACTGCATGATTCCTTTATTGCAATACATACTTGGTAAAATACACATGTATGCCTTCACGACTCTGGAGAACCTCTGCCGCTGTGTTGAGAATTTCTCCGCGCAGTGTCTCTCGGTTGGTGAAATTAGCCAGCCAGGCATATGTCTTGGTGGACAGGAGTGTGATGAGACGATCCCTGAGCATGGGCTCTCTATTCGACACACGCTCGGCGATTTCCTTATCATCCACAGCCAGGACAATCGACGTCACAAAGTACCGTTTCCCGCCCGAGAAGGCCGGATTGACGACGATATCGTCCAGGGTAACCACTCCCTGAAGCTTCCCGTAATCGATTTGCGAGCCGTCGCTGGAAAGCGGCGTCTGCTGTGGCAGTTGGGGCTCCTCCTCAACCACCTCGACCTGGTCTTCCTCGGCACGCGCCTCGGACACCGTCTCCGCATCTTCGGCCGTATCGTCTGACATGAAAAACCGCGTCACCACGGTATACGACACGCCCACTTCCAGGAGAATCACCAGTATTACGATAAGGACACGGACGGAAATCTTGAGAAATTGAGGACTCAGACTCAGCTTACGAGCCTTCTTTTTCTTTATCTTCTTTTTCTTCCGTGCCTTCTTGCCCTGCTTCTCGGTGGGCTCCTCCGACGGCTCGGGCTTGTCGTCCAACTGTAAATCTTTAACGTCGTCAGCCATGCATCCTGAACCCTACTTTAATGATTTTAAATGTCCATATCGACGGTCAACTCTTTCCAGTTCAAGGAAATCTCGACACGTCGATTCTTCTTTCTGTTGGTCTCTGTCGTATTGAGTACCAAGGGACGATGTTCCCCGCATCCCACGGCCACCATGCGTGTGGGATTGATTCCTTCCTCTTCGACAAAATACCGTACAACACTGATCGCTCTGGCAGAAGACAATTCCCAGTTTGAAGGGAACTGGGCCGTGCGTATGGGCAGATTATCCGTATGTCCCTCCACCCGTACGTTGCAGGAAAATCGCTTGATAATTTTTGCGATATTCCCCAGAATCTGCTGAACACCGGGCTTGAAAGTAGCACTGCCGAGATCGAACAAGAGCTCATTATCTAGACGGAAATTGACGCTTTCTTCGCTGATTTCGATACTCACGATGTCCTGGGCGTTCATCTGGAACACCTGTTCTTCGATTTCCTGCATTGTCATCAGCATGACATCCCTATCTATCACCGACATGGGTGTCGACTTGTCTTGCTTAACCACAGAGGTTCCTTCCTCTTCCATCATCACACCCATGGAGCCCCTCAACGACCCCATGGCCTGACGGAACTTGATGAGTTCCGTGGTCGAGAAAGATACGATAAGGACAAAAAACGTCAGAAGCAGCGTCATCATATCGCCATAGCTCAATGCCCAATCGCCACTTCCCCCCGTTTCTTCCTTATTCTTTCTCCGTTGCCCCCTCACGCTGCCTCCGAAGTTTCTTTGACACCCTTACGCATGTTCGGAGCTAAAAAGGTCACAAGCTTATCCCGTAGAAGCCTCGGATTATCACCGGCCTGAATCGAACATATCCCTTCGATGGCCAGTTCTTTCAAGATGACTTCCTGGTTCGACCGCGTCTTCAATTTTCCGGCTATGGGGAGGAATACCAAATTGGCCAGCAGCACTCCGTAAAAGGTGGTAACCAATGCCACGGCCATACCCGATCCAATCTGTGTAGGATCCTGCAACTGCTGGAGCATCTGAATCAGTCCGATGAGAGTACCGGCCATCCCGAACGCCGGCGCATAGGCTCCCATCGCTCTGAAAATATCCTGCCCCGTGCTGTGACGGTCTTCCAAACAGGTCAGTTCGGTGGCCAATACTTCTCGCAACACTTCCGTCTCTGTACCGTCCACCATCAGCTCGAGGCCTTTTTTTATGAATTCATCCTCCATGGCAGATATGTCTTTTTCCAGGGAGAGAAGGCCTTCGACACGTGCCTTACGCGACAGTTCTACCAGTTTTTCGATGAATCCATTGACCGGCATGGCCTTATGCAAAAAGGCATTCTTGGCCACCTTGATGGACCCCGTGACATCCTTGAGGGGAAAGTTAACCAGAGTCGCAGAGACGACTCCGCCGCCTACGATGAGCAACGCACTCGGATTAAAAAAGAAGCTTGCCCCAGGTGCAGACAAAATAGCCTGTCCAATCAGTAGGAATCCTGCTAGAATACCTATTAGTGTTGCCAGATCCATCAGTTACCGTTCCCTCACACGTTTATCCGGGGGGTGGGCGTAATCCACCCCCCGTGTTATTCTATTATCGTTTCAGTCTGACTATCTCATCCAGGAGCGTGTCGGCCGTACTGATAACGCGTGCATTGGCCTGAAAGCCCCTTTGGGCCACGATCATATCGGTGAACTCTTCGGCCAGATCGACATTGGACATTTCCAGAGAGCCCGCAGCGATACTGGACTGTATACCACCACCGACTTTACCCTTCACGGCCGTGCCCGTGTTTGCCGAGGCCTTGTACATATTATCGCCTGCGCGTACGAGACCGGCCGGATTGTTGAACTTGGCCAGAATGATCTGAGCCAGGATTTGAGAAACACCATTGCTGAAATGACCGGTGATCTCTCCTGCCTCATCAATGGACAAGGTCTGGAGGTTTCCCATACCATACCCGTCCTGATGCTTCGCCACCGTAGTCGTGGGCGCCTGAAGCTGAGTGATTCCGGCAAACGTCCCGGCACCACCGGCATTGAATCCAACCCGCATGGTATCGGCACCTGCACCCGGATCGAACGTCAGGGGCTGACCATCACCGATGGTAAAAACAGCCAGGCTTCCGTCGGAGTTGAACCGGAGCGTACCCTTGTTCCCCGCCGTCGGTGTAATCTCTCCGTTGTCCACAAACGCTTCCCAGCTCCACACATTGGGAAGCGTGTCTGTAGAAATATTCGTGAACGTTACAGACGCCGTATGAGTGGCTCCTTTACTGTCGTACACCGTGATGCTCGCCGTGTGCGTACCTGCATCCCTGCCCGTCTGTGTCGAAACGAACGTAGGCAAGTTCACCGCACTACCCGATGAGTCATCATCGCTGAAGGTCAGTGTTACCGTCGTGTCTGTTTCGCCCCGGATACTATCGGTCAGCAGGATATTGCCGTCTGTGGAAAGTGTGGCCGTAGCACCCGAGAATGCATCGTTCAGTTGATCGATGAGCTCCTGAACAGTATCACCGGTTGTGTACACGTATTCTGCACTCACCACCGTACCGTCGGGATTGATGCCAGAAATTCGAAAAATATCACCATCCGTGAGATCGTTGGTGACCATGGTCAAATCGCTTATTTCCGTGGTTACATCGGTTGCCATGACTTGGGACGTCGACAGATTCAAGTTAGCACAGGCATTGCCCGACAGGGTAAGTTCTGTAGATGTACCACCAACGTCTACGGTCCGAACCTTCACCAGCTTCGTACCACCTACCTCGGCCACCTCGGCCACGACTTCACCGGCAATATCATCGTACCGGTCAATCTGCGTGTTGATTTCGGCCACGAGATGGCTGACCGTTGCATACGTGCCAGAGGTTAGGGTAATGCTTCGGGTCAGCGTGCTTCCCATATCGTCGTCGACTTCGAAAGTCAGCGTGTTGTTGGTGCCGTCAATCGTCAGGGAGGTGGGTGCATCGCTGGCAACCACCTCGGCAACCTTGCTAAAATCAGCAGACCAGATTTGGGCCAAGCCCTGGGTGTCGGAATCCAGGTTACACGTAAAATCGATTACTGACGTGGCTTTTGCCGGCGCCTTCTGACCGAAGGGAAGAAGAATGTTGCCGATGGTTGATCCTGAAGGAATCTCGCCGGCACTATTGGCTACCATCCCTTGAACGATGAAACCGTTCTGCGCATGGACCAGCCGTCCTTCACCGTCTACCACAAAATTGCCGGCTCGAGAGTAGTATTCAGCCAGTCCGTCGCTCAAGACGAAGAAGGAATCGCCCTGAATGGCCAAATCGGTGGTATTGCCCGTCATCTCCAGGTTACCCTGAGTAAAAAGTGTATCGATACTTCCAATGGAAATACCCAGTCCCACCTGCATGGGGTTGATACCGCCGACATAACCATGGGAACGCGAGGCGTCTCGAATCATCTGGGTTAGGCTCTCTTGAAAGGTAACACGTCCCGATTTGAATCCAATCGTGTTGATGTTGGCGATATTGTTACCGATCACGTCCATCCGAATCTGATGGTTTCTAAGACCGGATACACCTGCAAAGAGTGACCGCATCATAGTTACTGCCCTCCTAACTTTCGCTGCCTCTGTCAGTCGGCAGCGTCAGGGCTTCCCCATCGGGGTCCAGCCCTTGAGTTCAAACAACGATCGTACTGTCGATATTGGTAAAGACGTTGTCCTTTAGATTCTCCCGTCCGATAGCCGTTATCACAGTACGATTTCTCACACTCACGAGAAAAGCGGAGTCGTCCATCAAAACCAGAGACTCCTGCCCCCCCTTCTCCGCAATCCGATCCACACCGTTCTTAATCCGCTCCACGCCCTGCGATCCCATAACGATGCTTCGCTGACGGATACGTTCCTGGGCATGCACTGAAAACTTCAAGTCGTCGGAACGGTGTAATTGATCTTCCAGTATTTGTTGGAACGATGCCGACGTATCCTTCCCTCCGACCTGTGGTCCGGAACGGGACGGAACCGGTACGACATTTCCGCTTACGTGGTGTAGATCCTGAATCATTTTATCACCTCCCTTCGTGATTCCTAGGTTAGTGATGGCTCATAAATCGAGATGATGTCCGCCGGATTCACGGCCTGATCACCGATGTACGGAAACGGATTACCGTCGATATACTGAATCCCCGTTACCCGGCCGATGATGTAAGTCTGCAGTTGCGTAGCCGTATCCTGACCTTCTCCGGTCATCACCTGCACCTGATAATCACCCGGAGGAACAAGGTTCCCCAGGCTGTCCCTTCCGTCCCATTCCAGAATATGCTCACCCGAGGCTTGAAGACCTTCATCCAGGATTCGAATAACCTGATCCGATTCATCCAGAATCTGAACCGATACGTTACCCGCCTCTTGCAGTGTATAGGATACCTTGGACGTGGCATCGTCGCTCCAGTGGAGAGTATCGCCCATCACCTTCACGTCTTTCCCGATGAGGTTCATCATCAATGCGTTATGAACCGACATCGTCAAGTTGTTGTTCAGGCTCAGAGTATCGTTCAGGTTCATCAGCTGTTCCAGCGAACTGTACTGAGAGAGTTGCCCCAGAAACTCCTGGTTATCCATCGGTTCCAAAGGATCCTGGTTGGTCAGCTGTGCCACCAAGAGTTTCAGGAATGCCTCTTTGCCCAGTCCACTCTGATCCAGATACGATGCGCTCGATATCGTTTCTGGCGTCTGCGATATGGCGTCGATCGACATGGCTTTGTTTCACCTCCTTCGATAATCTATTTATACAACGAGTTCCATAGAATTGTATCCAAAATAACGTACACCGTCGCCCTGACGTTTTTCGTCTCTCGCATCTTCTTGAAGGGTCTCCTGGGAATATCCACCGGAGGACGAGTAACTTCCTCGGCCTTCTCGGAACGAGCCAGCACCCCTTTCCGAGAGGTTGGTAAATTCCCGATTCACGTGAACATCAAAATTCTGAATCCGATACCCTTCTTTTTCCAAACCGGCTCTCATATCCGGGAGTACGCGATCGATCAGTTCCTTCACCTCACTGGATTCGACAAACAGCTTGGCATTCAGCCGGCCCTCTTCCGATACCAGCACCATGCGCAGCCGGCCCAGTTGCTTCGGCCGGAGTGCAACCGTTACCTTGGAGCGGCCTTCGCGAACCATGCGAACCATCGAGGGCACGATCTGACCGGCAAGCAGACCGTTCACCGGAGGACCGGGTTCTCTGGCCCCGGCAGGTACACCCTGAGGTCTGGAGGATGGAATGCGATCAGTATGAAATACAACCTTTGAGGCACCGTCTTCTATATTCCATTTTAATGAATCTGCGACGGATTTGTCTTTCAGGATACCCGGTTCCGTGGACATCATTCCATCGGTCATGGGTTGTCCACCCTCCCTCTCAGTCTGATTCGAGGGGTTCTTTACATCATGGCTCGGCGATGACGAAGAACGTCCCATCTTCAGAGCTTCCGGCGAGAGCGCACCCTTCATCGTCCTTCGATTCCCCGCATCCTGAACGACCACCCTTTCGATACCATCATCGGGTATGGCTTTCCACGCACTCTCCGGCTTCAGGGATGGGGACGCCTTCTCCGAGATGTCTTGAATAATCGGCGTTCCTTCAGGCATTGGATTCTTCACCGATCCAGTACGTGGATATGTAAAGCCAACAACATGCTTTGGGGACAGATTCGCGGATTTTTCGAAAACGTTCATCGACGTCCCATTATTCTCGGCAGTCACAGACTTATCGGAATTGGATGAAGATTCAACTTTATTCACTGAATCCTCGTGCGATAGGACTGGACGTTCCCAACGGACAGACATTCCCGACCCTCTCATCTTGCGTTCTGAGTTATCCACGGTATCTCTGTCCATGGAATCAGGCATTTGAATCGTGGATTTCTGGAAGCCTATGGGCCGTAACGGATGCACTTCCGAATTATCGAATGGCTCTGAGGTGACTGGAGATAAAATGATTGGATCTGGACGATCTTTGAGAGCCTTCGCTTCTGAACCAACGGCCATGGTCGATCCTTGGGATTTGAATGTCCGCGCATCCGGAGTACCCGTGCTTTGAGAATCCGATTCGCCAGAGTCGTTTACGATGGATCGACGAAGCTCTGTTTGGATGGATGTATCGTAAGCGGTCGATGGTGTGCCAACACGATTCGGCCGGTGCACAAATGCATCGGATTTCACGGGTTCAGGGGAGATGCCCTCCTGGGGCTGACTTACATTTATTTCTCCAGATGTTTCGGATACGATGGTTGGTACATCCACATGACGGGAATGCGTTTGTGGTTGGATATGATTCAGCCCGCGTGCCGATGGATCCGATTTCATGGATTCATGTTTCTGACCATCTGGAAGGGCTTGAGCTTCCTTCACCTTCTGGGAAGCACCGGTAACTACAGATGACTGTACACCACCTCCGGTATGATCCTGTGCATGAACACGTCTCTGTTGATGGAGAGGCGCGACCGTTTGTTTCAATCTTGAATACACCCTGTCGGCTGTCTCCGAATCTTGACGAATAGACCGTTCAGGTGCGTCCAACAGGGGATCGAGAGTCTCGGTATGCTCCGATGTCTCGGAATTTATCTGGGGAGACGGGACGGGTTTCGAACCATCCTTCACAACGGCCTTCTTGATAGACCGAGGCGTCTTTATCACTTCGGATCTGTCGGTTCCTTCGATGGTCGGAGAGGACGCTGGTACAGAACCGCTCGAAATATCCTTCACTTTATGATGGACACCCTTCATCGATGCCTTCAATCCCGATCCCGAGTCTGTCTTTTGCTCGGGCTTTTGGCGTGTCGAGGGAGACGGAATATGCGTTTTTGGGCGAGACTTTCCATTGCCTTCCAATGGTTCGGACGATGCCGTTTCCGTCTCCGGTATTTCTCTATTTGGAAGCGAGACAGCATCTCCAGCGACAGGTCGCTGGAAAACGGCCTTCTCCGCCGTTTCGACCGCTTTTTCCGGGTTGGATGCGAATCGAGAAGCCATTATTTTCTTCGAATGGTCTGGCACCTGTTTCGTGTTTTTCGGACCCGCTGTATGTTCTATCCCATCGTTCTCATCATGGG
>CAZTKR010000165.1:0-8138 GCA_964614115.1 uncultured bacterium | reverse complement strand
AATCCTTTTCATCGAAGCCGGAAAAGCGTTCGGTGAGTTTCCATTCTCCATCGGTTCGATCCTGGGGTATTTCACACTGCTCCGTATCGAGACCCGGAACGTGCGTACTCTCTATCAAGCCAAGAAGTATGGACTTCCATCCCAGCGCATCGAATCACTGCTCGTCATGTAGGGTGGATTATGTTCATTCCTGAAAAAATGGAACAAATCAACGTTCTCTTTTTTGATAAAGACGTCGAGAGCGTGGCCGAAGCCGTCGTGCGACAGGGGGCACTGCAGATTGTTGATGCTGCGGAAATTGAGAGTTGGGCGAAAAACCTGACCCGAGGCGGATCGGGAGAGGAAACAGGGGATTTAAAAACCAGGCGAGAACAGGTGGAGAGCCTGATCAATGAATTGGGGATGAAACGTGACCTGGAGGGAATCGAGCCTCTGGAAGCTCCATGGACAGACACGGACGACAAGCTGAAAGTCATCGAAAACTCTCTGCGCTCCGATCTGTCGTCCCAGGTGGATATCGAGGATGAATTGATTCGGCTGATGGAGCTCAGAGATCGCATCGACACGATGGTTTCGGCCGGGTTTCCCCTGAAAAACAGAGACGAGTATTCGTACCTAGCCGTTGAGATCGGCCATGTGGCTGAGGGGAACATGGTGATTCTCCGCCGAAACCTGGAGTCTTTTCTTCATGTGCTGATGATTCTGGGTCAGGCTGGAGAGATGACGCGTATCGTCGTCATCGCTCTGAGACGGGATCGCGAGAGGCTCCAAGCCGCACTCAAGGAGGCCGGCTTTCAACCCGCTCCCCTGGAGGAAGAGGGAGAAGTGCCTTCACCGGAGTTGTCGAAAAAGCTGGATCAGGAGATCAATCAACTCCGAGAGAAGAAAGCGGCTGTCCAGGAGCGAGTCGAAAAATTGTCCCTTGAGCATGGTACCTTCTTGAAATCGGTTTTATTGAGGGTCCGTCGTGACATTCTCACCAGACAGATCCTGAAGTATTTTCGAAAGACGGAAAGGACGTACTTTCTCTCGGGTTGGATTCCCATCAATCATCGAGACGCCTTTATCCAGGAAATCCGAAAATCCACCCAGAATCGTTGTATCATCGAGGTGATACCGGCCGAAAAAATTCCTTCGGTTCGGGAGGGAAAAATCCATGTGCCAGTGGAACTGAAAAACCCGCGTCTTCTCAGGCCTTTCGAAATATTGACTAAAACGTACGGCATCCCTTCCTACACATCCATCGACCCGACACCCGTGCTGGGCATCAGTTTCCTGCTGATGTTCGGTGTGATGTTTGGGGATGTCGGTCACGGCCTGATCCTATGCCTGTTAGGGGTCTTCATGTTTATGAAGGGGAAGAAGGCCAGTATTCGGAATGCCGGATTGCTCTTAACGTACGGCGGGATTTCCAGCATTGTCTTCGGATTTCTATTCGGCAGTCTATTCGGATTGGATGATCTGCTGCCAACCCTATGGCTCAAGCCCATGGAATCGATATCCCAACTGTTCAAGACGGCTATTTATTTTGGTGTCGGGATGATATCACTGGCCATGGCCATCAATGTCATCAACGGCATCCGAAGACGGGATTTTCTGGGACTTATTTTCAATAAAGCTGGATTGCTGGCCGCTGTGCTGTACTGGTGCATGATTCTTGTGGTAACAAGGATCGTTACGGCCGAGGCTGAAGCCAGAGGAGACGTATCCATACTGGTTCCGATATTGATGATCGGTTCCGTTGTCCTGCTATTTCTCCGGGAGCCCATCGTTCATCTGATTCAGGGAAAAAGAAAACTGTTCCCCGAGGGTTTGACAACTGGCATCATGGGAGGTATTGTCGAAATCCTGGAAATCCTTCTTGGATTTCTGGCCAACACGGTTTCGTTTATCCGTGTGGCTGCCTTTGGACTGGCTCATGCCGGCCTCTTCATGGCCATCTTCTCTCTTTCAGATGCGGTGAGCGGCATGGCAGGCGGTTTCATCTCTGCCCTCGTTCTGGTATTTGGAAACATCTTGATAATCGGACTCGAAGGCCTGGTTGTCAGCATCCAGGCTGTACGGTTGGAGTTTTATGAGTTTTTCAGTCGTTTCTTCCAGCAGGGGAGTATCGGTTATCGACCCCTGGAGGCCAAACTCAAGGCATGAAGTGCCAAAAGCATCATCGTTTTTCCTATAGGAAAACGGATGTGTCGAGGTGATGAATGGTCAAGCATATCGTCATGTGGAATCTGAAAGACAGTGCCGAGGGCAAAACAAAAGCACAGAATCTAGAGGAGATGAAAATCCGGCTTGAGGGCTTGAAGGATAAGATCGCGACGGTGGATTATCTTGAAGTGGGGATCAACTTTAACGATACGCAGGATGCTTACGATATTGTTCTCTATTCCGAATTCCGAGATCGAGAAGGTCTCGATGTATACCAAAAGCATCCGGAACACATCAAGGCCAGGGATTTTATCCGGAAAGTTCGCCTTAATAAGAAAGTTGTCGATTACGAAATTTAAAACAGGAGGAATTGTGGTGATGACGGGTTCTCAAAAACATTTCAAGAGAAAGCTCATCGGGTTTGGTGTTTTACTGGGTTTTGTCATATTTGTCGTGCTCTGTTTCAGTGTTTTTAAAGCCGTCGCACAAACCCACAGCCCAGAGGTTTCGACCGACACACTGGCTGCCAGCCAAGCTGAGGGCGCCATGAAAGAAACCGATCCCGGTGTGATCAAATTCGCGTTCCTGGCTGCGGCCATTGCCGTGGGTGTGGGATCCCTGGGTGCTGGCGCAGCCGTAGGCTATGTAGGAGCAGCCGCCATGGGGGCCATCGGTGAGAAGCCGGAACTGGCGGGCCGCGCTTTGATCTTTGTGGGACTAGCCGAAGGAATCGCTATTTACGGTCTGATCATCGCCATCATGATTCTCGGGAAGGTATAATCCATAAGGAGCGGCGTTGAAATTTTACGTCATCGGCGATGAAGACACCGTACTGGGATTTAGACTGGCGGGTGTCGAGGGAGTAGTCGTCGAAACCACGGAAGAAGCCAGAGAGGCACTCCAGAAGGCATTCCAGATGGAGGATCTCGGTATTATTGTCATCCCAGAGCGTATCGCGGCCAACATGCGCCAGATCGTGGATCAGTATTTGTACACGACGACTTTTCCTCTTATCATCGAGATACCGGATCGGCTGGGCCCACTGGAAGGTCGGGGATCCATCAGGGATTTAGTGCGTTCGGCGGTGGGTGTACGATTGTAGCGCGAGATGCAAAATTCAGGGTTGACAAAGTGCATGGGATTCCATCGTTGCGTGTTTTAAAGCCACACGCCCTTTGCCGATGAGAAAACGAAAACGCCGAGTTTTGGGGAAAATAAACTTGAAAAAGACGTTTCGTAGAAAATTCAGGAATTCGTACTGATGGAATCAATGGCAGAGCAGCGTTCTTCTTCGGTCATACTCCAGAAGGAAATTGAAAGCCAATCCACAAAAGAGGCTGAAGAGATATTGGGACAGGCCGAACGGGAGGCTCATCGGATTCTAGAGAAAGCGCGAAGGGAGGCCGAGAAAATCCGGGCCGAAATGCTGAGGAAGGCAGAAGTTCAGGCCGAAAGCATCCGAAGGAAAATTCTTTCGAGCGTCCATCTGGAAGTGAAGAATCAGGCGCTGCGTACACGAGAGGAGCTTCTAACAAAGATTTTCCAGCACGTCATGAAAAAGCTCGATGCCTTTCGTCGAACAGAGGGCTATGATGAATATCTTAAAGAATTTATCGTCGAAGGTATTCTGGCTCTTGATACGGACAAGATACGAGTCCTGCCGGGAGACATAGAGAAAAAACGTTTGAATGATGCCATGGTCGCGCAAATAAAGAAAGAAGTGAAGAAACAGACAGGTAGGACAGTCTCGCTTACCGTAGCCGACCAGGTTCTCCCGGAGGGCGGCGTGGTTATGGTATCTGCCGACGAACGAATGCTTTTTGATAATCGGTTTTCCACCCGTATGAGGCGTTTAGAGAATACGTTGCGGTTGGAGGCCATAAAACGGGTGATGGGATAAATACTCTCATCACTGTAAACCGTTGGATAAGGGGTGTTTTTTGTATCAGGTCATCGGAAGGGTAAGTCGGGTTTTGGGGCCTGTGGTTCATGCCCGGGGTGTGGTGCTTGCCCAAATGCTGGAGCTTGTTGAAGTAGGAGAAGACAGGCTCATCGGAGAGATCGTTCGGCTGGATGGTGATAAGATTGCCATTCAGGTGTACGAGGATACAACAGGACTCGCTCCGGGGGCGCACGTCTACGGTTCAGGCATGCCGCTCTCCGTAGAACTGGGGCCGGGCCTGATCGGTTCCATCTACGACGGGGTACAGCGACCGTTGGAAGCGATTAAGAAGGTATCCGATTATACGATCCAGAGGGGGATCAAGGTTCCTCCATTACCACGCGATAAAAAATGGACATTCAAGCCCGGCGTCGCCGAGGGGAGTGAAGTCGAACCGGGTCAATTCTTGGGAACCATCCAGGAGACAGAACACATCGAACATCGCATCCTCGTACCGCCGGACGTGGCGGGAAAGGTGATCAAGATGGTTCCCGAAGGTGAGTACACGGTAGAAGAAGAAATCAGTGTCATCGATACCGGTGAGGTAAAACGCGCGATTCAACTTTATCACCGTTGGCCCGTACGCAAACCGAGACCCATCCGGGCCCGGCATCTGTCCAAGGTACCCCTCATCACGGGACAACGGGTCATAGACACACTGTTCCCAGTGGCCAAGGGCGGGACCGTGACTGTGCCGGGAGGATTCGGCACGGGTAAGACGATGGTGGAGCACCAGCTGGCCAAGTGGTCAAACGCGGATGTAGTGGTGTACATCGGATGCGGGGAGCGTGGCAATGAGATGACAGATGTTCTTCAGGAGTTTCCTCAACTCACCGATCCCAGGACGCAGCGGCCCCTGATGGAACGAACCATCCTGATTGCCAATACGTCGAATATGCCGGTGGCTGCCCGAGAAGCATCCATATACACGGGCATCACCATGGCGGAATACTACCGGGATATGGGATACCACGTGGCCATCATGGCCGATTCGACCTCTCGATGGGCAGAGGCCTTACGAGAACTCTCCGGTCGGATGGAAGAGATGCCCGCCGAGGAAGGATTTCCGGCTTACCTTCCCACGCGTCTGGCGGAATTTTACGAACGCGCCGGTCTGGTAGAGACATCGGCGGGCGTGGAGGGCTCTATCACCATCATCGGTGCCGTCAGTCCGCCGGGTGGGGATTTTTCCGAACCCGTGACCCAGCACACAAAACGTTTTGTGCGTGCTTTTTGGGCCCTGGATCGCGACCTTGCCAATGCCAGACACTACCCGGCGGTCTCCTGGATGGATTCGTACTCCGAGTATGTCGAAGACGTCACACCATGGTGGAATGAGAATGGCGATCCGGACTGGGCGACCTTCCGGAATGAGATTCTCGATTTGCTCCAGAGAGAGGCCAAACTCCAGCAAGTTGTTAAGCTGGTGGGTGCCGATGTTCTGCCCGATAGCCAGAGGTTGATTCTGGAGGTTTGCACGTTGTTCAAGAACACGTTTCTCCAGCAGTCGGCTTTTGATAAAATCGATATGTTTTCCACGGTGGAAAAACAGGTTAAAATGCTGAATATTATCGTGACCTATTATCGGATGGGTCAGGAGGCCATCAAGAAGGGGGCGACGCTGATTAAATTAAAACGGATGAAAGTTGTGGAGGAAATAGCCCGGATGAAATTCAGTGTGTCCAACGATGAAGTCGATAAATTGGATGCGCTCCAGGCTCGGTTGGAGCGAGAAATGAGGCGTTTAGGGGAAATCTATGGCGGATTTTGATACGAAAAGCTTGCTGCAGGCCAGAGAGTATCAGGGCATCCAGAAGATTGTGGGGCCTCTGCTGTTCATGGAAGATATTCATAACGTCGGTTACAACGAACTGGTCGAGATAAAGGGCGGAAAAGGGGAGGACAGGCTGGGGATGATCCTGGAAACCAGCGATAATGCCGCTGTGGTACAGGTGTTCGAGGGCACCACGGGACTGTCCCTGAAGGATACGGTGGTCCGGTTTCGAGGCGATCCTCTTCGATTGCCCGTGTGTCGTGAAATGCTGGGTCGTGTTTTCGACGGATTGGGTCGTCCCATCGATGACGGGCCGGAGCCCATCGCCGAGGAACGCTGGGACGTCAACGGCGTTCCCATCAACCCGACGGCGAGAACCTATCCCACGAAGTTCATTCAGACCGGGATTTCCGCCATCGATGGCATGAACACACTGGTTCGCGGTCAGAAATTGCCAGTATTCTCGGGTTCGGGGCTTCCACACAACCGTGTGACGGCACAGATCGTGCGTCAGGCCAGGATTGTGGGGGAGGATGTCTCTTTTGCCATTGTTTTCTGTGCCATGGGAGTGAAACATGATGTGGCACGCAGCTTTATCGATAATTTTCAAGAAACGGGTGTACTGGAGAATGTCGTCCTGTTCCTCTCCCTGGCCGATGCCCCCTCTGTAGAGCGACTCGTCACCCCTAGAACCGCCCTGACCATGGCAGAGTACCTGGCCTTTCGGGAAGACATGCATGTATTGGTTATCCTGACCGATATGACGAATTATTGCGAAGCCCTGCGGGAGGTCTCGACGGTTCGTGGTGAGATTCCTTCCCGGAAGAGTTATCCGGGTTACCTGTACTCCGACCTGGCCTCCATCTACGAACGGGCCGGTATGATCGAACAGTCCCAGGGATCGATTACGCAGATACCGATTCTGACGATGCCCAACGACGACATTTCCCATCCTGTGCCCGATCTTACGGGATACATCACCGAGGGACAGATTGTCTTGGAGCGGGAACTCTATCAGAGGGGTATTTATCCACCGATTGCGGGACTTCCATCCCTGTCTCGGCTGATGAAGGATGGTATCGGTCCCGGCATGACACGGGAGGATCATGCTTATATCGCCAGTCAGCTTTTTGCTGCTTATGCTAAAGTGAAGGATGTTCGGGCATTGGCCTCAGTCATCGGAGAAGAGGAACTGACACCGCTGGATCATACCTATTTGAAATTTGGGGAAGGCTTCGAACAGCAGTTTTTATCTCAGAGGGAGGATGAAGACCGACCCATAGAGGAAACACTGGATCTGGGCTGGAAAGTCATCTCGATCCTGCCTTCGGATGAGCTCCATCGTATTACCGAAGAGGAATTATCCAAATATTACGGAAAATGATGGATTGTCCGTTCGGAAAGGGATTTGTCACATGCAAAGAATAAGCGTTCACGAGTATCGGAAACGATTCGACCCGGACCTTGCCAACGACCTCCTTCGGATATGCGTATCCAAGAAAATCGCCTTCATTATGACGCATCAGGATAAGGTCTATTATTCCCATGTGCTTCGTTTTGACTTGGAGGACAAGGCACCCTATGTCGTGTTCGACGCATTCATACCCGAAGAGGGCAACCGGTTAGCGCAGGAAAAGAAAGAAGTCGGTTTGAAGTTTGATTTCCTCCACAAGGGATCGCTGTTTCACGTTCGGTCTCGTACGATTCTGTGCGGTTTGGGCGAGATCAAAGGCATCAAGGCCGTGGTCAGTACACCGCCTCTGGATATTAAGATGGCTTCCGAATCGTTTACTGGCAAGCCGACACAGAATACACCCCTCTGGGTAAAAATTCCTCTGTTTAAGGAAGAGCTGCGACTCGCGGTCAGCCATATCAGCATCAACGGCTTAATTTTTGAGGACCGGTTGATCGCCGATACCCTTCCCGCCGTCCAAAAGCTGGACCGCGTGCATCTGGATTTTGGAAGTGATGAAGACCTCGTCGTGCCGGGGAGTTTCCGTGGGGCTGGTGGGCATAAGGTGGAATTCCATTTTGATAAAGTACCGGAAAAAGAACTTCGTGCGATTGAATCCTATTTAGAGAAGTTGTACGCGCAACACGATCGTGTCAAGCCCGATCAGCAGAAAGAGACATATTCCAAAAAGGCCAAGAAATCCAAGGCGGAAAGTTTTCATCTTTTGATTCTAACGGATGATGAGGCGTATGTATCCGAACTACGGAATGTACTTGAAGGGAAAGAGAGGATCTTCTCTTTGTGCGGTGCAGATCTTATTT
>CAZTKR010000164.1:0-8203 GCA_964614115.1 uncultured bacterium | reverse complement strand
AATAAATCCTGACGTATTTTAAAATTTTTTCTTGACAAAAAAAAGATATTTTAGTAAGCTTTTGTAATATCATCGATTAAGACGAAAAGGAGCGCCGGATAATGAAACGCAAATTCTATTTGTTGATGGGACTCTTGATCTATGCTTCGGGTGGTCTCGCACAGTGGTCGAGCTATTACTTTCCTGAAGAAAACGCTTCCATTGAAGGCGGTTTGGGCATGACGTGGATCGACAATCAGGCCTACTATACCATCGCTCTGCAGCCGGACATCGCCTTCGGTAAGTTCGGCGTCGGACTGGGCCTGTACTTACTCTTCGATGCGGAAACAGGGAAGCTCCGTCCCGTGGACTGGGACTCAAGCTACGATTATGCACGGATCATCCGGTACCTCCGGTACGGCCGGAAGGGCGATCCCTTCTACACCCGCATCGGTGCGTTGGACGCGGAACGGCTGGGACACGGATTCATCGTCAACTTCTACAACAATCACATCAATTACGACAGACGAAAACTCGGGCTGACCCTGGACGCCGACTTCGGGTATTTCGGGTTCGAATCCCTGGCCAACAATCTGGGACGGTTTGAGGTCCTGGGAGGAAGAGGATACGCCCGCCCTCTGTACGGGAGCGAAATCCCGGTTCTGAAGAATATCGCCCTGGGGGCCAGTTTTGTCACGGATATCGATCCGGATTCCAGAAGGGATACGGATGATGGCGTTTCCGTTTGGGGGATCGACGTGGAAGTGCCTCTCATCAAATCCGATTTTGTATCCACACTCCTGTTCGTGGATCATGCCCAGATCGCCGATTACGGCAGCGGACAGACCATCGGTCTTCAAACCGATTTTCATGCATTGACCGACTTCCTGGGAATGGGCATCACCATCGAAAGACGTTTTCTTGGAAAGGAGTTCATCCCCAACTACTTCGGCCCCTTTTATGTGATTCTGCGTTATACGACGTTCGGTGAATTGATCGATTTTTACGAATCGTTGGGAGGCGATATTACCGGTATCCCTCCCGATTTTCTCCCCATCCTGAATGATCGTCATGTCAACCAGAAAGACCTTCTTCCGATGATGATCCAGAAGCGTCACGGCTGGTTCGCATCTCTCTACCTGGATTTTCTCCACCTGATCCGTGTGATGGGTTTTTATCAGATGATCGACGGCCAGGACAACAGCGGCATGCTCCACCTGGGCGCCGGTCTGTCGCCTTCCATTCCGTTCCTGGCTCTGGAAGCGACGTACGACAAGCGGGGCATACACGATTTCAAGGACATTCGAACGCTGGATTACCGCTCCGTTGCCCGCGTGGGAATCGGTTACAAAATCAAACCCTATCTGATTTTGTACATGGATTACATCTGGAATTATGAGTGGGACGAGGATTTGGAGCAGTACAAACCCCAGGAGCGGTTTCAACCCAGGCTGGCGTTCCGGTACTACTTCAATAAGTTTTAACGACAAATCCCGTTCTACCAACCTGATCGAGCGTGTACGCTTAGGAACCGTCGGTCTCTGGGATCGGCCGAACGCATGACCGGTTTCGCCATAGATGACACGACGCGATTTATTATGTATTATGCTTCGGATGTGGATTTGAATAAGGAGTCTTCCAGGTTGAGGGAGGCGAGAACGGTTTCGGTCAAGGCGTTCCAATCGATGGGTTCCTGAACATCGATCCACTGTATTCGATCATCCTGACGAAACCAGGTCAACTGCTTCTTGGCGAACCGCCGTGTGTTTTGTTTGATGAGATGAACCGCTTCCTGGAGAGTCGTCCGACCATCCAGGTGATCGACGATTTCTTTGTATCCCACGGAATGCAAGCTGTTATTCTGGAGTCCGTACCCCATATCCCACAGTTTTTTTACCTCTTGGACAAGGCCCGAATCCACCATCCGATCCACACGTTCTTCGATGCGCCTGTAAATCACCTCACGCGGCCATCGTAATCCCCAAAATACGGACTGGAAATCTGCGGGTTCTGTTTTTGTCGCCTGAATCTGAGATATAGGCTGATCCGAAATCTCGTAAACCTCCAGGGCACGTATGATGCGTCGCTTGTCATTAGGATGTATTTTCTCAACTGCATCGGGATCGATCTCGCTCAATCGCCGGTAAAGTGCTTCCAATCCCTCCTTGTCTGCCTGGCTCTTGAGTTTCGCGCGAATCGATGCATCCCTGTAATTTCCTGCAAACACGCCGTCCACAAGAGCGCGAATATAAAGCCCGGAACCGCCCACGACGACGGGCAGCCTGTAACGTGAGAAAATCTCTGCGATGATTTTACGGGCGAGTTTTCCGTACTCTCCGGCACTGAAGTAATCGTCGGGGTCTCGGATGTCGATACAATGATGAGGCACTGTTTCCCGCTCAGAAGCAGCAGGCTTATCCGTGCCGATATCCATGTACCGATAGACTTGGCGGGAATCGGCAGATACGATTTCTGCTTTGCACTTTTTGGTCACCTGAAGGGATAGCCGCGTCTTTCCCGAGGCCGTGGGACCGACGATGAAAAGAACCTGTTTATTTGACTGCGACATCAGCGCCCGAACCTTTTATCGAGTTCATCCAGGGTCACGTTGACCACGATGGGTCGTCCGTGGGGGCAAAAATAAGGGTCTTTCGTGGCGAATAGCTGATCGATGAGAAAGGCCATCTCTTGCTGGGTCAGGCGTTCGCCCGACTTGATGGCCGACTTGCAGGCAAATGCCCTGGCTACTGCATCCAGGGTATCCGAGGTTTCCCTTTGGTTTTCTTTGTATTCCTCGATGATTTCTTGAAGCAGGTCTTTTTCCCTGCCTGTCTTGACATTCACAGGTACGGCTTCGATGACCACGGTGTTCTTGCCGAACTCCTTCAGGCCAAACCCGATCCTCTCCAAATATGGAAAAATCTCCGTGAGGATCAGGAAATCGTCGGGGAAAAATTCCACAGTCTGTGGGAAAAGAAGCTGCTGGGAGGGTCCGATCACGCCGGCTCTGGATGCCAGGGCTCTTTCATACAGGATACGCTCGTGGGCCACGTGCTGATCGATGATGGTCAGTCCGCTCTTGATCTGGGACAGGATATACCGGTTGTGAAGCTGCCAGAGCGAGGGCGTCTCTTTTTCGGGAAACCGATGGTAGTCGATCAGCTTTTCCTCTGATTCCGGGCGCTGGGCATCCAGGGTAAGCTGACCGTAATCCTCGGCCGTTTGCGACCTGCGATGCATATAGGCCGGTTTCTTCTTCTTTCCTGTCACCAATTGCAGTTCAGGGACGATGTTAGGCTTGCGCAGTGCCTCCTGAACGGCCCGGTGCACCATATCATGCACAAATTTTTCGTCGAGAAATCGGATTTCGATCTTGGTGGGATGAACGTTGACGTCGAATCGCAGGGCATCCATCTCCAGGAATACGATATACACGGGATACTCATCCCTTCCCAACCGGGGACCGTATGCCGACAGGACGGCATGCACCAGGCTCCGACTGACGATATATCGTCGATTCAGGAAGAAAAACTGATCTTTTCGGCTTCGCGATCCCTCCCCCGGACGGCTGATGTACCCGTCGATTCGAATGCCCGTATGTTCTTTTTCCAACCGCGTCAAGCTGGACACCTGTTTTTCGTTCAACAAGTCTTTGAGGCGATCTTCCACAGAACCCCGTCGTAGATCCATGGTCTTCTCGTTTTCGACCATTAACGTAAAATCCACAGAAGGATGAGACAGGGCAATACGCCGGAACACGTCTATGATGTGCCTGAGCTCCGTCGTGGGACTCTTCATGAACTTGCGTCTGGCTGGCACGTTGGCAAACAGATCCTTGACCGTAACCGTTGTTCCCCTGTTGGCCGCCACTTTTAGCACATCACGGATTTGGCCGCCATCGGTGATGACCTGTGTTCCTTCTCCCTCACCCGTGGATGTGGTGACGGTCATGCGGGACACCGAACAGATGCTGGCCAGCGCTTCTCCTCGGAATCCCATGGTACGGATCGCTTCCAGGTCCTCGGGCACGGATATCTTACTCGTGGCATGCCGTTCCACACACAGCAGAGCATCCTCCTCATCCATGCCCTCGCCATCGTCAACGACCTGAATCATGTCCATCCCGGCCCCCTTTACCTGCAGGGTAATGGAAGCGCTGCCTGCATCCAGGGAATTTTCTATGAGTTCCTTGACCACCGAGGCCGGACGCTCGACCACCTCACCTGCAGCTATCCGTTTCATCAACAGATCAGGAAGAATGGCAATCTTGGATGGCATAACCCCTCAATGATGTGCGGACGATTCCATGTTTTTTTTTCTGACATGCAGGATACATGGGCGTCTCTATTATTTCGAAGTAAGAGCGACAGCATCTCGTATCGACCGGGCAAACTCGCTGTCCGTCACACCCACGCACCGGCAGTTTGGTTTACCGACGAGACGGTCTATCTCCGATTTCCCTTCATATAATTTTATTGGAATCCGCATGTCCCGACTGAGTGCTTGGAGACGTGATTGTGTGGATGAGCCAGCCCTTGCGTCGAGTACCACGGTTTTGACTTTGCCCTTTCTCATGCCCTGGACAACGGCATCCACCCCCAGCACGAGTTTGCGTGAACGGGCCGCGAATCCCAGGAGCGTCTCGAGTTGACTTTGCTCCTGCGGATGGATATGCTCTGCGAGCTGCTGGTATAAGGCATGAGATGTCTGTACGTTCAAGCCCTTGCCGATGAGATCCTTGTCCTTTGCCCGGCGTAAGCACGACTCCTCAGGGCAGAGGTAAATGCCTCTACCGTTTATCTTTTGGAACGGATCGAATTGAGCACTTAGAGGTTGTATGCGAACCACACGAAGGAGGGATTTCTTCGCGTGTCTCTCCCGGCAGGCAATGCATTGACGTACGTGTTCTCCCACGGACAATCACCGGATTCGGCTTAAGAAATAGATTAAATAGATAATAATGCCCAGAAGTATGAATAGATTAATCAAGGATCGCGTTCTGGCAGCCGATTTGGACCTCTCCCTCTTAAACTTGATCTGACGGCCTTCTTTCTCTTCTTTCTTCGGATCGTAGAAACGCGGTTCATACGAGAACCGTCTATTTTTAGGTAATCGCCGTCCTAACATATCGATCCATCCTATACATGAAAAACTCTTGGTAAAAATATAACCAAGTCCCGGCTAAGAAGCAAGGCAATTAACGGGAAGTTTTTCCCTTGCAATTGCTGCCAAATTTAGCGACATTAGTGTGAACATATATCTTATGTCAGGAGGTGTCTTGAACCATACAGCATTCCAGCAACTGGTCGACATCATGGCCAAACTCCGGAGTCCCGATGGATGTCCTTGGGATAGAGAGCAGACCCACGATTCATTAAAACCCTATCTCCTGGAAGAAGCTTATGAGGTCTTGGAAACCCTGGACGATGGCGATTTTGAGGGCTTGAAGGAAGAATTGGGCGATCTGATGCTACAAGTCGTCTTTCACGCACAACTGGCCGATGAGAAAGGACGTTTCAGCATCGGCGATGTATTGGAGAACATCAACCAGAAACTGATGCGTAGACATCCCCATGTCTTCGGACAGACGGAAATCCATACGGCGGAAGAACAGCGCATCCACTGGGAAAATTTGAAGAAAAAAGAAGGCAAGGCGTCCGTACTCGACGGAGTCCCCAAAACATTCCCGGCTCTCCTCAGAGCCCGTCGCATCCAGCAAAAAGCATCCACCGTGGGTTTCGATTGGGAAAAAACGGAACAGGTATGGGAAAAAGTCAAGGAAGAGATCGGCGAGCTTGAAGAGGTCGTCCAAACCCAGGACACAAGCCGCATCGAAGAGGAATTCGGAGACCTGCTGTTTGCCCTGGTCAACCTCTCTCGATTCATCCGCGTCGATCCGGAAAATGCACTGCGACGGGCCGTCGATAAATTTACCCGCCGGTTCCAGAAAGTGGAGCAAACAATGGACGCACAGGGCAAAAACATGAAAGAGGCTTCTCTGGATGAGATGGACGCCGTGTGGGACCGGATTAAACACAGCGAATGATAACTCCTAATACCCTCTCATTCGATGGAGAGAACGCCCATTCCCATGACCATCGGCAAAGCCAAGTTTCGTTTTCTTTTATAAACGTGCATCCACCCTTGACAAATTCCCTAAAAAATCGTAAACTTAAGCTTAAAAAATGGGAACCAACGTACGCTCTACGTTTATAATTAATTATAGAACGCCAACCAACGATAAGGAACTCCATGAGACGTCTCATCGTATTAGCTTCGTTTTTAGGGATTCTGACACTTCTATCGCAGTGCATTAAAAAAGAAAAAACACCGGTCGGGGCCCAATTTTTCGAGTGGGGAAACCGGGGCTCTGAGGCGGATACACTGATATACGCCGAGAGGGATACCTTCTATCAGACTTCCGTTCCTTGTGGTGAGGGAGCCTACGTGTACATCGGGCACTATAAGGACAATAAAAGTCGGGGCATCATACGTTTTGCCGATCTCCCAGAGCCCGATACTGTGGACAGTGCCCGTGTCACGCTCTACATTCACCGTATCATCGGAAATGAGCCGGGTTCCCTCGTCCCCGCCGTGTATACCATCTCCCAGGAATGGGAAGAAACCGACATCACGACGGACGAGTTCGAAAGCGGGGGCTTCCAAGGCGTACCCGTCGATATCGACGGCGTATACACGGATTCCGATTCCATCACGTTTCTGCTTCCATCCGACCTCGTCCAATCCTGGATCGACACGACCACAGCGTCCGAAAATTACGGTCTCCTTCTCGAATACTCGCCACCGGATACCGGCTTTATCGTCGAGTTCTACAGCGAGGACACACCCGCCGACTCCTTCGGCCATCCTGCGTTGACGATTCGTATGCAAGACGACACCACCGCCCATACGCATATAGGCACTGCCGATGGTTTTATCGCCACCACCGACATGGGTGCCACATCGGACTGGCTTTATATAGCCAACGGCACGGCTCTGCGGACACTCCTGTATTTTGATGTCGAATGGCTCCCGGACAATGCAACCATCAACAACGCCATCCTCTCGTTGTATGCCGACACGCTTCTTTCCTTTCCCGATAACAACGGGACTTTTAATTTCAACATTTTTATCACGTCGGGGGAATCCTGGGAAATACCGACGGTGACCTACGATTCTGCCGCATACACGACGGGAACGATCGTCGGGGATTCAGCCAGTACCGACATGACCTTTTTCATTCAAAATTGGGTGACGGGAACAAAGGAAAATCATGGGCTTATACTGATAGGATCGAACCAGCTTACCAACCTGAACCGCCGGGTGTTCTACAGCTCTCAAGACATGCTGAAACAACCCAGATTACGACTCTTTTATAGCCTGCCCCCAACGAGTCGATACGAGGAGTAATAAAAAATGAATCACCGTCGCGCATGTATTCTATTGGTCATCCTTTTTGCCATCCATAATCAGGACGTGTGGCCGGACTCTATCCTTTCTTCCAAGGGTTTAGGAATGCCGTTTAACCACCCACATACCCGTTCCATGGGCATGAGTGGCTTATCGATTGCCCTTTCCGATCCTTTCACCATGTCTCGCGTGAATCCTGCAGGACTGTTCAACGTCCAGAATACACGACTGTCCGTACAATATTTTTATCAAAAAAACGACTACGAAGACAGAACCGGTAAGGCGTCGTCCGATTATGCCAATCTCGATGGATTCAGTTTTGTTATACCCTTCGGAGATGGCTTCACAGTCTCGGCCGGCCTGGCGCCCCTCACACGAATGGATTACAATATCGGATTCCCCGATACATTGGCCGGTAAAGCGTATAATAAATCCGTAGAGGGCGAAGGTGGATTGAATACATTCAGCTTTTCTCTCTGTTATTCGCCCTTGTCGAACCTCTCGATAGGTCTTTCCGGCCACTATCTTTTTGGCAAATTAACCGAGTTGTGGACTGTAGACTACGACGACCCGGCATTTGCGCCGAGCCTGGATAAGTTCATGGTAAAACACTGGGGTTTTGGATTTACAGCCGGCCTCATTTTTAGGCCGATTACTCCCATATCCGTGGGGGCCGTATTCACGCCAAAGATCGATTTGGACAACGAAATGATCACAACGTATACCTACCAATCAGATACGACCTCACTGGGCCTGATATCGTATCCATCCTCCTGGGGTTTGGGCACCATTTTCCACTTGGGAGACAAAGCAA
>CAZTKR010000163.1:0-8236 GCA_964614115.1 uncultured bacterium | reverse complement strand
GGGCCGCCCTGCATGACCTCGAAGGCGTGCTCGAACTCGATCCCCTTCACGAAGACGCCTGGTACCGGATCGGGTCGCTCCAGCTCGAGACCTTCGAGGACATCGAGACCGCCCGGCAGAGCTGGCGGAACCAGATCGATGTCTACCCCGATCTCCTGAATACCCGCCTGGCCCTGCTGATGCTCGACATGGGGGTGGGGGACTGGGACGGAGCAATCACGATCGCCCGCGACATCATCGAGCGCGAACCCGAACGCTGGGAAGCCTTCTACAACGACATCCTTCAGCGTCTTGAACGTGACAGCGCCCCTTATCCACATCCCGCAACGCAGGAACATTAACATATTCTGGGAAGTTGTTCGCCGCTGAGCATGTCCACGATCCGGCTGCTGCCGATCCGTGTACGCAACACAACCCTTCCCTTTGGCTCATGGGTGATACGCCCAATAATCGCACTCCTTTCTCCGTACGCCGCTTGTTTCATCGCCGTCAGAACGGCCTCTGCTTTGGAGGCTGATACGCAGGCAACCAGAACACCTTCGTTGGCGACATACAGAGGATCGAATCCCAACAGCTCACAAGCACCGTTCACCTCCTCGGTTACGGGTATCTTGTCTTCGTCCAGTTCGATGCCAACGCCGCCCTGTTGAGCGATTTCATTCAAGACGGTGGCGAGCCCGCCCCGGGTAGCGTCTCGCATGACGTGTATATCACCGGTCACGCCGAGCATTTCTCGGGCCAGATGATTCAGTGGAGCCACATCCGAAGCGATCCGAGATCGAAATCCGAGGCTCTCCCTGGACGTGATAACGGCCATACCGTGACATCCGATAGGACCGTTGACGATGATGCGATTTCCGACCTGTGCTCGGGCATGGGAAACCGTGGTATCCTCGCGAAGCACGCCGATGCCCGACGTATTGATGAAGAGACCATCTGCACTGCCCTTTTCCACCACTTTTGTATCACCCGTCACAATCTTGACATCTGCTTCGTCGGCTGCTTCCTTGGCCGACCGGACGATTCGTCTCAGGTCCTTCAGAAGGAACCCTTCCTCGATGATGAATCCCACGCTGAGATAGGCGGGATGGGCTCCGACCATGGAAAGGTCGTTCACCGTACCGCATACCGCCAATCGACCGATATCCCCACCCGGAAAAAAGATGGGATCCACGGTGAACGAATCGGTGGTAAACGCTAGGCGAGACGCATTCACGTCGAGAACGGCGCTGTCGTTCAGCGGATTCAAGTAATCATTCCCGAATACAGGAAGGAATACCTCTTCGATGAGTTGCTGAGAGAAACGCCCTCCCCCTCCGTGTGCGAGACGAATTTCATACATTTTATCGATATTTAGACTCCCGATTCTGCGATCATACCGGTGTCGAAAAAATCTGACTGCGTCGAGTTTATCCGATTAATTTTAATACTGGTCTTAACACGATGGTATCGAGTGGATGGGAAATCGTTACACCGACGCTTATCCGTCTGTGTCTATCGGATTCACCCACACACTCATGATAATTGATATTTGTAATACGCCGCACACGTGCCTTCGCTGGAGACCATGCAGGGACCAACAGGATTTCCCGGCGTACACGTCTTGCCGAAATGGCGGCATGCAGACGGTTTTACTTTCCCTTGAAGCACCTGGCCGCAGAGACAGCCCTTTGGCTCGCGCGTGGGTTCCACTTCCACCGAACATTGGATTTCAGCATCCCAGTCCGAGAATTCGCGGCGAATCTTCAGTCCGCTTCCGGGTATGGTGCCGAGGCCTCTCCACTCCGAATCACACGGTTCGAACACCGAATAGACGACCTCCCGGGCTTTGGGATTTCCATCGGGCGTGACCACCCGGGAATACTGAATGTCGATCCTCGGCTGATCGGTGGCGACCTGTTTTACCAGCATGAGAATGCTCTGGAGAATATCCAACGGCTCAAACCCACCGATGACGCAGGCCAAGCCGTACCGATCTGCCAAAAATTCATACGGCTTGGAACCGATGATGGCACTTACATGTCCCGGACACAGGTAGCCATCGATTTTGACATCACCCTGGCTCAAGGCTTCCATGGCCTCAGGCATCACTTTATTGGCGGCAAGTACATGATAATTTGGGATGCCCCGCTGCTTCGCCTCCACCAAAGAAGCCGCTATCGTCGGTACCGTGGTCTCGAAACCCACACCCAAAAACACAACCGTTTTATCGGGATTCTCTTTGGCGATGTTCAACGCCTCCAGAGTAGAAGCAACGACTCTCACATCGCCACCCCTGGCATGCTCACGATCCAGGTTGGAGGAAGACCCCGGTACTTTCATCATATCCCCAAAAGTGGTTACGATGACTCCCGACTGACGGGAAAGGGCCACCGCATAATCGACAATCCGGTTTGGCGTGACACAAACCGGACATCCGGGACCGGAAATCAGTCGTATATGCTCCGGGATGAGCTGCCGGATGCCGAACTTGGCCATGGACATCGTATGGGTTCCGCATACTTCCATAAAGGTCATGGGGGTATCCTCAGACGCGTCCCGGATTTGTTTCACCAGATGATGAGCCACATCTCCCCGCCGGAATTCATCGATGAACTTCACGTGAGTTTCTCCATCTCATCAAACAGAGCCAGTGTCTCCTTGGCAATCTCCTCGTCCAACCGCTGAATCGCAAATCCGGCATGAACGATCACATAATCCCCGACCTTGGCATCCTTGATAAGCTGCAGTCCCACCTCGCGTTCCACACCGCCGATATCGACAACACCTCTATCACCATCGATCTTCTTTATTTGCATGGGCACGGCTACACACATATCTCCACCTTCGTTGGATAATACCAACCCTCTTCGTTTTCTTTTTCATCCTGGTACGACGACCATGTTCGACGACTATTCCGTGTTGCCCCGATGGATAAAACTCAATCGAGCCAACGTATGGGTACGAGGCCTTCCAATTTTTGGAACTCTGGATCGCCCGTCAGGAGCACGGCATTCTCTTTCTCTGCTGTGGCAGCAATGAGCGCCCGTACATACCCCAAAGAATATTTTGAATTGATTCTGGCCGCTCTCAGGATATTATCCAGGTCATTGGAAACGATCTCCATGGGCAATACTTCTAGCAGAGGCAAGAACGCTTCGGCTTTCTCCATCGAATGGGTACGAGCCGTAACATGGAAAACCTCGCCCACGCTCATCTCGTTGAGCAGAACAGGTTTCTGCTGGTTCTGAGCGTCCCTGAAAAGTGTTTTAATCACCTGGTACTGACCTTCTTTCTGCAGAAAGAGAAGAAGGCCGTATGTATCAAGTAAATTCCTTTGATTCGATCCTTGCATCTTGCTGACGTTCTTCCAGTAAAGACCGGGTTAAGGAAAATTTCCCGGAAAAGAATCCGCAGGCCGACTCGATGGGGTCTTCGGGCAGGGGTTCTACCAGAACCTGTTGACTGTCCTCCGACAACTTGACGACCAGTTTGGATTTTGGCTTTATCCCCAGACGCTTCCGAATCCAGGCCGGAATCACGATCTGACCCTTCGTGGATACAGTGGCGATGGTCACGGATCACACCTCCAACGTTACTTACCCACTACGATGAGGACTAAGATAGTAAAAATTGAGATGTATTCCAAGATAAAATCTGTTTTACTTTTTGTGAAACGTAAAACCTTTAGGACAACCGGTAGGACGCGACCACAGCCTGACCCAGGGCGATACCTCCATCGTTGGCGGGTACGTGGGAGTGTGTCAGAACATCGAAGCCTGTCTTTTCCAGGGCCCTGGAAAGGTGATCCAGAAAATAACGATTCTGGAAGCATCCCCCGCTCAACGCCACGACGTTGATGCCATGGCGATCTCTTATATTCTCACAGAGGATAGTAAACAGGCGAACCAGTCCGGCATGGAATCTTAGGCTGATCTCCCCTGATGGAACTCCCGATGTCACGTCATCGAAGATCCGCCGGATGGCACCATCGGGAGAAATAAGCATGCAGGAATCTTTCTGCTGGATCTCAAAATCGTATGCTTGATTCTCGTCCTCGTTTCCCGAGGTTTCCTCCATGGCCATCTCCAGCTCCATGGCTGCCTGACCTTCGAAGGCCACCGACTGCCTCAGACCGCTGAGGGCTGCCACGCCGTCGAACAGACGGCCCAGGCTGGACGTCTGGATCACGTTGATATTTTGCTGAATCATTCGGATGACGCCGTCGATTTTATCAGAATCGATGCTATCTGTGATAGGCAGGTCACGTATCCATCGTAAAAAATCGTCCGGATCGTAGCCGCCTTCTTGTTTCTCGAACAGATGGTACAGATAAGCCACGGCCATACGCCAGGGCTCTTTGATGGCAGCAGCTCCCCCGGGCATGGGACGGTACTCGAAATGCCCCACCCGGCTGTACGATGTGAAATCGGCCAGGAGTATTTCACCGCCCCAAATCCGGCTGTCGTCCCCGTATCCCGTCCCGTCCAGAGAAAGACCGATCACGCGTTCATCCCGGCCGTTCTCTGCCAGACAGGATGCCACGTGTGCATGATGATGCTGAACGCCAATGCGCGGCAAATCCGGCTGCTCCAGCGCCCATTGCGTGGAAAGATAATCGGGATGGAGATCGTGGGCAATGACTTCTGGCCGAATCTCCAGAATCCGGGTCAAGTGATCGACACTCTCCTTGAAGAACTGGAGTGTTTCCAGGTTTTCCAGGTCGCCCACGTGCTGACTCAGGAAAGCCCGATCCCCCTTGAGAACGCATACCGTATTCTTCAGCTCGCCCCCCACGGCTAGCACGGGGGGCAGCTGCTTCCTCAGAAAAACCGGCATGGGCACGTATCCCCTGGATCGTCGTACGATTCGTGGAAGGTTTGCGACCACCCTCGTCACGGAATCATCGCTGCGAAGATAAATATCCCGATCGTGCATCAGGAAAAAATCGGCGATCCCTCCCAGGCGGCGGAGGGCTTCCTGGTTATCCTTGGCGATGGGCTCTTCCGATATATTCCCGCTGGTCATGACCAGGGCGTCGAATCCTTCTTCCAGCAGCAGATAATGAAGGGGTGTGTACGGCAGCATGGTTCCCAGGTACCCGTTTCGAGGCGCCACAGACGGGGCCAATGTTTCGGGCCTTTTTTTCCGTAAAAGGACGATGGGCCTCCTGGGAGAGACCAGGAGGTCCCGTTCCATGGGCGTGATGTCCGCAAATTTCTCCACAGTCTTTAGATTCGGGGCCATCACGGCCAGGGGCTTCTCCTCCCGGCCCTTTCGTGTTCTGAGCAGGGATACGGCCGTCTCCTTCGTCGCATCGCAGGCCAGATGAAACCCTCCCAAGCCCTTCACGGCCACGATGCGCCCTTCTCTCAGTCGAATGGCCGCCTCATGAACGGGATCGGAACAGTCTATTTTCTGACCCTCCGCATCGGTCAGCCATACCTTAGGGCCGCACACCGGACATGCATTGGGCTGAGCATGGAATCTCCGGTTCGCCGCATCCTCGTATTCGTTCTGGCAATCCGGACACATGCGGAAGGAAGTCATCGTCGTCTTGGGCCTGTCGTAGGGGATATCCTTGATGATGGTATACCGAGGGCCACAGTTGGTGCAGTTGATGAACGGGTACCGGTACCGTCGATCCGCAGGATCGAACAGCTCCTCCAGGCAATCGTCACAGATGGAAATATCCGGTGAGATGAGGGTAGATCGATCTTCGCTCTCCCTGCTCGATTGGATCACGAATTCAACGTCTCCGGTGGGTGGAATATCAGAGACCGATACATGCGTGATATTTGCCAGAGGCGGCGTTTCCGACTGCAATCTTTGGGAAAACCGCTCGATGGCGCTGAGACCTCCCTCGACCTCGATCTCGACGCCCTGGGACGTGTTGGTCACGAAGCCCTTCAGGTTTTCGCTCACGGCCAGCCGGTAGACGAACGGCCGAAAACCAACACCCTGCACAATCCCCTGAACAGATATCCTATGTCTTGTTCGGTTCTTCATACCCATATCGCACGCCCAACACTGCGCGTTTTACAGCCTTCTCTATTCAACGCACCATTGCCAGGCTGGGTTCTGTGTTTTTATGGAACAGCCGTATAAAACAAGGGGAGGCGTTGTCAACCTCCCCTCTATCTCATAATGACGAGAAAACGTAGTTGGATGATTAAGAGCCCACGAATTTCATCACAAAATCCGTTCCCACGGATTTAGGCCGCTCGATGGCCTCTCCCAAACCACGGCTCATGATGAGCTGGGAAAGCATGCCCAGAGCACGGGAAACACCAAAGAGCACCGTATAATAATCAAACTCCGTGACGCCAAAATGGTGAAGAAGGGCTCCCGATCCGGCATCCACGTTGGGCCAAGGATTCTTGGCCTTGCCATGTTCTTCCAGCACGCCAGGGATGGTGTTGAAGAGCAGGTCGACGATCTTAACGACTTCATCATCCGGGAAATGATCCAGGGCAAATTGCCGGAAGGCCGTGAACCGTGGATCAGTCACTCTCAGGACGGCATGCCCATACCCGGGAATCACTTTACCCGAATTCAACGTCTCCCATGCAAATTCCACCAATTGCTCTTTGGTGGGTACGCCGTTATACTTGTCTTTCAGCGCGAGAACGAATCGCAAGCATTCCTGGTTGGCCAGACCATGGAGGGGGCCGGCCAGGCCGTCCAAACCGGCAGAGACTGAGTAGAACGGATCGGACAAAGCAGATGCCACACAGTGGCAGGTGTGGGCGCTGACATTTCCGCCCTCATGGTCGGAATGAAGGACCAGATAGAGACGTATCATGTCGGCAAATTCACCCGTGGGATCATCGACGCCCATCATGTACGCAAAATTTCCACCCCAATCGAGGTCGGATTTGGGTTCGATGCGGGGGCCTTTGTTGAAACGCTTGCGGTATACATAGGCTGCAACCGTAGGCAGCTTGGCAATAAGGCTCAATGAATCCTCAACAACCGGCTTCCAGTATTCAGATTTGTGAATACCCTCTCGGTATTGCTTGGCAAATACCGATTCTTTCTGCATCGCCAGAATGCCCGTGCTGAACATCGTCATCGGATGCGAGTCCCCCATGGCATCCAGAACATCAAACACGTAGGAAGGAACACTTTGACGATCCCGCAAGTCCTTTTGGAGAGCACTCAGGGCGTCCTTATCAGGGAGCTCACCCGTGCACAGCAGATAGAATATCTCCTCGGGAATCTTATCCACCAAATCCAGGATGGGGATTCCTCGGATACTCAATCCTTTATCCGGTTCGACGAGAGACGTATCACAGATAAGGGCTTTCACACCCCGCATTCCTCCGAAAGCTTGTGCAATTTTTACTTCAGACATTACCTTGTCGCCATGGGCTTTCACCAGTTCTTTTATTTCTTGTTGTTTCTTGGGCAACTGTTCCGCCAGTTTCTCCTGCAATGTCGCCATGGAGGTTTCTCCTTTCTATAATGTTATGATTGAATTGATGGAATGATAAACGATCCTTACACTTGCGTTGTTCATGGTCGCATCAGAAAAATGTTTTCGATGAGATGCTCAGAAGTCCAGAAAAAACATGTCCTTAAAAAAGAGTCATTATTACAGATGAACGACTCCCCACAGGAAAATTGGTTGATTTGTGTTTATTAAAGATGATCCTGGCTCGAAGGTCAACTGCATGAATATCCATCGTCTGAATTCGGTCGAAGCACTTCCTTTTTGTATCATGAAATATAAGATTTTTGCAGGACATTGTCAAATAAAACAGAACAAATTTGATGGATCGTAAACGACAGCACACAACCTCACAACGTGTCTTCCTTCCGCTTACCTGCCCGTTACTTAATGAATCGAATGGTGATGGGGTACGTGTAGGATTCGCCGTTGCTCGCCTTCACAGAGGCCATAATAATCAGGACAAACTCCACTATAAAGACTGCGGCCAGCAGGAAAAAGCCGATGACGATCATGCAGAGTATTAACGAAACGATCGCGTATATCGTCATGGACAACTGAAAATTGAGAGATTCCTTACCCTGTTCATCGACAAATGGATACTCATCTTTCTTGACCAGCCAGACCACCAAGGGTCCGATGATGTGACCAAAGGGTATGCCGATAAACAACGACAACGCCGTTAAATGACAGAGCATTCCCCACGTTTTAGCCTGTTTATCATCAGTCATGGAATCTTTATCTTTCCTTTTTCATGTCCTGTCGTCCGTCCTGCTTTAGTCTCTACTCTGAAGATAAGGTTTG
>CAZTKR010000162.1:0-8240 GCA_964614115.1 uncultured bacterium | reverse complement strand
AATGCAGGTGCGAATCGGTTTTTTACACCAGCCTTTTGGAGATATGGGGATGTCCCAGACAACGGGCAGCAGAGTTTTTGTTCAGAGAGCCTTGCTCCAGTATAAACCATCGGATAAAATGTCCATTTCCATCGATTATCAGGTGATCCCTTACTCCCTGTTTTATTCACCGTACTATTACTCTATTCGGTAACGTGCCAGGGATGACGGATTGGCTAAAAATCGATAAAGAAGGAAGCCATGTTTCTGACCGGGATCGATCTTCTCGGTCATTTTTTTATATCCTGAAGGGGGAGTAAGATGACGGCAACCAGAAGACGGACGCGTCCTCTTCGAAAGCCTTCGACATCCCAGCAGCGCCGAAGGCGTCCCAGGAAGCCCAAAATCGACTGGAGCGACAACCTGATTAAATTCCTCATCGGCCTCGTACTCGTGGTCGATCTGGTACTCATCTATTTTGTCGCCCGTCAATGCTCGAAACCCGCGGTCGTGGTCCAAGAGCCAACACCTCCGGTAGAAGAGACGCGCATTCTCCAGATCGAGGTGTTGAACGGATGCGGTGTATCGGGCATTGCCAACGAATACACCGATTACTTGAGGGGCAAAGGATTCGATGTTGTGAAAACCGATAACTACGAATCGTTCAACGTCCTCAGAACGGTCGTGATCGATCGGAGAGGAAACATCAAAAACGGGGTGCGTATCGCCGAAGCCTTGGGTCTGGGTGAGGATCGCGTCCTCCAGGAAGTGAACGAAGCCTACCTCATCGATGCCACCGTGATTCTCGGCAAGGATTACCGCCAGCTCGAGGCCTGGCAGCTGATGGAGGATTAGTGTGATAGAAGATTCGTACGCGCTGGCACGTCGTGTTGTAGATTATTCGTTGACCAAAAAGGCGCAGGAGGTCAACGTGATGGACCTGCGGCCTTTGACGAGTGTGACCGATTATTTTGTGGTCTGTCACGGAGAATCCGATGTCCAAGTGAAGGCCATAACCGACGCCATCACCGATGGCTTGAAGGAGGAAGGCGTTCGGTACTGGCATCGAGAAGGATACGAATATCTCCACTGGGTACTCCTGGATTATGTGGACGTGGTCGTCCATATCTTCCAGAAGGACGAAAGAGCTTTTTACGGATTGGAAAGGTTGTGGGGGGATGCCGAGACAGAGACCTACTCGGAATAGAACGATATGGATATTGAGAATTATATCAGACAAAAAATAGATGAAGCCGTCGGGAAAGCCGGATTCAAAGCCGAAACATTGCCCGAGTATCAGATCACATCATCCAAACAGTCCGGGCATGGCGACCTGTCTACGAATATCGCATTGATATTAGCATCCCAGGCAAAGAAGAATCCTCGCGAAATCGCTCTTTCCACAGTGGAGAAGATGGAGCTGGATGCGGACTTTGTACAAAAAGTAGACGTGGCAGGGCCGGGATTCATCAATTTTACGCTGAGCCCCAATTATCTACAGAACGCCTTGCGGCATATTTTACATCAAGGGGATGCATACGGGAGTGCCGATTGGGGAGGAAGAAAGAAGACCCAAGTGGAGTTTGTCAGTGCCAATCCCACGGGGCCTTTGACCATCGGCCACGGGCGTCAGGCCGTCCTGGGTGACACCATCGCCCGGCTCCTGGAGGCCACGGGCCACGACGTGGTTCGGGAATACTACTTCAACGATGCGGGTCGCCAAATGCGGGTACTGGGGGATTCCGTCCGGCTCCGTTATCGGGAGTTGTTGGGCGAGACCGTCGAATTCCCCGAGGATTACTACCAGGGACAATATATACGAGATATCGCTCAAAGAGCGGTGGATGAAAAAAGCGACGCACTGAAGGATTCCGAGGATGTCGGTTATTTTCGGGACCTGGCAGAGGATGCCATCTTCGAGGACATCAAACGCACCCTGTCCCGGCTGGGAATCGTGTTTGATGTTTTCTACAACGAAAAATCCCTGTACGAGTCCGGGAAAATCGATGCGGTCATCCAGGAATTGAGAAAGAAGAATTTGGCCTATGATAAAGACGGTGCCGTCTGGTTCAGAACCACAGACCTCGGCTACGATCAGGATCGTGTTATCGTCAAATCCACGGGTGAGCCGACCTACCGGCTTCCGGACATCGCCTACCATAAGGACAAGATGGACCGGGGATTTGAATTCGTGGTGGACATCTTCGGCGCCGATCACGTGGCTACTTACCCCGATGTACTGGCCGGAATGGAAGCCCTGGGATACGACAAATCAAGGGTGACGGTTTTGATTCACCAGTTCGTCACTCTGATGGAGGGCAAGGAAAAGGTAAAGATGTCCACCCGCAAGGCCAACTTCGTCACCCTGGATGAGCTCATCGACGAGGTGGGCGAGGACGTAACCCGGTACTTTTTCATCCATCGTTCCATGACCAGTCACTTGAATTTCGATCTCACCCTGGCCAAAACCCAGTCGGAAGAAAATCCCGTGTACTACGTCCAGTACGCCCATGCACGCATATGCAGCATTATCCGTCACGCGCAGAATGAAGGCCTGGACCCCGAAGCTGAAGCCGACCTCTCCATGCTCAAAGCCCCGGAGGAGATCGACCTCATCAAAGTGCTTCTGGATTATCCGGGAATCGTTTCTTCCGCAGCCCGTGACTTTGAGCCGCACCGCCTCCCTGCCTACCTGGAGGAAGCCGCCACGGTCTATCATCGATTCCAGCATGCCGGCAAGCGGGATGACTCCCTGCGTGTGGTAACCCAGGACATCCCCCTGACGCTGGCCCGTCTCGCCCTGTGCCGGGCTGCTCGCCTGGTTCTTGCCAACGGACTCTCGCTCCTGGGCATTTCCAAACCTGAAAAAATGTAGGTCCTAACGAGGAGAACCCATCTTGAAACTCGTCCTCACAGGCTCCATCGCATTCGACTACCTCATGTCATTCCCCGGCACATTCTCCCATCATTTTCTTCCCGATAAACTGGATCATATCAGTGTCAGCTTTCTGGTCGATTCTTTGAAGAAACAGAGAGGCGGCGTGGCCGCCAACATCGCCTACAGCTTGGCACTCCTGGGGGAGAAACCCCTTCTCTTCGGTACCGTGGGAAAAGATTTCGGGCCCTACAGGGAGGAACTGGAAAGTGTCGGTGTGGACACATCGGGCGTGAAAGCCTTCGACGATGAATACACGGCATCCTGCTTTATCAATACAGATCAGGACGGCAGCCAGATCGTGTCCTTCTATACAGGAGCCATGCGATTTGCCAAGGATCATGCGTTGAACCACGCCACCAAAGAAGGCGATGCCCTAGTCGTGGTGTCCCCCAACGATCCAGCGGCTATGGCCGACCATCCAGCAGCGTGTCGGAGGCTGGGCATCCCCTTCGTTTACGATCCCAGCCAGCAGATCGCAAGGCTGGACGGAAATGCCCTAAAAACCGGCCTCGAAGGTGCCAAGATGCTGGTTCTCAACGACTACGAACTGGGGATGTTCAAGAAAAAAACAAGCCTCGATGACGCCGGCTTGATGGAACATGCCGAAACTGTCGTGGTGACGCATGGGGATCGGGGTTCGGAAATTCGAACACAAAAAGAGACCATCGCCGTGCCGGTCGCTTCTCCGGAGCGTATCCTCGATCCCACGGGTGTGGGGGATGCATTCCGGGCCGGTTTACTGAAGGGAGTCGTGCACGGCCTGCCTTGGTATGTGGCAGGCCGGATGGGCAGTCTGGCTGCCGCGTACGTCCTGGAGACGGACGGACCTCAAAATCATTCATACGATATAAATGCATTCGTCAAAAGGTACGGTCGGGTGTTCGGTGAATCGGAACATCTCGGGCGTTTGATAATTTAAAACCGACGAAGCATGCACGATATGAAATTTACTGGGATAATGATGGAATGACCGTATGCGTATCATCACCGATTTTATTGAAATAGCCACTCGCGGGCACACGGACATCGTGGATCTCACCCCGCAAGTGAGGGATGTTCTCGCTAAAAGCGGCCTGCAGGAAGGTCAGCTGACCGTGTTCATCTCGGGTTCGACAGCCGGTGTGACAACCATCGAATACGAACCGGGCCTGTTGAAAGACCTTCCCGATGCGCTGGATAAAATCGCTCCCGTGGGAGCAAGATACCACCACGACGACACCTGGGGAGACGGCAACGGGTATGCCCACGTCCGGGCTGCCATGGTGAGGGCTTCGTTCACGGTTCCTTTCACCAACGGACGGATGCTCCTGGGCACGTGGCAGCAGATTGTCATTCTCGATTTTGACAATCGTTCCCGCAACAGAAAGATCGTCGTACAAATGATGGGTGAGTAATCGATGCCGGTAAAAACGATCGTGTGGGCCAACGACAAAGTACGCATCATCGACCAGACTCAGCTTCCGCAAAAATGCGTGTACCTGGATATCGAGGATGTGCCGGCCCTGGGTGAGGCCATCCAGACCCTTCGGATACGGGGAGCGCCGGCCATCGGTATCGCGGGTGCCATGGGCGCTGTACTGGCTGCCTACGGGTATCTGGGAGAGGATCCCAATATACTGGTCCACTGTGTCCGCGAGGCCATCTCGTACCTCAAGACGACACGGCCCACGGCCGTCAACCTCTTCTGGGCTCTGGACAGGATGACCATGGTTCTGGATGCCATGGAGGGAAAGCCCATTCCGTTGATCAAGGACACGCTGCTCCGGGAGGCAATGAGCATATGGGAGGAAGACCGCGAAACATGCCGCCATTTGGGCAAGCACGGGGCCAAACTCCTTCCCGATGACGTGACCATCCTCACCCACTGCAACGCCGGAGGACTGGCCACGGCCGATTACGGAACGGCGCTGGGTGTCATCTATGCGGCCGCAGAGATGCGTAAAAAAATCAAGGTCTACGTCGATGAAACAAGACCGCTTCTCCAGGGGTCGCGGCTGACGGCCTGGGAGCTGAAAGAATCGGGCATCGACGTCACGGTCATCTGTGATTCTGTGGCCGGCTCGCTGATGAATCAGGGAATCATCGACTGCGTCATCGTGGGAGCCGACCGTATCGCGGCCAACGGAGACACGGCCAATAAAATTGGAACTTACACCCTATCCGTACTGGCATTGAAACACGATGTGCCGTTTTACGTGGCAGCCCCGATATCGACCTTCGACTTCTCCCTTGCCTCGGGTGATAAAATCCCCATCGAGGAGCGCTCGGGGAGTGAGGTGATCGAAGGATTCGGAGTCAAAACCGGCCCCGAGGGTGTGGATGTATACAACCCGGCCTTCGACGTGACGCCCCACGATCTGATCTCGGCCTTCATCACAGAGAAGGGTGTGCACCGTCCACCGTATGGAGAATCCTTGAAACCCCTACATCGGGAGTAACGCATCGTCTAATTTTTAACTTGACATTCATGCTCATTTAATTTAGATTATACACGTTAAAAACAATTCAGCCTTGGAGGAAGAGGCAAAGGACAGCACCCAACTTTTATAGTCCATACTATCTGTAACAGGCCAATTCAGGCCTCTGTCGGAGGAGAAAATGTCACACGGCAGAGGCCTTTTTATATATCTGGAATAACTGATTTAAACGCCTGGAGGGGAATCATGAAAGCGTACCATCGACTGTTCCTGTTGGGAGTCGTCCTTTTTTTCATACATCCTATCGAGGCATGGTGCGATTCTACCATCATCGTCACATGGCATCCAAACAAAGAACCCGACCTGGCCGGGTACAAAGTGTACTACGGAAGAGCCTCCCGATATTTTGAATACCGGATTGACGTGGGAATGACCACCGAGTATTCGATGAGCGCACTTCCGGACACGGGTCTGTTTTATTTCGCAGTGACGGCATACGACTCCACGGGCAACGAGAGTCGATTGTCAAACGTGGTTTCCATCCATATCGATGGAGAAGTGTCCGGCAAAGGGGGATTCCAGCTATTATCCAACTATCCGAATCCCATGAATCCCATCACCCGTATTCCGTACAGCCTCTCCCAGAAACGCTTCGTCACCATCACCATGTACGATATTCTGGGCAAACAGGTAAAGCGCCTGGTGGAGGAAGAAAAAGAGGCCGGAGCCTACTCCGTGGAATGGGACGGGAAGAGTGAGAACGGACTCCCGGCTGCCAACGGCGTATACTTCTGCCGGATGATCGTGGGGAATTTCAGCAGGACAAAAAAAATGACGCTGTTGCGATAGGCCTTGGACGGACTATGATATAATTCCACCTTGGACAAAAACGATCACATTCGGATGCGCCTTCGTGCTGCCGTTCGACTATCGATTATCTAATGACGGCAGTATCCCTTCTCTTAATCGGATGCTAAACATAAGAGGGCTGGGAGATGCGGCAGAGGCATATCTTCTATGTGGGGAGTAAAAAAGGACTTAAAATCGAGAATGGGTCTGATGATCCTCAATAAAGGAGATATTCATCGGAGACGATAATCATCCCTTTTGGAAAATCCCTTGAGAATCAATCCTTTTCCGTTGTGAGACACATATCGACGATGAGGGGATATGATTACCCCGCCTTCGTATTTTTTCGATGATACCAGAATAGATTGAGAAGCAGAGCCGTTCCGGCCGAAACGAAGAAGCCGATCACCACATACCACAGCCAGAAAACAGCCGTAAAAAACGCGATAAACACATTGACCGCGATGCTGATCATGACACCCGTCACGGCTGCCCTTTCATGGAATTCCCGGAAGAATCGTCCCAAGAAAAAAATCCCCAACATACCGCCGTACGTCACCGAGGCGATGGACAGGCCCACCTCGACCAGGGGATTCGTCGTGTTCTGTAAAAGCATGGAAATACCGATAATGGCCAGGGCCCAGAAAAGCGAAACCATCCTGGAAAGACCGACCTTTTTTCGATCCGGCAGTGTTCTTTTATCGACTTCCAGAATGTCCAGGGTCGTGGATGAAGACAAGGCATTAATGGAGGAGCTGAGAGTCGACATGGCCGCCGCAAAGATGCCGGCCAGCATCACACCCCGGACCCCCTGGGGAAGATAATGAACGATAAAATAGGGAATGATGGCATCGCTGCGGTCGAAGGTCATATTGTTCAACAGAACTTTGATGAAGAGTCCAAAGAGTAAAAAAAGCCCAAACTGCAGGATAATGATGACGCCGCTGGCCACCATGGCCTTCTGTGCCGATTTCTCATTCTTGCATGAGAGGACTCTCTGGACCAGGAGATGATCCGTACCGTGGGAAGCCACGGATAAAAAAGCACCGCCGATGAGCCCTGAAAAGCCGTTGTACGAACCGAACAGACTGGACATGCCTCTTTCCAAGCCCGACGAGACAACCTTCAGGCTCCCCTCTGGAATTTGATTCAACACGGACAGAAACGGCAGGGAAAGCCGTTGGGATATAAGGATCATCCCCATCACGGCACAGACGAGGTACAGGACGAGCTGGACCGAGTCGACCATCACCACCGACCGGAGGCCACCGTAGTATGTGTACAGAAACGTCGCGCCACCGATGACCAGGATGGACAGCCAGTAATCCCAGCCCGTGATCACGGAGAGGGGAATGGCCGTGGCAAACAGCCGGACGCTGTCGGCCAGGAGTCGGGTGACGTGGAACAGGATCGAGATCACCTTCTTGGAGGAAACGCCGAATCGGCTCTGGATGAAGGCATACACCGTCTCGAAACGGCCCTCAAAATATTTGGGTATTAAAAAAACGGCCACCAGGATTCTGCCCATCAGATAACCGAAGGCGACCTGGAGGAATCCCATGCCGCTGATGTAGGCAAGACCAGGGATGGATATGAAGGTCAACGTGCTCGTCTCGGTCGCGACGATGGAGAAACAGGCCACCAGCCACGGAATAGACCGTCCTCCGAGAAAGTAATCGCCCATGCTCTTGGAGCTGGAATACCGGATTCCGATGAAATTGATGATAATCAGATAGGCGACGATAACGCCCAGATCAATCCCCATACAGATGGTATCCTTGCTTTATTTCTGCAAATGCTATCTCGTCGTCCTTCCACGATGCAGCTATCTCATCGACGGTTGCCCCGTTCTGGATCATCTCGCGTATACGGGATCCTCCGGTCAACAGGTCGAAGGCTGGATGCTTGGTGTTGAATTCGTACACGTCTTCCGGGAATTGCAGGCGATGGGGATAGAGATCGTGCAGTGCTGTGACCAATGCGATGGCCGTGTGGAAGGGACGGTAACGACTCGCGTCGGTGATATGGAGGAACGCTCCGCCGACGACTTCATCCCC
>CAZTKR010000161.1:0-8243 GCA_964614115.1 uncultured bacterium | reverse complement strand
CTGGAATCTTTTGTAGATTTCTTCTTCTGAGATACCGATACCTGTAACGGCAATGGTAAACCGAATCCAATCTTCCGATATCTTCTTCTCTTTGGACGTCTCGATGGTTAGCACACCTCCGTTCGGCATGGCGTCTAGACTGTTTAACAGAAGATTGGCGATCACCTGCTGAATCTGGTGCCTGTCCAGGGACACTTCGGGTAGCTGCTCGTCATAATGTTCCACCCACTCCACCTGTTTGGCGTTTAATTCCTTATGCTTTCGTGTGACGTCCTGCATCAACTTATTGAGGTCTTCTTTGTTGAACGCGGGTTTCTTGGGTCTGGCAAACTTTAAAAAATCATCCACGATGGCAGCCAGGTGATCCGATTCCTCCTTGACCACATCCAGCAGTTGCCTGCCTTCCTCAGAAATTTCGGGCTCGTCTTTCAGCAGGCTCACAGACGTGGTGATAACGACCAGGGGATTTCTAATCTCATGGGCGATCCCGGCGGAAAGCTCGCCGATGGCAGCCAGTTCTTCCGTGCGAAACAGCCGCCTCTCCAGTTCCCGTTCACGAGTCATATCGATTAGGGAAACGAGGATATCCGTGGAGTCGGGAATGCGTGTCGTGGTCAGATGAACCTGTTTTATCATACCGTTCCGGTCAGTAAACCGGGCTTCCCAGCTCTGGGGCGACTTTCGCAATTTTTCGACGAGGGCGGATGATTTTGCATCGGAAAGGAAAGATGGCAACGTCATATGACGAACGAGTTCATCCTGGCTGTATCCGCTTAAGGTTTCAAACGCATGGTTGACCAGGCGGAACTGCTGCTCTTCGTCGATGATGACCAGGCTCGTTCCCGTCGCTTGGAAAAGCGTCCGATATCTGACCTCGGAGGTCTTTATCTGTTCATAGAGCCGGGCGTTCTCGATGGCGATGGCCGCCTGCTCGGCCACACTGACCAGTGTTTTTACATCCTCTTCGTCGAACGCCTGATCGGAGATATGGAATACACCGATAACACCTAGGGCCTTCTCTCCGCTGAGAATCGGAATATACCCCAAGCTTTGAATGTCCCGCTCTGTAAGTCGAGTCTTGTAATCATCATCCTTTACATCTTCGACGAATTGGTATACGACGGGTTTTTGCTCGAGTACGGCACAAACCGCTGGGTGCTGCGAATTCGTATCTATGGTATACTCAACGGAGATGGCCTTGGCTGTCATGCCTTCACCAAAACCCGCCTTTCCCTGGAGCACGTTCTCATTATCGATCAAACCGATCCAGGATTGGTCGAAACATAAAGACTGTACCAAAACCTTGGTGATGTCCTGGAGGACCTCGTTGAGTGTGCCCAATTGCCTGGTAACGGCGATGGCTCTGCTGATCGTCACAAACCGTCTGGCCCGAACGGCCGCCTGTTCATACCTCAGAGCATTTTGCAGGACCAAACCCAATCTGCTGCCGATTTCCAAGAGAAGAGATCGTTCTTCTTGGGAAAAGGTACGAGGTATCCGGGTATACAGGGCCAGTACAGCCAGCACATGATCATCATGCATGATGGGTATGCCGCCGTAGGAACTCAAACCTTCCTTCTTCACCCGTCGCGTATCTATTCGCTCATCATCTGTCATGAGTCCCATGAAAAGAGGCGTTCGCGAATCGGCGATGGTTCCGGCGAGCCCCTCCCCCTTCTGGAGTGTTCCAGTTCCGATGAATTCAGGAGAAAGACCTCGATGCGCTTTCAGAAACAACGTCCCTTTTTCCAGATCCACAATATAAACCTCTATCCCTGATACATCCTCGAACAGCTGCATGACTTGATCAACACCCGCGTTGAGTACGTCTTCCAGTTGAAGGCTTTGGTTGACGGCACAAGAAAAAGTATCGAGAATTTCGAGGTCTGAATGTTGTTTTTCTATCGTATCTTCCCCCTCTGGCAATCTCGTGTCCACCCTACCCATAAAAAGGATCGCTCCGAGTGTTCATCCTATTTCCCGATGTATATGGAGGGTCCAAAAGCACCTAAAATCGCTTGAGTGACGGAACCCACAACAAAAAAGATTAAGATTAGAACGACGATAACGACGATAGTATAGGCCAGTGACTTCTCTTTGGGCGCCCCCGTCACGATAGGTAGCCCGATATAAAGAAGATACAGTCCATATAGTCCAGCTAATGTCGTTAAAACTCCAAGAGAGGGTATAATGAGTAGAACACCGGCAGCAAAATAAGGTGTATATGAAAAAACGGCTACCTTAAATCCTTTAACGTCATCCTGCAAGGCACCAAATCGCGGTGCTAAAAAACTAATGATCTTTCCTGCCAACCACACACCGGCTACCATCAGGAGATACCATATCACGGCGTTCAACAGTGATTCTAAAAACGAGAGCCGAATCATTCCGCCGAACCAGCCGAAACGAAAGGGAATCCTGTATCCGATAATCCAATATCCTAAGAAAGATGCTATGGCCGGTATTGCGGCTAAAATAAGAAGATAATCTTTGAATAATCCTGCGACCGTAGCTTCTTCTGCAGTAATCGTCTCCCACGTCTCCCGCGGTTTTAAAACGATTTGTTTCACTCTTTCGATGATTTTTTGCATGGCTGACCTCCAACGATTATCACTGTAAAATCTCGATGATATCACTTTGTCCTTTTGATGATATGATATCCCACAGGCGACTGAATAACACCGCTCAAGGCACCTACTTTCAATTTAAAGGCGGCTTCCTCGAACTCCGGACGTAAATCCCCCCTACCAAACTCACCCAAATCTCCACCCCTGGCTCCGCTGGCTTTATCGATGGAATGCTGCCGGGCCAAGGCTTCAAAGGGCTCACCGTTTTTTAAACGCTGCAGAATCTCTGTGGCCTCCTTTTGCGTTTTAAGGAGTATATGACTGGCCCTTATTTTAAATCCAGCGATCTGTGTGGAATCGGACGTTAACGATTCGGCCCATATCCATCCCGTGAACGCGACCTTGACCCACTTGGACTGCCTTTCTAAGACATTAACCTTCGTCCCAGCCATCAGTTCACCGATTTTCGATCCGTTGGGTGAGGCTCGGAGATTCTCCTGGTTCACCTTGATGTACAACGACTCTTTCTGAGCTGACACATCCACACTACAAATGAAAGCGATCAAACATACCATCCATTTCATACTCGGAAGCCTCCTCTGACGAACCAATCATTTCATTTTGAAAATAATCAATTTCTCATAAAATTTCAAGTCCTTTCTATCAAAAAAATCAAAGGCTTGTCTTTCTTTCGTTTGATAAAATTTGTGAACGGGGCCTTTTTATTTGATGATTTTAGAGATCGCCTTAAACACATCCGTGCCCGCCTCTTTCAACAACTCGAAGAGCACCATTTCCGTCGTCGTGACTTCTATGCCATGGCTCGCCATGCGTTTCAGGGCAGCTTCGTGGTTTTCGTCCGTTCGCGAAGAAAGGGCGTCGCCCACAACAGACACTTTAAAACCATCGTAAGCCAAATCCATGGCCGTTTGCCAAACGCAGACATGCGATTCGATTCCGCAGAGAACCAATTGATCGATCTTCTTAGTCCGGATTTGGCGGGTAAGTCCTTCAATACCGCAGCAACTGAAGGTCAATTTTTGATGGATTTCTGCTTCTTCCAAAACTTTTTTAACAGGTTCCACGGTATTTCCGAGACCTTCGGGATACTGTTCTGTGATAAAAATCGGACGCTCGAGTATTTTGAATCCCTTGATCAGTTTGACAGCATTCTCCACGACCTGTTTGGATCGGGATGTCACGGCTAAAATTTTCTCCTGGATATCGATGACCAAGAGTCCTGTTCGATCTCTATCCAGAAGCACAGAATGCCGAAGCATAATATCGTCCTCCTTTATTTGTTAAAGATGATCGGTGGCTTCGTATCCATTATCTTGATGTCGATATTGGGCTGTATGAATCCTTAAAGTATTCCCCTCCACAGATCATCGATACGTTCCCGTTCGCGTATCAGACGAAATGAATTTCCCTCCACCAGGACTTCGGGAGCTCGCAGACGGCCGTTATAATTGGACGAAAGCGAATATCCGTATGCACCCGCCGCCATGACGGCCAATAGATCTCCCCGATTCACCCGGGGCAGAGATCGATCGTGGGCAAAAAAATCACCCGACTCACAGATCGGTCCTACGACATGAACCGTCTCCATGTCATGATCCGTCTGATTCACGACCACGATTTGATGGTAAGAATCGTAAAGGCTTGGCCGAATGAGATCATTCATGCCCGCGTCTACTACGACGAACTTCCTTTCGTTGTTTTTTTTAACCAGTGTGACTCGCGTAACCAACGCCCCCGCATCGGCCACCAGGTATCGTCCCGGCTCGAAGAGAAGCCGTACACCCAAACCATCGAGCACCGGGAAAATGGAACGAAAGAGGTCCGCCGGCGTCAACGCTGCCTTTTCCTCATCGGCTGTCAAACCATCATCCACGATTCGAGAGTAATCGAGGCCCAGACCACCGCCAATATCCACATGTCCGATAGAGATCCCCTGCATTCGAAGCGACCGCACGAGACGGGCCATGACTTCGGTTGCTCGTATATACGGTTCCGCATTCATGATCATCGAACCGATGTGACAATGAATTCCCTCACATCGGATTCCAGGCAGGCTTGCCGCGGTCTGAAAAGCTTCTTCGACACGATTCATCACGATACCGAACTTGCTCTGTTCAATGCCTGTTTTTTGGTATGGATGGGACTCTATCTCAATATCTGGATTAATCCGTATGGCAACTGGAATCGTCGTACGCAGTCCGACGGCGATCTGGTTAATGATACTGATTTCGGCGAATGACTCCACATTGATGGATAAAATACGATGACGTGCAGCTAGTTCGATCTCATCATCGGTCTTGCCTACGCCTGCAAAAACGATTTTTTCCGGAGGAATGCCGGTTTTTAGGGCCAAAGATAATTCACCCCCCGACACCACATCGGCCCCACATCCCATGTCGGCAAAAACCTTTAGAATATTCAAATTTCCGTTGGCCTTCAGGGCATAGCACACCAGATGATCCTTGGCCGAGAGGCCGGCCTCTACCGCTTTAAAGTTGGATATCAGGCGCTGACGGCTGTAAACATAGACCGGCGATCCGACTTTCCGGACGATGTCTGAGACGGGTACGCCTTCACAGAATAGCTCATGATCTTGATATTGGAACGCTTGCATTCTCAGAAATCCCATCCAAAGAAAAATTGTGTAAAGGTCGTGGGATAGATAGTCTTAAAGTTTGTTTTTTTACCGATATCCAACCTTAGGACCAGGTATCCCCCTATACGTAGCCGAAGGCCGAATCCCAAGCTGCCCTTGATTTCACCGAACTTGTCTTCCCACACATTACCCGCATCCACAAACAGGGCTCCCCGGATGGAATTAAAACCAATACCTCCGAAGGGAAATCCCAGATAGAACTGGTCGATGAACGGAAACCGAAATTCATTCGAGATCAAAGCCAGCTTCGTACCCCACAGAGACCAGAGTTTGTATCCCCGAAGATCCCACGATCCACCCATGAAAAACGGCAGGGGTTCCTTTCCATGATTGAACTGTCCCCATACGCGAATGGCATGGCACATTCGGTATCCGATACGAAAATATTTTCGCAAATCGAACATCACCGTGGTAAAACTTACGTTGGAATGCCGCACATCGACTGTATTCCCAAGGGTGATGTTGTACCGCACGCCATCCAGGGGACCCGTGGGTCCCCATAAGGAATTGTCCTTGGCATACGAAATGAAATTCGAAAGCAGGAATGCCTTTCTGGCAGAACTCCCCGTGTATCGATCCTTGGTGGAATGACGTATGTTGATGCTCGTTTCCAGCCGCTCGAACGTGTTGAAGGGATAGCTGACCGATGCATAACCACCGTACCGATTCTCATAAAAATATCCCTCGTAACGGTTGTAATACCGGCCTGCCAAGCGGTACAAACCCAGAGCATAATTGACTCGGCGGGACAGGTCCACTCGAGTGGCTGCTAAATTAAAACTCTTCCAGAATTCTGAGCGGGATCGGGCATTGTTAAAAATAAGAAAATAGTACTGTTCATCTCCCAGCATATCGGAGATCACCAGCTGCCCTCCTCCGGCAGTCCCGTATATGGGATCCTGAACAACCTGGCTCTGGGCAATATCCAAGCTGAATTTTTTTCGATATCGTACTTTGGACGATACCAGGCGGCCCGATATGCGAGGATATATCCATAAACCTGAATCTTTCACCAGAGGGTCCGGCTCCACTTCGGGCGCCTCTTGCCAGCGTTCTTCCAGATCATACAATTCGGAAACCTGAAAGCTCAGGTTTTCGAATACCGACAACAGCAGAGTGTTTTTGTCCGTCCAGCATGGATAGTACCCTCCGCCGGTATAGTGGGTAACTTGCCTGAGTGTGGCGGGTACGTCTCCATTGGAATGCGACCTGTAGAGCGAATAAGCCAACTCGTGGTTCTCTACTTTTCCCTGCCCGATAAGCCAGATATTGTACACACCATCCCTGTCCGAGGAAAACGCGATATAACGGCCATCGGGTGACCAGGCGGGACTCTTGTCGTGGTAGGGACCAAAGGTCAGATACCGGATTCGCGATGCCTGCAGATCGTAAATAAATAAATTCGCATACCCTTCGTCTCCCAGGTCTGTCCTGTCGGAGCTGAACACCAGACATCGGCCATCGGGTGACCAGTCCGGGTCCTGATCCTCGTAAAAATCGACGGTGAGCCGGCGAATCGATCCATCCTTCACGCTGATGACGTAGAGGTCGCTCCGGCCATGCTTATCCAACCCGGAGAGCGCTAATTTTGTACCATCGGGCGACCAGGACGGGGAAAACAGCGAAACCAGATCATCGAACGCATACGTCTGAACAATACGTTTACTGGCGATGTCGAATATATTCAGAATATCCTGAGGACCACTTTTGGCTATAAAAGCCAGTCTGCCAGCGGAATCCACATCGATACGACTGTTTTGGAGATGGAATGATTCCAGTTCTGGCGTGCGTTCACCCTTGATTAAAATTTCCGGTCTTTTTTCTTTAAACTTCACAACCGGTTTTCGATAAATGCTGGAATAGCCATCCCGGTTCGCCACAAAGACCACCATGGGCACATCGCCATCACGATAATAACTCGGGAGTGAGTTGAATCCCTTCTCGGTCAGACGGGTTGTCACCATCCGGGGGAATTCCTTTTCCTCCATCATGGGGAATCGCGACTTTTTTAAATAGTAGAGCCATTCCTCGCTCAATTCTTTATAGTCCTTCCCGATGGTGATCTTCATGACTTTGGAGAACGTCTCCTCTTTCCAAATATTCTGGAGAAGCTGTAGAATTTTTTCCTCACCGTATGTGTCCGAGATGAACTTCAGTATGGACTGTCCTTCCTTGTACATGATATACGTTCCCCATATCCATCCCATGCTCTCGATGGGAACGATGGTGTTGTGCAGTACACCATCCCGGATAATCATTTCCGCTTCTGTCGTCCAGCCTTCCGACCAGTATTCCGCCAAGCCCTCGGTAAACCACAGCGGTGCATCTTTGAAGCGAAGGATGCGATGATCTTTTAGCGTTCTGGATACGTAGCTTCGCTGGAATACGTGTACCAGTTCATGACGGATCACCTTCCGGAACTGAGAGAGCGAACCGTCACTGGGTACGACCACTCTTCCCTTGATGTATTCGAAGAACCCGGCAACACCCGGCGGGATGATATAAGGCAGGGTGTTTGTCTCTTCAAAATGAAAGTGGGAACTGTAGAAGACCAGCGGTATTCTTTGCAGGATATTGTGATTGAACTTGTCTTGAAGGTGCCGATAGCTCTCCTCGGCCAGATAGGCCCCGATCTCAGCCAACTCCTCCATCTCAGGATAGAAATAAATATCAAAGTGTTTCGTCTTGAGGATTTGCCATTGGAACCGGTTGTACTGAATCTTGTTCCTGCCAAAATAATACTGGCCGAAAAGGGCCGATGTGCTGCAGATCGTAATAGCGATGGTAAGTACGATATGGTGTTTTTTCAACAGACTCATGATCTTTCCTTGTAAGTATTGAATTTAATAAAATTTCCACCCAAATCAAGTTGTTTTTACTACGTTACCTTGACATTAACGGAATGGTTATTTATATTCATGATACCTGTTTTTACAAGACATGATGATAGAGCAAGTTATGACGAGCATAAAAATGAAGAAAAAACAAATTACAAAGTC
>CAZTKR010000160.1:0-8333 GCA_964614115.1 uncultured bacterium | reverse complement strand
GCTTTTTCATTGGGGCGCGATACGTCCACCGCACGGTGTCCGAGCTGACATTCAAGTAGATGTAGACCGAATCACGTATCCGCAAAACGTTCCGACCGCTTGGGTACAACACCCATATCCGCCTGCTGGATCAGTGCCGGTATCTCCGTTCTGGGCACGGGATCGATGAAAACAACATGTCCATCGAGATTCAAGGCATGGGCAAGCTTTTTTAGATTCTCCTTCTCCCGCCCGTTCCCCACGATCAAGAACTGAACCGACGATACGTGCTCACGAACGATCTCCATGGCTCGTATGGCCAGGTCCACACCAAAATGTTCATTCAGGGCTCCGTGGTACAAAAGAGTAAAAGGCTTCCCTTTTTTATCGTCAGACTTAGCATTTCTGACATCGAACAGCGGAGGATAGGGTGCGTTCAGGATGACAGAACATTTCTCCTCGGAGATCGAACGGCTGGTGAGTACGTTTTTCCACATCTCGGTGACTGTGATGACATGATCGGCGTAGCGGCAAGAAATCTTTTCGATCCATTTCAAGAGCCGGATGATGAAGTGGTTCTCATCAGAATCGAACTTCCGCATGTAAAATTCCGGTACCAAATCGTGTATATCCAGGATAACGCGAGCCCCAAACAGTTTGGCAATCACCGTACAAAAGATCCCAAAATCAGGGATGTTGTTGTAGTGGATGACGTTGTATTTCTTGGATACGTGCAATCGTGTTACCCTGAAGAAGGCTTTTGCGTAGAATCGCATGATCTTCAGCAAGTATGAGACGGGGCCCCGTTCGTTGATCTCTCGCTTTTGAATCTTGTACAGCGTCGCACCGTTGAAATCGACCACCTTTTCGGTGTCACCATGCATTCCCAGACAAATGACGTCCACATGGTCACCACGTTTTCGCAGAGTTTCTCCGTATCGGTGCACGCGATTGTCGTACTCATACACCGAATAAGAGATAAGACATACGTTCATGCATCCCTACCCTATGGCAGCCAACTGTTTTTTCTTAGCCAATGTCCTTCGATATCGTATGTATTCGACAAACCTCCGGAACATCATGTTTTCAAAAAACATGCGCTGCATGAAGTTCGATGCGAAAATAATGCCAGCGATAGTCCCTAAAACGAAGTACTTCTTGTACATACGCTGAACGGCTTTCCGCGTTACGGCTTTTTCGATCTTTCGACATCGCTTGAGTATCTTGAGTCGATCGTCGTAGGACAATTCCGGTGTCTCAAAGACAGGCATGTCCTCATTCTCTGTGACGATGTTTAGATATTCCTCTGGCTGCTTGATGAACCAACCGTTTTCTTTGACGATGTCGAAGAGCTCTGTACCTGGATACGGAACCGGGTTGTTCAAGACGACACGTTTGATGGGATACCTCTTTACCAGTCGGAGGGAGTCTTCGATGTCTTCCATCGTCTCATGAGGCATTCCTGTGATGACAAATATCTTCACGTCAAAACCCAGTTCACAGGCGTCTTTTATGGCCTGCTCGATCTGCTCGATGGTCTCACCCTTTTTATTATACTTCAACATTTTATTATTACCGCCATCGACACCAAACGCGATATAGTTGAATCCCACCTCTCTCATCCGCCGGAGTAATTCCCGTTTGACCCGGTCTGCCCTGATACCGTTGGAACAGCGCAGTTCCACATCCTGAATGCCTCTATTTTCTATTTCGTCACATATCTCGTAGACACGATCGTTAAAGAACGTAAAATTATCGTCATCGTAGTTAAACACACGGTAATCGCGGTTGTACCAGTATTCTATTTCATCGACCACATTTTTTGCACTGCGCCAGCGAAATTTCTTCGTAATCATCTTGTTGGGACAGAAAATGCATTTCAAAGGACAACCTCGGCTGGAATTGAACGGCATTTCTCGAATATATTTGTTAAGCTCAAACTTCTCATACTTTGGAAATGAAATATCATCCAGATTTTTCGGGAATGCTCGATGTCCATTGTACACAACGGCTCCGTTCCGTCGATGCAGAAGACCCTTAATCTCCTGAACGGGTATGTCATCTCGGCACAACTCCACCAGAGTCGCCTCTCCTTCGTACACGACACCGAAGTCTATGGCTGGGCATTCTTCTAGCACATCCTCTTGGAGCACAGTCACATGCGGTCCGCCTACGACGGTTTTAACATCCGCATAGTGTTCCTTGAGGGCCGATATCAAATCGTATGTTTTTTTATACTCCAGGGACACGACTGTTACACCCACGATGTCTGGTTGAAAGGCTTCTATCTTTTTGACTAAATGCTTCCATTTATTCCCCAGCCGCATATCGAGTATGTCGTACTCGATTTCATTCTCCAACAAGGCCTGAGCCAGATACCCCAAATTCTGCGGTGGCCTGGCAGCTCCCAGGTAACTGGACGATGGCGGACTGACGAGTAAAACGCGTCTGTATCGCATGTTTTTCTCCCTAATTTAAATTCTGTATAAATTCAACATCTCGTAATTTCTTGTTTAATTTCTTAACCGACAGGTAAGGCATGGCATAGTACATTTCGCCCGCCGGTTCGTCGATCTTAGGCTCCTTGATCCTACCCTCTGCCAATTGCATGAGGACATCGGCCATGAGTTCTGCACCTCGGGCCATGGCCCGGTCGTTTATTTTCGATACCGTATCGCCAGGCCGGATTTTGACTTTTTCCCGTAAGAGTAATTTTCCTTTATCGATGTCTGCATCGATAAAGTGAACCGTAACACCCGGAGCATCCCCGTTTTGAATAGCATAGGCATTACCTCCCAAGCCCCGGTACTTGGGCAGCCACCCCGGATGAGCGTTCAAACAGCCCATTTTAGCCTTTGTAAAGATATAGTCTTTCAAAATCGGAGCTGATACGATGGCAAACAGATCGATATCCAAGGTCTTTAAAAGGTGCTCACAGGCGCGACTATTGAACTTTTCGACGCAATGTACGTCTATACGATTCTTACGGGCTAAAGCCACGATATTTTGCTTGAAAATGCGCAGCAGGTACACTTCCCCCATTCTCTTTACCGCGGTGAAAAATCCATCCTTCTGGATTTTTTTCTTCAAGCGTTTCCAGTTCCCCTTCTTCGTTTTGGTTTCAACGATGACGCCGGCGATGGGAATACCCCGGCGTATAAACGTCCGAATGAATACGTTTCCCACGGGATTGTCAGGATAAGCAAGCAAGTAAATTTTTAGCATCTTTGTCATACCTTCTTCGTGTCCTCCTCTTCGATGAACCATCATTATTTCTCATGACGATGCCGGCACAGTATCGTGGTTCCGGCTTCTACCCATTCCCCGGATTTCACGAGGATTTCGAGGCCATCCAGATTGGGGATAACAACGTCCACCTGTGACCCGAACGTGATCATACCGATTCGCTGCCCTCTCTGTACATCATCGCCCTCGGATTGATAGGATACGATCCGCCGTACCAGGCGTGACGCAATCTGTACGACTCCGATCTGAAAACACCCGTTATCGATGACAGTCGTTACCCTTTCGTTTTCCACCACGGATTCCATCCTTTTCAGGGAGAGGAACTTACCCTTCGATGGCTGTTGATAAACGATTTTGCCTTTGATGGGTGCGCGATTCACATGAATATCCAGCACGCTCATCTCAATGCCCACGAGATAAGCGCCATCATGCAGCACATCCGACTTCATTAATTCCAAAAGTCGATGTGTCTTCTTTTTTTTTGTCGCCAGAGGGATAACGCCTTTCTGGATGGGTTTCACGTACCGAACCGTACCGTCGGCCGGCGATACAATGACATTTTTCGCTCTCGGAATGTCTCTTTCCGGATCCCGGTAGAATCGAAGCGCAATGCCTATAACTGTCAGGAGCAGGATAAAAAATAACTGCAATGGCAGGAAGACCGTCCACGAAAACGGATGGAGGAGCCTATGCATGCAGAACACCAGGCATCCTGCGATAAGACCGATGGAAAAGCCGTAAAGCAGTCCCAGCTTCCACTGAATTTGCCATTTATAGGCCAATGCCGTAAGAAGCAAACAGGACAGGAGTATGGTCGATCCAATAATGGCCATCAGAAACCCCGCTTTCTCCACAGATATGGTAGAAGGAAAAATTCTCCGATGAACGGAAGTGGATCATTCAGGGAAAATACGGCGAATTCCTTCTCCCCCTTCCATGAGCGTACATAATCTTTGAGATGCATTCTACCCTTTAAGACCTCTGATACGACGGTGGGAATATCCGTTGTCAAGCGCATCCATTTGATACCCTCTTCGAAATAACCGTTCTTCACATCACGATCAACCATATCTGAATAAAGTAAATATGGCAGATTCACACCGGCGCGTACAGCGATGGTGTGCCATCCCCATATGCGAGGGTTGACCTCCAAGAACTTGAATTGCCGGTCTCTGGGATCCTGAATGAATTCGACTTCACAGAGTCCATAATAATCAATGGCCGACAGGAAACGGGACCCGAGAATTTCCAAGACCGGAATATCCACCGTTTCGGCGAACGTGCTGGCCTGACCAAAATCCATGGGATGCTGCCGGGGGCGTTTTGCGATGATTTTAGCCAGGACCTTTTTCCCCTTGAATAACGGACAGAATGAGTACAGATGATGCGACACGTCGGGAATTTCTTCCTGAACCAGAATCTCTCCGGGATCGATAATCGTGCTTGCCTGGATGTACATGGCCTCAAGCTCCTGACGATTCCGGGCCCGAAAGACTTTCTTCCCCGTGATCCGAAAGAAGTTACGCATGACAGCCGGTTTGATGATCATCGGGAATGGAGCATCCATACTTTTAACATCATCCAGATTTTCAGGATAATACGTCCTGGGTATGGGGATACCGATTTTCTCTGCAAGCCGATAGCTCCGTTTTTTATCGTACACAAATTTTATGACGTCCCAGGGCGGTGTCGGGATACGATAGAAATCCTTCAATGCATCTCGGTTTCGGGATAAAAAGTGAACCGTTTCATCGTCCGTCGGATAAACCACCCATCCTTCCAGGTGTTGCTGCAGGGCCAGTCTTTTTAAGAAATGCAGGTAAGTATGCTGATTCCGTACATTCGGAGATCGAACGTATGTGGAGACATACCGGGAAAACCGACTCAGGCAGGGCTCAGAATCGATCACAGCCACGCGAACACCGTATCGAGCCAGAGCCCTAACAACGCCCAGACCCTGAAAATGTCCACCGATGACGACAGCACCGATATCACCCATCTTTTAAATTCTCCTATGGTTCCCACTTTTCATGGATGCTATTTCTTTTCGTTCCGTTTTTTAAGGTGCATGTGGTAGTAGTCATCGTATCCTTTGTACCTGGTATTTTCAACACCCGTAAGAACGGCTCCTAATACATCGGCATTCACGCTTTTTAAGATTTCCATCGAATGTTCCACGTCTTCCCTGGATGTTTTTTCTGCTCTTATGACGAGAATAACGCCGTCTACGAAAGAAGCCAGCACGGCCGCATCCGTGACAGGAAGCAAGGGCGGACTATCAAAAAACACGATGCCGTATGCATCCTTTGCTTCTTTGATCAATGTGAACATCGTCCGTGAACTGAGAATCTCCGACGCATTTTTCACACCCACACCAGCAGCCAGAAGATAAAGCCCATCCACGGTCGTTTCCCGAACGGCGTCCTGCCACTGGATCACATGACCCAGATGGCTCGTCAGCCCTGTTTTTCGAACCGATCCGGTAAACAAGACATCCAAAACAGGCCGTCGAAGATCGCTGTCCACGAGAAGTGTTTTCACACCCCGGTTCGCCATGGTGATGGCCAAGTTTGCCGCAGTCGTCGATTTTCCCTCTCCAGGATGGGGGCTTGTGACGAGAATCGTGTTCATTTTTTTATTATGCGATTTAAGATAAACGACCGTTCGAAGGGCACGATAGGCTTCGCTCACCGCTGGATGACTGTTGCTATGAATAAGAAGGTTGGGGTAGATTTCCTTCGCCCTGTGAACACTCCAGTCTTTCTTCCTACGTCCACGCCAGTGGTGGTGTCTGCTGTTTCTTCCGACGGGTACTTTACCTATGGCACGGAGACCCAAAGCCTCCAGGTCTTCGGTTCGTCTAACGGAATCCTCGAAGTACTCGCGTACGAAAACCAATGCGATTCCCAAAAACAATCCAAACAAACAGGCCAGCATCATGTTCAACCGTGTTTTGGGATGGATCGGTTTGTTGGGAGGAACCGCCAGATCCAACACACGGGCTATGCCCACCTGCCCCGCCTCTCGTATTTTTGTCTCTTCGTACCGCTCCCGGAGCATCACGTAGATTTTTGTGTTGACCTGGACATCCCGATCCAGTCGGGCTAATTCTCGACTCTTGTTGGGAAGCACTTCCAATTCTCTAGCATAATCATCGACGATGGATTTAAGTTCTCTCGTCTTCACTTCCAGCGATTTCTGTTCCGTCTCCAATTCCAGTATCTGGGAAATCAAGTTCTCCGAGTGATCCAGGGGATTGATATGCCTCAGATCATCCTCGACCAACTTTTTGGTCTCCTCGATGATTTTCTCCTGTATCCCCTTGAGCCGGCTCTCCATCTGAGACAGCTTGGAATTGCCCTTCGTGCTAAAACCTGCACCGATCAACTGGGCCTCGTAGGCTGCCTTTTCTGCCATTAGGTTAGCGCTCTGACTTTGAAGTTCCTGAAGTACTGGATTGGAAAGCTTGGTCATATCCTCGACCAGGGTTCTTTTGCTGTCGTCGAGCTTGCTCTTTAAGTATACTAGCTGATCATGCACCGCTTCGTAATCCGTCTTTGTCTCGTTGTACAGGGATTCAAACTCGGATAACTTTCTCACCAGCTGTTCAGTCTCATCGGACAAAGAGACCACCTTGTTCTGCCTCTGATACTCCACCAGCTTATTTTCCGACGCCTCGAGATATTCTTCCACTTCCTCCAGCTTGGCTTCCAGAAACTGTTTCGTCCGGATGACCTCTTCCTGAGTGTCCGATTGTTGGTATTTTTGATAAACATCGACCCAGAGATTCACCATGAGGGCTGCCTCACCAGGTGTAGGCGCTTTTGCTTTCAGTTCGACGATGTCCGTATCCCGGCCATACGATACCCCGGTGGACTTAATGAACCTTTCCACAATCTTTATAAACGGAAGCTCTGAGTCCTTTGCTGGACGTTTTACCCAAGGGAAAAGCCTTTCCCAAAGAGAAGGACGCTTGTTGAACACACCCATCCCTGAAACATTCATTGAATCGTTTTCAATAAACTCGATGAGTCGTTTGGCCACTTCGGCAGCCAGGCTTCGGCTTTCCAGAATGGCCACCTGATTGTTGATCAAGTACCTCATCGTATAGACATCCGGTCGCTCATACGAATCACCCTGCACATACCCGCTGTTGCGCATCGATAGCGTTGCCGAAGCCTCATAAACGCGTTCCGATGTCAATGTCAGGTACCCTACTGTCAGGAAGACTCCCAGAAAAGTGATCAAGACCATTCCCCAATTCCGCCGAATCGGCCGGAGGATTTCCTTAAGAGAAGGGGTTTTGGTACTCGTATTATCCATAAAAACGCTCCCAGAAGTCCCGAAGATCAACACCGTCGATATCTCCACTGATTGCCAGACAACATCGAGCGGAGTTTGGCCATCTCCAGAACCGAATCAACGGGTAGTCTGTCGTATCCAGCATGTCCTGCATTCGCTTATTATCTTCTTGCTTAGGTGTTCTAGGATGTTTCAAACAGGCACTGCACGTTTCTAGATTTTCTGTTATCTTAAAAGCAAGGCCTTCCTGGTTCATGAAGTCCATTATTTCAGATGGTGTGTTCCTCTTCAAGCCAATAACAGGTACGGCCGGGCTCTCGATCTCCCATGTTCTCTGTTGCATCACTCTGGCATGTTTAAAAGGATCACCCTCATTCAACAATGATGCACGATCGAGTAAGAGTGGAGTTGCCCGATCCGAGCAATGGGTAGACACCTTGTAACGATGGTGAGATGCCTCTTCCAATTTGAAATGAAAACTGCGTTTCTCGTTCCACCATCGTGCAATTTCACCCAATGGTGCAATCCAAACATCACCGTAGGCTCTAGCGGATTGGATTATCTCTTCCAAGGCGGAGCGGTACACGTCGTATCGCTCCGGATGTATTTGAAGCACGAGAAGCTCCCCTCGCTCCCTCGTCTCATCCACCATTCTACGCCATATATTGATGATTTTTTTAGTGTCCGTCAAACCCAGACGTTCGATGATTATATCATCATCGGGCACAGACACGGGCATCTCCACCAGTCCATCAACTAGTTGAGGAAGAATCTGTGTATCTTCAGAACCTACAGGATGATAAGTT
>CAZTKR010000159.1:0-8523 GCA_964614115.1 uncultured bacterium | reverse complement strand
TTATAACATGGATAATAGATCCTCGAAACAGAACAATAATTTTATTCTTATTAACATACTTTTTTTATATTCCATTTGCTATAATTTTTGTAAATCTTTAGTACTTTAACACTGACATAACTGTTCTTCCCCTTCTGAAATTCATATGCAAAAAGGATAAAACATAGCCGATCTTCGAAAAACACTATGGATCATCCCACACGCCCCCTCAAGGCATAAAACACCACCCTCAGCTTTAGCGTTCACCCCTCCCCAGAGATGAAAGACACGCTTCATATCTGTTCAATGATTTAATGGATATATACGAAATTCAGTTAATTGCGTTAATAATACGACATTTACGTCAAAAAGTCAAGGAAAAAAACATTAACGAAAAATAAAAATAAGGCCGCCCCGAGGATCGGGACGGCCCAAGAGGAGCAGAGATGATAGAGGTTATGCGCTCCAGACGATGTTCTCCTTGGTGATCAGCCTCAGAAGAAAATTGATCACGGTCAGGATAATCGCCACAGTCTGCATGTCGAACTCCTTGCCAAAGACAATGATGCCCACACAGGCAATCACATTCGTCCACAACGTCTTGGACTTAAACCACTCCTTGTTCATGACTTTCTCCTTTCGAAAAAGTGCCACAAGCGCATCACGGCGCGGATCACATCTTGCAGAACGGCCAGCAGGTCCTTGAACCCGAACTCGCCGGGCTTGCCGTACCCGGACTGCTTGCCTTCGCGGTGGATCAGGGACGCGCCCTCACTGCCAAAGGCCACGCAGAACAGCGCCTTGCCCAGCAAGGCCGTGGCAGGAATCAGGGTGAGCACGCCCCCGCCCAGCATGCCGATGTAGCACAGCGTGGATTTATGCCCGTTGATCCGGGCCCAGAGCCGCTTCAGCCAGCCGGGCCCGCGGTCGGGCAGGGTGACGGGCGGGACCGTCCTGTCCACCCATCCGATGCGGGTCTTCAGGGGTCTGCGGCGGATGTCGGGCTTTGGGGCAGGGTTCATCGCATCAACTCAAAATGAGGCAGGTCATCGAACGTCTGGTCGTCCAGGCGGGTGTCGGAATCCCAGTCGCCGCCCCAGCGTATGCGGATGCCCATGCTGACTGCCATGCCCTTGACGAATCCGGCAAAATGGTAGAACCGCCTCCGGTCCGACCAGTCCACGGGATACGGCACGGCGTCCACGGCGTCCGAGGGTTCGGAGTTGTGCTTGGACTCGGGCCACGGCTTGAAAGAATGGCCATCCTGAAACGCCCGGTTCTGAGCCTTCTGATCCCGGAACCCGCAGAGGATGGAGCAGTCGTAGAACCGGATGACCTCGCCGAACAGGCGCTGCAGGTCAGGATGGCAGGTTTTCAGACGCGCTTTGGATGTCTCGGAAAAATACGGCATGGCCTACCCTGTATCGGACTGGTTGTTCTTCCTGACTTCTTTGATGAGATCGATGAGCAGCGTGTTGTTCTGCTGGACCGCCTTCTTCAAATCGTCGATCTGGATAGATTGCGATTCAAATCGTGTCTCGGTCAATTCCTTTAATCCCTCGATGGTGTCCCTTTTCACGCACTGCATTTCTACGACATCCTTGACCTCTGCGATCTCCTGTTTGTTTTGCTTGACCGATTCCTGAGTGCGAACATATCCTACAATGACTCCGATAAGCAATATGACAACCGAGATTACGGTTCCCAATTTTACCGATCCATTCATTCGCATGACAACCCTCTTTAGACGCCCGATACTTTTGATATGTTCGCATTTTCTAAACCGGAAACCTTCCCCGGATCGGTCACCTCGTTGACCTTCCCAGTCCATCCGCCGCCTCCGCCGGATGTTGTGATGTCAAGATAGGGGTCGTCGTCTGATTCTGTATACATCATACCAATATGGTGTGTAGTCGAACCCGGGTCAGAATCCGAATAATCATAGGTATATTCTCTGCAACAGACTTTCGTCTCGCCGTCCTTAGCTATATCACTTTTCCCCTGTGCATTGAATGAAATAGTGTTCCAATCTTCGTTATCCCAAGTCCCGCTTGAATGACCATACTCCGACCCTGTGAAACTGTCAAAATCAGCAGTGGCTAATGTGGCCCCCTGCGTACCCTTCATTGCACTAACGTATGTCTCACCATTCCCCCAATATCCGTGTAAATAAAGATCGCATGAGTCTACAGTCGCACCATCATCTATACCCTGTGTATCAAAATAGAAAAATGATCGGGTGATCGACCACATCGAACCTCCATATCCGCCGGCCGCACACGCGGCCGAATGCTGTGAACCACCATCCGATTTGATGGAGCCTGTTTCGGCGCTCCTGCAACTGGCCCAACTGGTCATATCGTTGTTTTGGATATATCCATCCTTTGTAGATGAATAATAGGCCGTGCCGTCGATGTTGAGCAGGACGCCCGTATTTTCTTTCAGCCATTCTTTCCCTGTCTCATTGGGCGATTTTTGAAAGATGATCTGACCGGATGTATTCTGGATGATGCTGAAATCGACGTCTTGCATACCGTCGTTATCATGCCATACGATGGGCGTATTGATCCAGATCACATCCTCGGAATCGTCGATGTTCTGAAATACAAATCCCTTTCCGACAATCGGAGTAAAATGCTTTTCCCCGTTCTTCTCCACGTAGGGATTGATGATGTTGTATCCCTTCAGGTGGATTTCTTCCTCTACGAGAAAGTCGGTCACATCCTGCGCTTGAAGCGCGGTACGGGCATAACATTCATGGACGGTTGTTTTTAGAGATAACCCTCCGGGCAGCTGATGGGAGATCGATCTGTCATCGACAAGATTGATTCCGGTGAACTGATCCGGCAGTGTGATCTCGTTCTCGTTCAGGACGATACGCCGGGGAGTGAATTCCATCCGATGGTTGGCGTCTTTGCGGACGCCCATCATCTTGTAAAGATTGCCGTCTTTTCGGAATCCCACGGAAAGCTTGTTTTGATCCGTCAGATAATCCGTTCCCGTATCCCGGAGTTGAATATGGATGTCCTCATACTGCCCGCCCGTATCGTAATGGATCGGCTTGGAATGGATGAGATAACGACGCTTACTCCCACCGAGGGCAAAGACTTTTTGATGTACCCCACGCTGATCCAAAATCTCACCCTCTGCCAAACCCGTGATACCGACACTACGATATTTCCGGACGGCAGAGTAAATCCCGATCCCGCCAGCCGCGGCTATTCCTGCTTTGATGAAATCGCGTCGTTTCATCATGACACCTCGACAAGCGTAAGGTCGGGAGCAAAATAAATGATGTCTGCCGTTATCGCATAACCGACCACCTGAACCTGATCGCCCGAACCCGAAGGCGCTGTCTGGGTCAAAGCTCCGGACGTGGTATCAACATAGATCAGACCGCCGACTGTCCAGTCCCAGGAATCGTCACGGAAATATCCCCGATGAAGAAGATCGCCTGACGCATCTGCCGAAATCGCTTCCATGACAAGAACAACTCCGGGCATTGTAGAGGACGCGTCAGCGTCGGCCTTCCAGTATTTTCCGTCGGATTTCATGTATAAAACTTCGCCGACAGATACGTTCTCACCGACGGTATCCTCGGTGTACATGCCGTGCCCCGTATGATCGGCCGACGGGGCGCTGGTTAGCATATAGCGCTCGGCCAACAGATCGCTCTGGACGTTGACTTTCCCGGTGCCGTTTGGATCGATTTCCAAATCCTCATTGGTTGCCCCTGTCGTGATGTGAGGGCCGGAGCCGTCGTTCTGCAGTTCGAGAGATGCAAAGGTGTCTGACGTATGATCATTTCGTATTCGAACCAAAGGACACGTTTCTGCGTCATTATTGTTTCTTGTAACCGACAAGCCGTATCCGTCCGCAATATCCTGTTCAATGTGAGTGTACTTTCCTTTCACGTGCAGGGCGTATTCACCTGTAGATTCAGAGTCAATGATCAGACCGGAAGCATTTTGATCTTGATCGATGTACAAGGCGGTATCCGCTGATTGTGGTTGAATCTCTAAAAAAGCAACCGGGCTCGTCGTGCCGATACCGACGTTGCCTTCTATTATCATTGAGCCAGCACCCGGATCGGTTTGATAATAGTTAGACCCAAATCCAAGACCCCCACTTTCATATAAAGCCATCCTTTCTGAGCCGTCGTACGACCATTTCATTGCATTGGCATTTACAAATATATCCCAATCATCAGAACCATCTGAAATGACAATACCGGCATGAGTATCACTATAGATGTGCAGAAATTTATCTATATTTTCGGGTGATGTGGGAGTATCCGTACCGATACCCCAGTTACCTGCATTGTCTATAATCCCACGTGTGTCATTGTTCGATATAAATTTCGTTTCATCGGTATTATGGTTATATGCGATTCCGGCCACATACGAATCATCAGGGTCGCCAAAACCTAGATACCCCGTATCACTATTAGGCGTTAAAATAGATATTCCTGCATCTCCGCTATTCTCAATAATTAAATCATCCATTGATGTGTTCGGAGTGATGGAACCCGCCGATGCCGTATGCAAATGCAGAGGGCCGTCGGGATTGGATGTGCCTATGCCCACATTGCCGGTGTTGGAAAGTCGCATGACCTCCGTAAGCACACCAGATTGTCCAGTTTTAAAAAATATCTCTCCTTTTATGGGTGACCAATCCACCGAAACAGCACCTATTTGAGCCCATGTAGCATAACTCCCTCCGGTGTCCTTCTGTTGAAAATTAAAATTCGCTAATTTTTGTGAATTTGCTTGACGGTCACGTCGAAAATAAATATCTATTGGATCGTTATCATTTGAAGTACCTTCTACGATAAAAGGTTCATCACTCGTTTGCAATATAGCAAGGGTCACCATATATTTCTAAACCATAAACCGGACTCGTCGTGCCAATGCCCACGTTGCCGTTTTCTTTGACAGTAAGAATATCCCCATCAAGGTCATCGTTAGAACTTAGAAGGAATATATCGCCGCCTGTCGATCCTCCGGCAGAAACCTCCAAATGCGCATCCGGGCCAAAATCGACAATTCCCACATTTCCCGTTCCAGAAGGGTACCCTCCTGGAAATATTACAAAATTATCATTGTCACAGCCTATATCGACAACTCCCGCGCCTGAGCCCGTGCGTTCAAGACGAAACTGTATTCCTTGATCAGCCTTTGCCGCGTGCAGCAAATATTCCGGACTCACCGTGCCGATGCCTACCTTACCTGATCCCCCAGTAAAATATGTATGATTTGAAGCATTACCAGAAATTTGTGAAACAACAGAATTGTTTTCATAAACTCTAAGAATTCCATCATCACCACCACCTACCAAATCAATAATGATATCTTCACTATCAACATGCTCAATTTCAACAGTTCCCTTCACATCTAATTGTCTGCTCGGGCTCGTCGTGCCGATGCCCACGTTACCGTCATCCCTTATATACAGTAACGAATTGCTGGAACCATCACAAAAGTTTGCGGAATACGTGTCCGAAGTAGTGCCTTTCCCGATGACTGATAATCTTCCCGTATTATTCCCTATCGTCACTTTCGCTACATCCGCCACGGCAAACTTGATATCCGATGTTGTGTTGGACGGAACATTTAACCACCAATCGTTCGTCGTTCCGCCCCCTCCGATGTATCTCATGCCCGATCCCGGTGATGCCGGGCTTCCACTTATTGTGATCGCTCCTCCATTGACATCCAACTTTGCTGTCGGACTCGTCGTGCCGATGCCCACATTGCCGGCCGTCGTCGCAAAAAAAGCATCTGCTCCGCTGTCGTATCCGTATAATCTCAAACCGCCGCCCTTGCTATCATCCCTGAAGAGCGACCACTTTGTCGCACCATCCTCCATAAAAGCAATCGATTCATCATCCGTTCCGGTCCCATCCACGGCGACCGAATTAACAACCTGAAGCGGATAAGACGGATTTATCTTATTAATCCCCACCCTATTATTCGTACCGTCGAACGTCACAAACTCCGTGCTGTCGTGATCCAGCACGCCCAAACGGTATGCCTGCACCGTGCCGTCGCCGGTCCACGATGCCGTGGCCAGCAGGCTGATGTTCCGATCCGCCTGGGTCACGTCGTTGCCCGATGCGGTATCGGCCCGGGTCACAAAATGCAGGTACGGGGAATCGGTCGCCGCACTGTCCTCCGCGTCCACGGCCCGGAACCAGTGCACGCCCGTGCTGTCCAGACTGTACAGGTCGTTGCCCTGAAGGTCGAACACATGCATCTCCCACCGGCCGCCGTCGGTCTTCACGAACTTGACCAGCGCGGAATCGTACTCGGCCAGCGTGGCGTGGGACGTCTCCACGGCGTCGTTGTACCAGACTTGAGGAACGGTTCGGCGGACACTCGTGATCTGCCCGAACCCGTTGATGGCCATCAGCACCGCGATGGCTGGTATGATTCGTCTCATCTTACTCTCCAATCGCCGGATAACTCTTGGGTGAAAACAGCGGATACTTGTCCTCTCCGTCGACCCGGATCCAGTAATGGTAATCGTCGTCCAGGTCGGAATTGGGTTGATACGCAAACTGCGACGTCAACTGGCTGCACGTGATCTTTCCCGTGGGATACGTCTCCGTCATGGGATACACCTCCACGGTATGGGACGTGGTGTCCCAGTTGCCGTCCTCGTCCATCAACGCGAATTTCGCGTCTTCTTTTGCCCATGGTGCCATTTAGACCCTCGCAAATCGATAATACAAAGGTATGGGAACGGCCGAAACGTCCGTGCCCGTCTCGCTCTCCACAAATGTGGCGCTGGTGGTTCCGCGCAGCGACCGGCCGGACCCGTAGGGTTCCACCACGTCGGCCTTCATCATCTGAACATGGACGCTGTACGCATAACCGGTGTCCACGCCGTACCGGTAATAGCACTCCAGCGCCCCGGTCTGGCTCCGCAGGGTGTTGATCTTGCTCATGGTGTCGGGCCGGTTCAGGTCGAAATCGATCTCCACGATCCGATACGATGCGCCGGTGAAGTAGCACACCGGCTTGCCGTTCATCAACCGGTGGATGATGTTCGGCTGAAGCCTGCGCAGCCGCACCTCGAATATCTCGTCCTTGTAGAAGGTCACTTCGCTCCCGCCGTATGCGAATTTCACGGCCTCTGTCATGATTCGGAACTCGCGATGATGTTCACACTCTGGACATAGGCCGTGTATCCGGTATCGTTGCTCTTGACGTAGTACTTGATGGTTTTAATGCCTGCGGTGATCCCGGAAATGTCGATGGTGCCGGATTTTGTGATATACGAGCTGGACGTTGCATCGAGCTCCAGCTCCAGGGAATCCTCCACCATCTCGACCTTGAAGTAGGCCGTGCCGCCGTTGTTGCAGTACATCCGGCAGATGACGGTCAGCTCCCCCCGTTCCACCATGCCGGGCGTGATGTTCAGGGCGAACGTCCGCTTCAGGTCGTACGTACTGCCCCCCTGGTTGTACGCGTCGATGGCACTCCACACGGGATTCCCGTAAAACTTGTAGTTCAGCAGGTCGTTGCTCACCATGGCGTTCAGCTTGGTGGACGTGACCAGCTCCCCGGCTGCCCATGTGACTGTCGTGTACGGCATCTTATCACTCCTTTGTCATGTCAGGTATCATTCATCACCATGCCATGTATCCTTCGTCGGCATAACCCCGGCGCTGGGAGGTGTCTTCGATCACGGCGTATTTCTCGGGCCGCGCCTGGGTGTCGAACCCGACGACCTCCACCAGGAACGAATCGGGCACAAACTGGATGTCGTATATCTCGATGACCGTGTCGATGTCCGGGTCCGAGCACTGCAGGTAGACCCGGTCACCGATCTCCAGGTTGATCCCTTCCAGGGTCATGGTGATGTTGTAAATCTTCAGACCGTCCTTCCACTGAATCCACCGCCGGCTGGCAATGGCCTTGGCCACGGCCTCTGTGAAGATGCCCGGGGACAGGCTGATGCGCTGATCCGGCAGGTCGATGTGGGGCAGCACGTCGCACCGGCTCTGGAAGATGCTGTATGCCCTGGGCCGGACGAACCGCTCGATGTACGGCCGCCACACGCAGGTCAGGAAATCGGGATCGTGGAGCCTGGAGGACGCCCGGGTGTTGCAGCGCCCCTGTGCGGACGCGCACCAGCCCGTACCGATGACGATGTTCATATCTTCTGCCTCATCTCCATGGCCTTGCGGTTGCCCTGCTCGATGATGTTCTGATACTGAATCTTGGTCAGCTCCAGAGCCTGGCCCTCGGAGAACCCGCATTTGATGAACGACCGGTGAATCGTCATCAGCGTCTGTGCAATCAAGTCCGCGGCAGCGGATGCGCCCAGTATCTTCTTTGCCTGATCTTCTGGATGTGCCATGTTCGTCACTCCTTATGTTGTGGATCATGCTCCATGACCGGCAGCCTCTTTCCCTTGCTGGTGGTAAGTCGTTCGTTCTCCTGCTCCCCTACCCGTCCCGACACATCGGGATGGTTTACTTTTTTATTTGTAAGAATTCCTAGCGTTGTTTACAAATTATCGGGATAAAAGTATTCA
>CAZTKR010000158.1:0-8549 GCA_964614115.1 uncultured bacterium | reverse complement strand
AAGAAGTGTGCCGTGTAACGGGTGTGCCGGAGCAACCGCGCTTAGAGCATTTTCTAAAATTTTCCGAAATTTTTGAACCTCTCCGAGAGACCGAGGGAGGAGAAAAGACCTGGAAGGGAGTGAAGAAAGCACTGTCCAAGGCTCTGGCCGAGTTGAAAGAAATGCGACGCTGTGAAGGTAAGGTACTGGTCAAGGATATTATTCAGAGAGTGCGAATCCTCGAAAAACGCATCGAGGATATCGAGACGATTTCAACAAAAAACGTAGAGGATACTCACCAGAGGATGGTCACGCGGGTGAAAAAACTGGCACAAGACCGTAAACTGGATGAGGATCGGTTATACTCGGAAATCGTGCTGATGGCCGATAAAATGGATGTGACGGAAGAATGTGTTCGGTTGAGAAGCCATGACCAGCTATTTTTAGCGACGGTCAGGGATGAGGCTATCGTGGGCAAGAAGCTGAATTTTTTGTTACAGGAGATGAATCGAGAGGTCAATACCATCAGTGCAAAGGCCACGAATGCTGAGATCAGTCATCTCGTCGTCGAAATGAAGGAGGAAATCGAAAGACTACGTGAGCAGGTGCAGAATCTGGAGTAAATCGTGAGTCGGTCTAAACGAGGGAGGCTTTTTGTGCTCTCCTCTCCCTCAGGAGGTGGAAAGACAACAATCATCAAAGCCCTCAGGGCAGAATACCCGGACCTGAGTTATTCCGTGTCTGCCACAACAAGGCCTCCCAGGAAGGGTGAAAAAGAGGGAGTCGACTATTTTTTTTTCGACAGCCACACGTTCCGTCAAAAAGTTGCCCAGCAGGCATTCGTTGAATGGGCCACCGTGCATGGAGAATACTACGGTACGTTGAAGAGCCAGATAAACCCGTTCCTAAGCCAGGGGAAACATGTCGTTCTTGATACCGATATACAGGGCGGACTGAATTTAAAGAAACAACGGTCCGACGTGGTGTTGATCTATCTCCTTCCGCCCTCCATGCGCGTACTCAAAGAGAGGCTTTTTGAACGGGGGACAGAAACCTCTGAGAATTTGGAAAGACGTCTGGGCGTGGCTCAGGAGGAGAACCGGATGGCCGATGCATACGACTACGTCGTCATAAACGATCGCTTGGAAAAGGCCGTCGAGGAGATTAAAACAATCATTCAGAAGCATGAAGCACTATCCAATTAACGATGAGGTATTAGCGTATGATGGACATATCCATTGAAGAATTAGCGAAAAAAACGGGTAATATATATGAGTCGGTAGCCGTTATGTTCAAAAGGGCTCGTCAGATTACCGATGAACAGAAAATGCAGATCGAAATGGAAATGGATGTTCCCCCTCCTGCAGAGAACCGGGATAATGAGGATTTCGACGAAGTCGAAATCGATCGGGAGGCGTTGATGCGAGAGCATACAAAATATCCAAAACCCACACGGGTGGCCATCGATGAAATGATGAACGATAAGATCAGCTTCCAATATATCAAGCCCAACGAGGGAGAGCAGGAAGAAAAGAAAAAAGAAGACGAAAAGTAACAACAGGAATGATCAGTAGTGCGGACAGATGGAAGCGACCCATAAAAAAAGGTTCGAAAATCAGCATGTGCTGTTGGGTGTGACGGGGAGCATCGCCGCATACAAAGCATGTGACGTATTACGCAAACTCCAGCAGCAAGGGGCCGAGATTCGTGTGATGATGACGCAGGCCGCCCAGCAGTTCGTCGCACCCCTGACATTCGAGACGTTGTCGGGGTACGAGGTGGTTACCCAGCTGTTTCCACCTGACCGGATCGTTAAAACGCGTCATATCAGCCTGGCAGAATGGGCCGAATGTATCCTGATTTGTCCGGCGACAGCCAACGTTATCGGCAAGATTGCATCGGGTATAGCCGATGATTTCTTAACCACGGCCGTGATAGCCTCTCGCAGCACCGTGGTATTCGCACCGGCCATGGATTATCAGATGATCCAGAATCCGATTTATTTGGCAAACTGCGATGCTTTAAAAAATCGAGGCTACCGGTTTATTCCATCGGGTGAGGGAGATTTGGCCAGCGGTGCCAAGGGGCCCGGACGTTTGGCGGAAACCCATCGCATCATAAGCGGTGTCAAAACGGCCCTGTTTGGGTCCGAGCGGTTGAAGGGTGTGAAGGTACTCGTCACCGCAGGGCCGACGCGTGAATTCCTGGACCCGGTCCGTTACATCACCAATTCATCCTCGGGAAAAATGGGTTTTGTGCTGGCCGAGGAAGCGGCCATGCGGGGGGCAGAGGTCACACTGGTGAGTGGACCTACAAGCCTGGAATCCATCGATTCGGTCTATCTGAAACGGGTCGAGACGGCACGCCAGATGGCCGAGGTCGTGAGTCAGGAGTGGGAGGGAGCCGACGTACTGATCATGGCAGCCGCCGTAGCCGACTACAGCCCGGCGGAGATGTCTGCCCAAAAAATCAAGAAAGGGGCATCCCAGTGGTCGCTTCCGTTGGTGAAGACGGAAGACATACTGACCCGTATCTCGAAGAATAAGAAAGGCGGCATCCTCGTGGGTTTTGCTCTGGAAACAGAGGACGGCGAAGCCAGGGCAAAGCAGAAGTTGAAGGATAAAGGTTTGGATTTGATCTGTCTGAACAATCCCTTGGAGGAGGGAGCGGGATTCGGACAGGATACGAATCGTATCGTGCTCATCCCACGCGATGGTGAGGTGGAAACACTGCCCCTGATGCCCAAATGGGAGGCTGCCGAGAGGATTTTAGATAGGGTAGAAATGCTCTTGAAGCGAGATAAAAAAACGTGAATTGGGAAGAACACGACATCGTGCAGCTGACACACGATTATCTCCGGCAACACGGGGAACTCTTCGGTGAGGATCTGTATATGGATCCTGCAGTTCTTTCCCGGTCTCGACGGGCTTCCGATATGCTGGAAGACTATCACGAATTCATACGGGACTGCCGGAAATGCCCCCTGGCAGAGACGAGACATCATCTGGTCTTTGGTGCAGGCAATCCTGAGGCCAATCTCATGCTCATCGGCGAGGCACCGGGTGAGGATGAAGACCTGCAGGGTAAGCCCTTCGTGGGAAAAGCGGGACAACTCCTGGATAAGATCCTGGCAGCCATCGATTTTCAGCGGGAAGACATATACATCGGGAATATCCTTAAATGCAGGCCTCCGGGAAATCGCGATCCCCTGCCCCAGGAGATCGCCCTGTGCCTGCCTCATATAAACCGGCAAATCGAAATCATACAACCCAAAATCATACTCGCCCTGGGTCGTATTGCTGCGCAAACCCTCTTGGAGACCACATCGTCCCTGGGACGTCTTCGGGGGCGTGTTCACACGTATCGGGAGGATATACTCCTGATGGTGACGTATCATCCGGCCGCGCTCCTGCGCAATCCCCAGTGGAAGCGTCCCGTTTGGGAGGATGTACAACAATTAAGGCATTTGTACGATGAGAGAGTAAGGGATAAACCGAGATGGCAACCACCCAAAAGAAAACAATAGAAAAAGAAACCGGTTTACCCGAATCTGTTTTTGACCTTGTTCCGCCCCAGGCCATCGATGCTGAAATGGCGGTTTTGGGTTCCATCATGCTGGAAAACGACGTTATCGGAAAAGTGATCGAAATACTGGAGCCCAGCTACTTTTATCGGACTCCGCATAAGATTATCTATTCCGCTGCTTTGAACCTTTACGAAAAGAATGAACCGGTGGATTTGATTACCATCTCCGACGAACTGCGGCGTCAGAAAAAATTGGATCAAGTCGGAGGCACCTATTATTTAACCGAACTATCGGAGAGTGTTCCTACATCGGCGAATATCGAATATCATGCACGAATCGTACTGGCAAAAGCGCTCTTTCGTAAACTCATCGAGGAAGCAGCCAGTATTGCCAAAGACAGTTATGAGGCTCAGGAAGACGTATTCAAAATCATCGACCGTTCAGAGCAACGCATATTTGGTTTGTCTGAAAAGCGACTCCGGGGTACGTTTCAGCATCTATCCCCCATCATGCACGATACATTCGAAACCATCGAAAGGTTTCACAAACGAAAAGGAACGGTGACGGGTGTTTCCACGGGATTCACCAAGCTCGACGAGCTCACATCGGGATTCCAGCAGTCCGAACTCATTATCGTCGCGGGTCGACCTTCCATGGGGAAGACGGCATTGGGTCTGAATATCGCGAGAACGGTTGCCGTGGAGGATAAGATTCCTGTCGGCTTTTTCAGCCTTGAAATGTCCAAGCGGCAGCTCGCCATGCGTTTGTTATGCGCGGAAGCCAGGGTCGATGCCCATGGCGTGCGTACCGGGCATCTGGCCGATGACCAGTGGCAAAAGTTGAGTATGTGCGTCGGCGTCTTGACGGAGGCTCCCATATACATCGATGATACACCGGGAATCAATGTGTTGGAAGTCAGGGCAAAGGCGCGCAGGCTTAAAAAGGAAAAGGATGTCGGACTCATCATCGTGGATTATCTTCAATTAATGCAGGGTCCGAAGGGTATGGAAAGTCGCCAGCAGGAAATATCGTCGATATCCCAGTCCTTGAAAGCGCTGGCAAAAGAACTGGATATCCCTGTGGTGGCCCTGTCTCAGCTTTCTCGTGCCGTAGAAACGCGGGGTGGTGAAAAAAGGCCCATGCTTTCCGATCTGCGGGAGTCGGGTGCCATCGAACAGGATGCCGATGTGGTTCTTTTTGTGTATCGTCCTGAGATATACATGAAAGCAGAGGAGGCACAGGCAAAAGGATTGGCGGGAAAAGCTGAGATCATCATCGGTAAGCAGAGGAATGGACCCGTCGGAACGGTTCATCTGACGTTTATCAAGCAGTATACGAAGTTCGAGAATCCGGCGTTTGAAGAAGAGTCGTTGGGCATGCCATTCTAAAGAGGAACGATGGAAGTCATTATAAAAAAAGACATTCCCGAATCGGCGACTCCATCTGAGCAACAAAGAAGAGTAATGTTCGACTCTAAGGTACGGACCAAGTACCGGAGGGTCTTCGATGGTATTATACGCAGAATCAAGGCCTACAATAAAAATCCCGATATCGATCTTCTGCGCAAAGCCTATAGTTTTGCCTACAATGCCCATAAATTCCAACTCCGAAAATCCGGGGATCCCTACATCGAACACTGTCTGGAGACGGCCAAAATTCTCACAGAACTGCGTATGGATATCGTTACCGTGGCTGCAGGGCTTCTCCATGATGTGGTAGAGAATACGGGTATTTCTGTCGATGAAGTCAAGGATACGTTCGGTACAGAGATCGCACAACTGGTCGATGGCGTTACGAAGATTGGTGAATTGAAATTCAGGAGCCGTGCCGAGAAACAGGCCGAAAATTTTCGGAAGATGATTTTTTCCATGGCGCAGGACCTGCGCGTTATCATGATCAAGTTTGCCGACCGTCTTCATAACATGAGAACCATCGAGTATCTTCCCCGCGATAAAGCAAAGCGGATCGCCCTGGAAACCCGCGACGTCTATGCACCGCTGGCCCATCGATTCGGAATTGCACGCATCAAATGGGAACTGGAAGACCTCTCGCTCAAGGTGCTGGATCCATCGGCCTACGATGAGCTGGTTCGCAAGGTTGCAGGTCGAAGGGAAGAGCGGGAAAAATACATTCGAAAAGTGGTCCGGCCCGTTAAACGCGAACTTCTGAGTAACGGCATACAAGCGAAGGTGACGGGTCGGGTGAAACACCTGGATTCCATCTATCGGAAAATGAGGAATAAGAATAAGTCGTTCGAAGAGGTGTTCGACCTTCTGGCCATTCGTATCATCGTAACGAAGGTGGACGAATGCTATTTCGTACTGGGATTGGTTCATACGTTATTCACCCCCGTCCATGATCGCTTTAAGGATTTTATTGCCACGCCCAAGTTAAACATGTACCAGTCGCTCCACACCACCGTGGTTGGTCCTGAGGGGAAGATGGTCGAGGTACAGGTCCGCACGGAAGAAATGCACCGGGTGTCAGAGATCGGTATCGCGGCGCATTGGAAGTACAAAGAAAACCGTCGGGCCGAGGATGAACTCGACCGGTACAGTACATGGCTTCGCGAAATGGTCGATTGGCAGAGAGATACCCTGGATCCGGAAGAATACCTGGACATTCTGAAGACAGACCTGTTTATTTCCGAAGTCTTTGTCTTTACACCCAAGGGTGATTTGTTGAAGTTGCCCATCGGTTCAACGCTCGTGGATTTTGCCTTTGCCGTGCATACGGATATCGGTTTGCATTGTATCGGAGCCAAAGTGAACGGCCGTATCGTTCCCTTGAATAGCCGGCTTAAAAGCGGGGATTCCGTCGAAATCATCACATCCGCCAATCAGCGGCCGCATATGGACTGGCTGACATTCGTAAAAACATCGAAAGCCAAGAGTAAGATAAAACGATGGTTAAAAGAGGCTCAGCTGGAGGAAGCCATCAAACTGGGCGAGGAAATACTCACAAAAGCACTCAAGCGATACCGCATCCGATGGACGAAGAAAGAACTTCAAAATGTCGCCCGCAATACAGGGAAACGCAGCGTCGAGCAGTTTTATTCCGATCTGGGCCGGGGAAAAATTTCCATCAACAAAGTCCTCGAATCGTATGTGCCTGAGAAGGAATGGTCTCAAGTAAAAGAAAAAAAAGACAATTTATTTGAGCGTTTTGTGTCCAGAGCCAGGGGCTCGGTGAAGGGCGTTCGTGTACAAGGCATGAATCATCTTCTCATCCGCTTTGCTCAATGCTGTCATCCTGTGCCCGGCGACCCGATACAGGGATTTATCACCAAGGGGAGAGGTATTGTCGTTCACCGCCGGGACTGCGTCAATGCTGTTCGATTGATGGAGATGCCCGAGAGAAACATCGATGTAGCATGGGATATCGACGGCGAGGGAGCCTTCATGGTTCAATTGCGCATCTTGGCCACGGGCAGGAAAGATTTTTTAAAGGATATCGGTGAATCCCTTTCCACGATGGATACCAATATTCTTAAAGTCGACATGAATACAGAGAATGCCATCATCACGGCTTATATCATCGTAGAGGTGAAGGACCTGACACATCTCACAAAAATTATTCGCCGGTTGTACCGCATCAAAGGTATTATTTCGGTGGATCGGGAAAGTGGTGTCGAAACGGTAGACTATTCATGAGGACTTTTTCCAGTATAAACGAAAGGAGTAATCGATGAGCAAGATGATGACGATTACCAAAAAAGATGTCGCAAAACGGACGGCCAAGCTGGTGGGTGAGCGAATCTACGTCACAGAGAAGATCGTCGATGGGGTATTCACGGCTCTGCGTCAATTCATGGCCGAGGCGAATCCTGAAGTCAGGATCGAGATTCGGGACTTTGGTGTGTTTGAAGTGAAAAAAACAAAACCAAAACCCAAAGCTCGTAATCCGAAAACCGGTGAGATTATTTACGTGCCCGCCCGCCGTAAGACCCATTTCAAGGCCGGAAAGCTCTTGAAAGAAGTTCTCAAGAAGCCGTTGGATTAAGTTTTCGTTGTGGGACGTATTCTGGGGCTGGACTACGGAAGACGGCGTATCGGAGTGGCCATTAGCGATCCCTTGGGTGTGACGGCCCAACCGCTTACCACGTGGAGCGGGTTGTGTCGGAATGACGTTGTGGATAAGGTACTTACACTGATTGAAGAGATGGAGGTAGAAAGAGTCGTCGTAGGACTTCCTTTGAGTCTGTCAGGCAAACGAGGGCCCATGGCCCGCGAAGTCGAACGATTTACGGAGCACCTAAAGCAACGCATAGGCATTCCGGTGACGCTATGGGATGAGCGATTGACATCGACCCAGGCGCGGCGCGTTATCCATAAAATTCAAGAAAAACCCAGCCGAAATAAAGAAAAGGTCGATCTCATCGCATCGGTTTTACTTTTACAGAACTATCTCGATCATCAAAAAGGGGCAATGCTCAACAGACGGGAGGAAAAGGATTGAAAAGGCCGGATGCCTTCTGTATTCTCCTTACCTCTGTCGGACTCATATTGGCATTTCCCCCCTTACCCTTGGGATCTATTGCCGTTGTGGTACTGGTTCCCATTTTCTTTTTTATCAGGGGTAAGGGGATTTGGGAAGCTTTCCGGGGAGGCTACCTGGCGGGACTCCTATGGGCCGGTGGTACACTTTATTGGATCGGTCGTGCCACCATTCCCGGATGTGTCGGAGCCATCCTGTTTTTACCGCTCTATACGGCCCTTTTTACCGCCCTTCAAGCCTGGCTATGGAATCGGTGGGGCGACATGTCGTTTTTGGCGGCCCCATTTACATGGACGGGCATCGAACTGCTCTCGTCCTTTGGTGCGTTGGCGTTTCCCTGGAATGCTCTTGCCTATACACAGACGTATACGCCTGTACTGATTCAGTATGCTTGTATAACGGGGGTGTATGGCGTGTCGTTCTGGATTGTGGCGCTGAACGTTCTCTTTTACTTTGTCCTCTGGAGGAAGGGCGATTGGAAGCGATCCTACGGCCTTGTGTTGAGTATCGTCATCCTGTTTATTCTTCCGTATATTCATGGACGTCG
>CAZTKR010000157.1:0-8562 GCA_964614115.1 uncultured bacterium | reverse complement strand
ATTCTGGGGTGAATTCTCCTGATACACAATCCGGTCGATCTTCGGAACGTAATCGAACCCATATATCGCATGCAGACCGTCGGTCAGTTGCTTGAGCTTCCTGCTCTTAAGTGCCAGAGAAAAAATCTCGACATGAACACCCATGCTGGCCACAAAATAGATTTGCTTCCCGTCGGCCGACCAGGTAGCACCGTAAACCTCCGGCGTAAAATCAGGCAGCAAGTACTCGGGCATGCCCCCTTCGACCGGCACGACGAAGAGAGCGCCTTGATAATAATGATCATCCATGTTCTCGTTGGCATCCGCAACAAAAAGGATGTGATTATTATCCGGGGAAAGATCGATACTCACCTCGTATACGCTGTTTTGGGTAATCTGTGTTGAAGCCCCATCGCTCAGGTCCATTATAAAAATTTCAGCATTCAGGACATCATCGTACAGGGGCGTTGGCGCTCTCGTGTAAACGATTTTGGACCCGTCCCTTGAAACCTCAAACGAACGCACGTTGAAGTCACCTTCGGTCAGGCGCTTCTCTTCCTTCGTATCTACGTCAACGACCCACAGATGGGTGTGCTTCCAGTCCTGCTCGAATAGAAAAGCATCGTCTTTCTCTTCGTCCTTTTTCTCCTCCTCCTCTGTCTTGGAATCTTTGGACATGAAATAAACCTTCTTCCCATCGGGAGACCATTCGAAGGCGTCCACGCTGGTCTCGTGCTCTGTGAACTGTATGGCCTCACCGCCGCTGTTGTTCAGGAAGTAGATCTGGGATTCGTCTTCGCCCCGCTTCGTGACAAAGGCGATGGTCTTACCATCGGGTGACCATTGCCCACCCCTCTCGCCGTCTTTGCTGTTGGTCATCTGGACAAGATGGGTCCCATCGGTCTGTATGCGGTAGATATGCGATATCCTCTTATTTTCTTTCCAGCAGGCCTTGGACACCGTGAATAAGAGTTGCTTGCCGTCGGGTGACAGCCTTGGGCTGGACACGCCCTTGAGACTAACCACATCCACGAAATTCATCGGCCGATTCTCTTGTGCTTTTAGGAATCCATTCAAGATAAAAATGGAAACGATAGAAAGCACGACTCGTTTTATGTCAACTGTTTTAATCCTCATTTTTCCTCCTCGTGATTCAACATACGCTCCCTACGGACACTCCATAGAAAGACAAGAGTCGATTTCCGCGCACTGTTTTATCTCTGGTTCAGACATTTCCAATGCCCCTCTCAAAGAGGGACAAAAAGGAAATGTCATGTTTGGGACTGCGCATCGGTTTTATAGATTACTGACTATGATCATCCATGTGACAGGATATGCTGATCGATTCGAGGGCAGTCCGTCCCGATTGCTATGTCCCCGTTCTCTTTATTTCCCCATCATGGTATCGAGAAACGTCAGTAAATAATCGAAGCTCGGTCGGTCGAACGTGTTCTGACTGAAGTACTTAAAACGAACGATACCTTCCTTGTCGATGAGAAACACCGTAGGCACGTTCTGATCGATCTTGCTGCTGCCCCATTCCTCGGTGAAAATACCCAACCCCTTGGAGACTGTCCTTTCCTCATCGATGAGGATGGGAAAGGGAGTGGGTATCTTGCCTTTCTCAAAGACAAAGTGTTTGGGAAAGGCCTGCGTGGCAAAAGCCATCCTGCGTTTTCCCCTTTCGTCCAGACCTTCGGGATCTTCGGGATGCTTCCAGTTCTCGATGTCTGCCATTTGATCGGGAAATGTGTCGATCCAATTGGCGATCATTTCCGCACTGTAGGGAAAAACGTAGACTATCTCCAGATTGTACGTTTTTCGTATCTGCTTCTCTTCCTCCAGCTCCAAGAGCTCGGCGTACTGATAATTGCAGATATGGCACCAGTGGTCTTCCCCGGCCAGACCTCGCGGGAAGAGGAGTATGACGTTTTTCCCCTTCAACTGCGACAGGCTCAGCTCCCCGCCCTGAAACTGGGGAAGGGTGAATTCGGGCATGGCCTGCCCCAATGTCACGGGCCTGATCGCCCCTTCCTGGGCATAGATAAAGCCGGCTGCCGTTGTCATGGCTCCCATCATCAGGAGCACGAAACACATCGTTGCTTTTTCTTTCATCGGACTTTCCTCCTCTTTAACTAATGACCGTTCTGTTGTTCTTTGAATAATATCGTCGAGCCCATTCACCGGGATTCGCCATACCGGGCTTGAGATCATGAACAAAACCGGATGGCTGTCTGAACCAGAATCGTAGCCAGGTCGACCACCGATTCAATCTCAACCCACTCCTCATGCGAGTGCAAGCCTGCGCCCCTGGGCCCGATGATCACGGTTTCTGTGCCCCCCTCGGCGATGAGGGCCGAATCCTCCCACCAGTCGTGCCCGATGAAAGCGGGAGGTTTTCCCAAGACCTGTGATGTCATTTCCTTGACGAGCTTGACGAAATCGGCATCCTGAGAAATCTCATACGCGTGACGATGCATCACGGGTTTGACGCGACCGTCGAACGAGTCGTCTTCCTGGGAAAGCCGAGAGACGATTCCCTCCATTTCGTCCAGCAAGGCCTTATGATCTTCCCCCGGAAGCGTACGTCGTTCCACAGAAATCGTACATCGGTCGGAATAGACGAACAGTTCGGACCCGCCCTTGATCAACGGAACGTGCAGAGATGGTGGGCCCAGCAGAGGATGTTTTTCCCCCTTCATCAGGTTTTGGGACAGCCGCTCCAGTTCCCTGAGAATACGTCCCATATGAAGGTTCGCGTCGATGCCATCCTGATACCGGCCTCCATGAGCCACGCGGCCCTTTGTCTCAAATTCGAAGACAGAAAAACCCTTGTGAGCCAGGCAGACGTCGAGGTCAGTGGGTTCCGCGACGATGGCTGCGTCGGGCTTGTGACGTTGTACGAGGGCCTCTGTTCCGATGCTGCCGTATTCTTCATCGGCCACGGCGGCAAACACCAGGTCTCCCTGGAGCCGGATGCCGTTATCGACGATGGCCTTTATCGCAGCCAAAATGCCGGCAAGTCCGCCTTTCATGTCCTGCGACCCGCGTCCGTACAGTTTCCCATCGCGAACCTCCGCCGAGAAGGGATCGTCCATGCCCTCCACACCCACCGTATCCATATGCCCGGTCAGCATCAAGGATCGACCGCTGCCGCTTCCCTTCAGGCAGGCGACCACGTTGAAACGTCCGGGCCCTACTTCCGTGATTTCAGGTTCTATACGCCATTGCCGTAGAATATCGCCGATGTGATCCGCAATCTCCTTTTCGCCCGCGCCTTCGGGCATGAGTCCTGGATTGATGGAATCGATGCGCACCAAGTCTCTCAGCGTGTGGACCAGAAAATCCCTGTCGATGGAATATGCCATAGCCGTCCATTCGTCGCTGCGAATTACAGCGACTTTTGGATCTCCCGAACCGCGTCGGCAAAGATCTCTATGCCCTTCCTTGCCAGTTCTTCGGTCAGCACCAGAGGAGGCAGGAATCGGGCGACATTGAAGTAATGCCCGCCGATTTCGATCAAAAGGCCGTTCTGATGGCACAGCGTTCGTGCTTTGGACGCAAGCTTGGGCGCGGGTTCCTTCGTGGATTTATCCAGCACAAATTCGACCCCCAGCATCAAACCTTTGCCCCGGACCTCTCCCACGATCTTCGAGTCCTTCTCGATTTCTTTGAGCATCGAGAGCATTGTCTCTCCCAGGCTCAGGGCGTGATCGGCCAGATTATTCGCGAGCATGAAACCAATCCCGGCCGCACCACCCGCATAGGCAATGACGTTACCGCGAAATGTACCGATATGCTTGCCCGGAGGAAATGTATCCAGCGCCTCTTTGTAGGCAATGGCCGATATCGGGAATCCCACACCGCCCAGGGCCTTGCTCATGGTCATGATATCGGGCACCGTATTCGTATGATCACAGGCGAACATCTTGCCCGTACGGCAGAATCCTGCCTGGATTTCATCGTCGATCATCAGCACATCGTGGGCGGTGCAGATCTCTCGGATCTTGGGTACCCATCCGTCGGGCGGTACGATGGATCCGCCCTCTCCCTGGATGGATTCCAGGATCACAGCCGCCGGCTTTCCCACGCCCGAATGGGAGTCCTCCAGCACGTGATCCAGGTACTGGGCACAGAGCAGTTCGCACTCCTGGGGCTTTCGGTTGAAGGCGCAGCGATAACAGTAGGCATAGGGCACAAAATGAACTTCGGGCACTAGGGGAAGAAAATCTCCCTTGAACGGGCTACCACTACACAGAGATAAAGCCCCGGCCGTCATGCCGTGATACGCACCCTCGAAGGCGATCATCGGAACCCGCTTCGTGTTGTACTTGGCCAGCTTCATCGCACTCTCCACAGCATCGGAGCCCGTGGGGGCACCGAAGAAAACCCGATCCAAACCTTTGGGCAGAATCGACAGAAGCCTGTCCACCATCGTTTTCCGGACGGGGTTGGGCATATCCAGAGCATGGGTCAGGTCGTCGATCTGTTGGTGCGCCGCCTGGATGACTTCGGGATTGGCATGCCCAACGTTCATCACACCGGCGCCTCCGAAAAAATCGATATACAAGTTCCCGTCTACGTCCTCGATGGTGGCGCCCCTGGCCCGTCGAATGGCCATGGGCATGCCCCGGGGGTATGAAACGGCGGAACCCTCGTGCGCGGATTGATAATCCAGGTATGTCTTTGATTCGGGTCCTGGGGGCGTCGTGCTTATCAATGGTGCGTTCTCAAAAGAGAGGTCTTTAAAATCCATATTCAATCCTCCACATTCCTACCATCATGCGATGATTTTAATTCTATGAACATTGGTTTTATCGACTTTTCTCGTGTTCCGTTTCTTGAACAAACGCTCTGGCAAAATCCGCCTCTGCCGCGATGTATCCGAAAGAGGCCCACACCTCGTTCTGCAGCAACTTCTGGAAGATCGCCTTCGCTTTCTCTCGCTGTCCGTTGTAGAAATACCAGTTGCCGATGCCGTAAGCCACGGCGTCGTTCATGATAGCGCTGAACTCCGGGTCCGTCAGCGAGGCCAGAGGAATTTCGCCTTTATAGAAAAGACACAGTTGATAATAGGCCTGATTTTCGATGACGTCCATGTCCGCGTGAATCGGATCGAGGGCTGTCCGGGCTTCTTCTTCCTTATCCATAAGCCGGAGGGTCATGTACAGCCAGTGGGTGGTTGCGACCCTCATGTCGTCGTTTGTGGATGCTCGAATACCCTGCCGATACACCCGCAGCGCGTTCTTCAAGTCGTTTTTCAGATAATATGCGAGCCCGAGATGATACCAGATGTTTGTGTGGAGCGTGCTGACCGGGATGTTCAGGGCATTGGGCATGCCGTCGGGTTCGACTTCGTCTTCCTTGCCTCCGATCAACGACACCGCGCGCTCAAAATCTGCGATTGCCCTGTCAAACGCCCGAATCGATATATAACGGTGTCCACGATGGCGATACAAACGCGCATCGTCGGGAAATCGGTTGATGCCTTCCGAATAGATTCTTATGGCTTCACGAAAATTCCCCAGATACGCGGTTCGTCTCCCGTACCAGATGATATTATCGACATTCTTAGGACCGGATTCGTAATCCGTCTTGGCCTCATCGTACTTCTCCAGCACGTCCTCATACGGTGTCGCCGGATAGAGCGGGTCACCCAGCAGGGACACCGCCTGAGCGCCCTCGGGCACTTCGGGAAGAATATCCACGTGGCTTGTTTTATTCACGCAGGAAAGAATGAAAAATGCCACGGTAAGCAGAAAAATCCATTGTTTTCTCATGATCTGACCTCGTGTTTTTTTCGATCATCAGCGGCCGGCGAATGCGGATAGACGAAGGCACAGGCGTTGCCTGTTGGGGGATGGCTGTACAGTCGGTTCCTCATACCAGGTTGAAGCAAATGGTCTTCGGCTCTGTCATCTCCTGGAGTGAGAACTTGATACCCTCTCTGCCCAAACCGGAATTCTTGATACCGCCGAAAGGCATGGAATCCAGCCGGTAATCCGTGGAATCGTTGACCATCACACCGCCGCAGTCCAGTCCGTAGGCGATCTCGAAAGCACGATTCACATCCCTGGTGAATACGGCCGCATGAAGCCCGAAAGGCAAGCTGTTGGCCTTTTGCAGGGCTTCCTCGACGGTCTCCACAGGATAGAGATTCACCGTGGGTCCGAACACTTCCTCCCTGTGAATCGTGGCCTCGGGGGGAACCTTCTCCAGCACCGTGGGTTCCAGCAGGGCCTTCTCCCGTTTACCCCCGCACAGCAGTTTTGCGCCCATATCCACGGCCTCGCCGATCCACTTTTCGACACGCTTGGCCTCACCCTCGGTGATCATCGGCCCCATGTCTGTTTCTTCTTGAAGTTTATCGCCGATTTTATAATGACGCGTCTGGTGGATAAATTTTTCTTTGAATGTCTCGTAGATGGTTTTGTGCACGTACAGCCGTTGTACGCCGATGCAGTTCTGGCCTGCTGCCCAGAAGGCACCCGAAACACACGACTCCACGGCCCAATCCATGTCCGCATCCTCCCACACGATGACCGGAGAATTGGACCCCAACTCCATACCGAGCTTTTTAATACCCGCCATTTTGGCGATGCGCTGACCGGCCTCGACGCCTCCTGTAAACGATATCATCCGAACCCGCTCGTCCGAGGCCAGTGCATCGCCGATTTTTGCTCCGTACCCTGTGATGACGTGAAGCACCTCAGGAGGTAGGCCTGCCTCCAGGAGTGCCTCGGCCAGTTTCAGGGCCGACAGAGGCGTTACCGTGGCCGGTTTGAGTACGACGCTGTTCCCAGCGGCCAGGGCTGGCCCCAGCTTGTGCGCCACCAGGTTGAGAGGATCGTTGAACGGCGTGATGGCCAACACAACACCGATGGGGAAGCGGTAGTAATATCCCACACGATTCTCACCGCCGGGGAACGAATCGAAAGGGATGGTCTCTCCCAGGATGCGCTTGGCCTCCTCTGCCGAAACGGTGAGGGTGTTCACGCAGCGCATGGCCTCTTTTCGGGCTTCACGGATTGTCTTGGAGCCTTCCCGGGCGATGATCGTGGCAAAATCTTCCAGGGATTCGGAGACGATATCCGCCGTTTTCCGTAGGATGCTGGCCCTCTCGTAGACTGTCATCTTGCGCGCCACTTCGAATCCCTTGACGGCATAGGCCACGGCGGCTGCGGCATCCCCCTTGGTTGCACTGGGTACAGAATCGATGACCGAGTCGTCGTACGGATCGTGGACGGGTATCGTTTCGTCTCTGTCCACCCATTTCGAGTCGAGTAACATCTTCATTGCGTATTCTCCAAATATACCAACCTTATTCGAAACAAAAACAGGTTTATTCACTCAATCTTTTCACGACCACCATGGTCGCATCGTCTTCCCACTGGGTTCGATTTCCGAATCGATAGACCGTATCAAATACCAGTCCGACGATTTCCTGGGCACTTTTTTCCTGGTTTTTCATCACCAGCCTTTTCAGCCGTTCGACACCAAACTGTTCGTCTTCGTTCTTATGCCGTTCGATGATACCGTCGCTGTACATCACGAGGACCGAGTTCGGCTCCAGACGGATGTAAGAGCGTCGTAGCTCGATGTCTGCCAGAAATCCCAGGGTGATACCTGTCGCTTCCAGGTCGACCGTCTGCTTTCCGCAGACCAGGAACGGTGCCGGATGTCCGGCATTCACGTAGAAGAGATGCCCGCTGCTCTCGATCTCCCCGATGAACAGAGAGACGAAGCTGGTGGAGTAGGTGCTCCGCTGAATGACCTGATTCAATTTCTTGACGGTATGCACCAGCCGCATCTCCTTGGCCAGTCCCATTCGCAAACCGATGACGACATCGCGAACCAGGAGCGCCGCCGGAAGGCCGTGCCCGCTGGCGTCGCCCAGACAGCCTCCAAAGTCGTCTTCGTCGAACTGAAAATAATCGTAGAAATCGCCCCCTACAATCTCGGCCGGCTGAGAATGGCCGAATATCTGATACCCCTTGGTCTTGGGAGACACGCCGGGCAGCAGGCTCTTCTGAATCTGTGCGGCCCGTTCCATGTCGCTTTTCATCATTTCCGAGAACAGCCGATAATTCAACGCCGTCCGCACCGAATTCAGGAAAAGCGTAATCTCCTCCCGCACCCATCCGTGTTGCAGCTCGAATACCAGAAGCCATTTCCGCACAGGGTTGTGAACGAGAATCGCTGCCGGTGTGTATTTTTCCCTGTCGAGCTGAAAATCAAAATCCTGGAACGCTTCCGGTGTATCGTAAATCACAACACCCCGTCTCAGCACCTGCTGTATCCATTCGACACTCATGGGTATCGCACGGGCAATACTGCTGTCCTTCTGGGGTGTGGATGTCTCTACGAACACAAATTCATCGCCTCTTTTTTCATAAATATGACTGTCGTGCAGATTGAGGCTCTTGCCGAACCTCTGTTCGAGTTCGTTGAGGATCTTGATAAAAAAGTTTTCGTCGGGTTCTTCCGTGACGATCTTATCGAGGATCTCATCGAGTTCACGGTAAAATGTTTTAGGGTCGTTCATATACCTTCCTATGGTCAGTAACTGTTGAGAGTCTGCCG
>CAZTKR010000156.1:0-8575 GCA_964614115.1 uncultured bacterium | reverse complement strand
TATAACACAATTAACCCTCTTTCACTAACCGTCGCATTTATTAGTTGAACTTACGGGTATTTTCAAGGTGGATACCTTATATAGGGAATATTTAAATGCCTTAAATAAGGAATCCCCCTCACCATTTTGAGCTTTTTTTCTTCCCCCGCTCAAAGGAATCTCTCCACTTGGAAATTTTTAAAAGAGATGAACTATACGAATGTATAATAAGAAAGATTGTCTAAAAAATCAAGAAAAAACAGAGAACGACGTTTATCTTGTATGTGCTGTCTGGTTATTTAGCGCGCTTGACTGGGGTGCCTGAGGAATGACGGGTCATCTATCGGCTCTCGGACAGGCGGATGGAATCCACGGCCCGAACGTCTTATAAAAAAGCCTGCCGGCCATAATGCCGACAGGCAAATTCGATACGTCACGATGTGATCCCCGCCGTCGATGTGTGGTCGTTATCCGATGCGATGGCCGGATCACGTCATCTATCTACAATTCCTTGATGGAAATACTCCCGCCCGATGTACGCAAGTACAGCTCCGGGCCCCCGCCGTTGATCTTGGCTTTGAGAGACCGTTTGCTGATTTCCCCGCGAATCGTCACGGGAAAATCCGTTCTCACGCGCCCGCCACTGGTACTGGCGTTCAAATCCACTTTGATATCCTCGGCCAGATGCACCGTAATCCCTCCGCCCGACGTCGTCAACCGGCAGTCATGCTCGGGCTGTTGGGTAATGCTGGCCGTGACCGATCCGCCGGAGGTCGTGGCATCGATCATGCCCATGACCTCATCCACGTGGATACTGCCACCCGAGGTGTGCGCGTATACATCGCCGCTGACCTCGCCCACCGTGATGCTGCCACCCGAGGTTCTCACATCGGCGGTTCCTTCACAACTCGACAGACGGATGCTTCCACCCGATGTTTTTCCCTTCACAGGGCCCTTTATCCGGCCGAAATCCAGCCCGCCGCCCGATGTCCTGGAAATCACCTCACCTTCCAGATCGTCTACGGAGATGCTGCCCCCCGAGGTTTTCAAGTCCACGTTGTATTTCCTGGGTACGGTAATGCGAAACCGGACACGGATATACTTACCGATGGAGTCCCAAAAATTCCAACGGTCGCGGGGGTAATCGGCAATAATGGTCACGTCGTCGCCCTGATGCCGGAAATCGACGTCAAAGTCTTCCAGGAATTCATCGACCCGTCGTCCGCTCCGCCTGGATTCGATGAGGATATCGACATCCACGGTGTTCCGGTTATGAGATCGTACCTCGATGGAACCGATATCCGACTCCAGAACGAGCCTCCCTCCCGGCCCCACGTCAAAGGATCGCTCGATATCGCCGTCCGGCGAAAATCCGGCGAACGATAAAGCAACGAACAAAAGAGCCATCACACTGCCCGTCATCCATCGACTGATCATGCTCTGCAACTTCATCTCGAACCCCTTTCTGTTCGCGTTGTTTTTCCCCTTACATTACGAAATTCTGGACGATAAGTTTTCATCTAACGCATTTTTTTCTCTAAAGATTAGACTCGGCCATTTTGATAAAGGTTTGCTGGATTCTTCTGGTTTGTGATATTTTTATGCGGATTTTTTAGATGACGCCCACTGACCATGAATCAGGCATACCGACGGTTTTTGGACGATGGAAGGCGCCAGGACGCCCATCGTGAAGCACACATCGGCCTATTAGACGTGTGACGGAACCGAATGAAGATGCTTTTTTATTTGTATAAAATGAAAAAAGTTGACTATTTTCATAAAATTCTTTATACTTCACTTCACCATGAAAATGCAGCACCCGACACGTCAAGAACTCTCTGTTGAAACGTTCGTCGCTCTCGATGTCGAGACAACGGGGTTGGAGCCCGAGCGGGACGAAATTATCGAAATCGGCATGGTCAGGATGAACCAGGGAGAACCCGACCAGCGCTACCACCAGCTTTTTCGTCCATCCATCCCCATACCCCGGTTCATCACCCAGATCACGGGCATCCGCCAGGAGGATTGCGAGAACCAGCCGGCTCTGGAGGACAAACTGGAAGAGATCGCGGATTTTCTCGGAACGGATTGGGTCGTCGCCCACAACGCCGCTTTCGACGTGGCCTTCATCCGCAAAGCCTGGGAGCGGGCCCTGTCCGGTTCCCTCGACCTTTCCTGGGAGCGGATTCTCGACACCCTGGAACTGTCCCGCATCCTTCTCCCCTGGCTTCCCAACCACCGCCTGAGCACCTTAGCCAAACATCTGAGTGTCCCGCAGGAATCCCAGCACCGGGCTCTGGCAGACGCCGAGACGACGGCTCACATCTTCGAGGAGCTGCTTCATCTGGCCCTGGGGTTGGATAGTCGCGTGGTGTTGACGATTCACCGCATCTGTGACGGAGCTTCCGACGGGCTCCGTTTGTTTTTTGAACGGTTGTACCGGTTCATGGAAAAACGCAAGACGGCCGGTAAAAAACCCAAGCCCAGGGGCCCGGCCAACATCCTGGGCGCTCCGAACCCGCGGGAACCGTCGGAATCCGTGGAAAAGATCGAATCCCAGGAGATAGAGGCATTCTTCGGCCGTCGGGGCACGCTGGCCGCGATGCTGCCCGGATACGAGATGCGGACACCCCAGATGGACATGGCCCAGGTCGTGGCCCGAGCCTTCAACCAGGAGGCATTCCTGGTGGGCGAAGCAGGAACGGGCGTGGGTAAATCCCTGGCGTACCTCGTTCCGTCGGTGCTCTGGGCCGTCAAGAACAACGGCCGGGTCATCGTATCCACCCAGACCAAGACACTCCAGGATCAGCTCTTTTCCAAGGAACTGCCCCTGCTCATCGACGCGCTGGACGAGCCGTTCCTGGCCACTCTGCTGAAGGGACGCGCCAATTACATCTGCCTCCGCCGGTGGCACCATCTCCTGGAACACCTGGAAGAACGCATGACCCTGACCCAGCGGAGAAAGCTCCTGCCCCTGACGGTCTGGCTGTCCGAGACACGCACGGGCGATATCGAAGAAAATGCGGGATTCCGGCAGAAGCAGAACAACCAAATCTGGTCGGAGCTATGCAGCGAGGGACGCGCCTGCCGGGGTTATGAATGCGAGTTCGAAGCCGACTGTTTTTACCAGCGCACCCGGAAGGCATCCCGGGCGTCCCACATCGTTTTGGTGAACCATTCCCTCCTGTTCTCCGATGCAGCGGCCGGATTCACGGTTCTGGGGAATTACGACTCGCTGGTCGTGGACGAGGCTCATCAAATCGAAAAAGTCGCGTCCGACTGTCTGGCCAGAACACTCCATCGCTGGCTGTTCTGGGACCTGTGCCAGCGCGTGATACAACCGGACACCCAGAACAAGGGCATTCTCATCACCCTGCGTAATGCGATTCAGCATACCCGAAGCGATAAGTCCGATACGGCCGAGCTCCTGCGGATGGTGGAGTCGCTGACGGCCTGCACGCAGGAATTGAGCCAGGCCGCGTTCCAGCTTTTTCAGGCCATCGAGACGGAGCTTTCCCACCAGCCGTCAGCCGATGCACCCTTCCGGAAACAACACCTCCGGGGTTCCGGCGACCTCTTCGGTCCCGTGTCCGAAGAGACCGATGCCCTGATAAACCGACTGCAGTCGTTCTCGTCCGCATTGTCGCAAGTCATCTCCCGGTTTTATGAATCCGGGTATGATGCCCATACAGAGGAAACCGGGCGAGAGCTGGAAGCCATCGCCGATCAATCGGCCCGGCTGGAGGAGCTCCTGGCCCATTTCATCCGGGAGGATTACGAAGACGATGTGGTCTGGTACGAGACCCGGGAGGTCAAGCACCAAAAGGAGGTCGTCCTGTATTCGGTTCCCCTGGACATCGGGAAACTCCTGGCCACCGTCCTCTATCCTAGGCTGGCGCGGTGTGTGCTGACCTCGGCAACGCTGTCCATAGCCGAGAATTTCGACTACATCCGCGGCCGTCTGGGACTGGATGACATCGACGACGACCGCGTCATGACCCGGCTGTTCGGATCCCCCTTCGACTTTGCGGAGCAAACACTCCTCCTGGTGCCGACGTTCCTGTCCAATCCCAAAGAGAAGGCATTTTCCGGGGATGTATCCGCTCTCCTGAACCTGATTTTCTACGCAGATGCGCCGGGAACCATGGTGCTGTTCACCTCTCACAAACTGCTCCAGGATGTCTACCGGACGATTCAACCCGTCTGCGATGAACGCGGCATCCGTCTTCTGGCACAGGGAATCGACGGCTCGCGAACGACACTCTTGAACATCTTTCGAGAGGACAAGAAATCGGTGCTCCTGGGAACCAACAGCTTCTGGGAGGGCGTCGATGTTCCCGGAGCGGCGCTGGAACTCCTCATCATCACCAAAATCCCCTTCGACGTGCCCACCGAGCCCCTGGTCCAGGCAAGGATGGAGCAGGCGCAGGCTCGGACGGGCAATGGTTTCATGAACTATACCGTACCGGAAGCCGTCGTCCGGTTTCGTCAGGGTTTCGGCAGGCTCATCCGTTCGGGAGAGGATCGCGGCGCCGTGCTCATCCTGGATCATCGGCTCGTAGAAACCCAGTACGGACGCATCTTTCTGGAATCGCTGCCCGTTCGACCCAGTATCTGTGCGAACCACGAGGCACTGCTGACGTCGTTGAACCAATGGTTTGGCGCCCAAAAGCAGTCCGTTGAGGTATAAAAGAGAATAAACGTAAGGTGTAGATCATGGATGAAAAAATCAAGATGGAGGGTCTTACCTTCGACGACGTCCTCCTGATTCCGGCTCGATCCAACGTGCTCCCCCGTGACACCAACGTTCAGACGCGTCTCAGCCGGAACATATCCATCAACATCCCCATCGTATCGGCGGCCATGGATACCGTGACAGAGTCCCGGCTGGCCATCGCCATCGCGCGAGAAGGCGGGGTGGGCATCATTCACAAGAATATGTCTGCCGAACAACAGGCGGCCGAAGTCGATAAGGTCAAACGTTCCGAGAGCGGCATGATTTCCAACCCGGTCTCGCTGCCCCCGGATAAAAAACTGGGCGATGCGCTCCAGATGATGAGTCAGTATCATATCTCGGGAATACCCATCGTGGAGGGCGACAAGCTGGTGGGTATCCTGACCAACAGGGACCTTCGTTTCGAGACCAACCTGGATCAACCCATCCATGACGTGATGACCAAGGAAAACCTGATCACTGCCCCGGAAGGCACGAAACAGGATGAGGCCGAAAAAATACTCCAGAAACACCGCATTGAAAAACTGCCCATCGTGGATAAAAAGGGACGTTTAAAGGGACTCATCACGGTAAAGGATATTCAAAAACGCAAAGCCTTCCCCAACGCGGCCAAGGACGACCGGGGGCGGTTGATCGTGGGTGCTGCCGTGGGTACGACCAAGGAGACGATGAAGCGGATCGAGATTCTCTGTCAGGCCGGTGTGGATCTTGTCTGTGTGGACACGGCCCACGGCCATTCCGAGGGCGTCCTTCAGATGGTGAAAACCATACGCAAGGCATTTCCCGATCTGGAGTTGATCGGTGGAAATGTGGCCACTGCCGAAGGAGCCAAGGCTCTCATCGATGCGGGTGTCGACGGCGTGAAGGTGGGTATCGGCCCCGGCTCCATCTGCACCACGCGTGTGGTGGCTGGCGTGGGCGTTCCCCAGATCACGGCCGTCATGGAGTGTTCTGCCGTTTGTAAGAAGGCCAACATTCCCCTGATTTCCGACGGCGGGGCCCGTTATTCCGGGGACATTGCCAAGGCATTGGCCGCCGGAGCCGACTCCATCATGCTGGGAAGCATTCTGGCCGGCGTGGAGGAAAGCCCGGGCGAGATGGTCCTGCTGGAGGGCAGGAGCTACAAAGTCTACCGCGGTATGGGATCCATAGGCGCCATGGCCGAAGGCAGTGCCGACCGTTACTTTCAGGACATCAGCGAAGCCAACAAGCTGGTGCCCGAAGGCATCGAAGGGAGGGTGCCGTACAAGGGACGGCTGTCGGACGTGATCTTTCAACTGGTGGGAGGCATTCGGTCCGCCATGGGCTACTGCGGTGTGAAAACGGTGGGAGAGTTCCAGGAAAAGGCACAATTCGTGCGCATCACCGAGTCGGGTGTGATCGAGAGCCACCCCCACGATGTGACCATCACCAAGGAATCACCCAACTATCAGAGGAGATAAAAAAGAAACCGAGACTTTTCATCTTCACCGGAATTAGGGGGAATTACCGGCTCAAGTGAAGTATCTCGGTTTCAAGAATTCGATCAAAAATGCGCTTCTACGAGATGGCGTTAACACGTTTCGTCAATTGGGATTTCAGGTTCGCTGCTTTATTCTTATGGATAATCCCCTTAAGCGCCATACGATCCAGAACGGAAACGGTTTTTTTCAGCTCGGCCAAAGCCGTCTCTTTGTCGGGCGCCGTACTCACTTTCTTGATGGCCGTCTTCATCCTCGTACGGTTTGCCTGGTTGATGACCCGTCTCTTTTCGTTCTGGCGGATACGTTTTACAACTGATTTATGTTGAGGCATCGACTCCTCTTCTTGTCCAAATAAAAGGTGGTAAAATATACAAAAAGAAGATTTGATTGTCAAGAGGTTAAATAACCTGAAATACGAATATGATCTGGATATTTATTACATTTTCTGTCCTCCTGATCCTGCTGCTGGGGCCGTACAGCCTTCGTGTGGTTCTGGATAAATCCGACGAATCCTTGGTTGTTTCCGTAGGTATACATCACAGGTTGAACGTCATCGGCTTCCGGTGGCAAAAGGAAAAAACGACGGTTCAATACAACGGACTGTTCATGAATATTCCGCTAATTAGGATACAAAAATCGACGAAGAAAAAACCCTTCTCAGTGGAACCGAAAGAAACGGAGAAGAAAAGGAAAGTCCGCGGCCGGCTCCAATTTATGAGCCGACTGCTGGGACGCATTCCCGGCATCGTCCGCCGGCTGATGCGGTGCATCGAACTCAACCACGTCCGTCTGTCCGGCTGCGTCGGGATGATGAATCCCGCGGCTCTGGGGATGACGTACGGGCTCGTTCAGAGCCTTCGACCCTTTCAAAATGAAAAAATGGAACTCTCCCTGACGCCGTGTTTCTGTACACAGGCATTCCAGGGCCAGGCACTGCTGGTCGTGCATTTTATCATGGTACAGGTTTTGTTGTTCGTCATCCGGTCGACTGTGGAGGTGGGCATTCAATACCTGAGGCATACATATAAACGAAAGGGATAAGCCGATGGTCATCGAAGATTTGGTAAAAACGGTTCTTTCCGAACTGAGGGAAATCACGAAGACCAAGACCGTTGTGGGTGAACCCCTGAGCGTGGGAGAGGCCACCATCGTCCCCGTGTCCAAGCTGACGGTGGGATTTGCCGCGGGCGGCGGTACGAAAGACTCCAAAAACGGGAGAGGCGAAGGCACGGGCGGCGGTGCGACCATCGAGCCGGTGGCCTTTTTCGTGGTTCGGGGAGACAAGGTCGACCTGGTGACGATTAAGAAGGAGGACGTGGGACTGGCCAAGGTCATCGACCTGGTTCCCCAGATCGTGGAAAAAGTAAAAGACATGAAGGATAAAAGAGAGAAGAAAGCCAAAGCATCCCAGCCGGAAGGAAAACAAAAAAAATGACGGGTCACCGGATTGCCGTGCAGGAAGACTTATTCGACGTCTCCAAGCCCCAGACACTGCGAAGACGCATCCGAGAACTGGATGGATTGATCGCCAAAGCCATGAAGCGGAACGACTACAAGCAGGCCAAATCATTGACGGACGAACAGAAACGCATCATCCAGGAACTCGTGGCCATGGGCGAAACGAACATCATCGATTAGCGGATATCTCTGCCAGGATCGTCATGCCCTCCCCATAGGGATGGATGCTCCATTTGACGACGCTCGATGAGTTGCTGACCTGCGAGTTTGATGCAACCTAGAAGGAACGATTGAACAGGATACAGCTTTGAAACCCATCATCGTGGACATACAGAAAGAACCCGATGCAGAGGATTTACCCCTTCCCCAGTACCAGACACCGGACGCATCGGGACTGGACCTTTACGCCGCTGTGACCGAAACCGTGACGATAGAGCCGGGGGACGTCCAACTGATTCCCACGGGCATTCGTGTATCCATTCCGGCCGGATATGAAGGACAGGTGCGGCCACGAAGCGGCCTGGCGCTAAAACACGGCATCGGCCTGTTGAATGCACCGGGAACCATCGACGCCGACTACCGGGGTGTGGTGGGTGTCATCCTCTTCAATTTCGGGAAAAATCCCTTCTCCATAAAGCGAGGCGACCGCATCGCCCAGCTGGTCATCGCCAAGGTCGAAAGAGTGCAGCTCCGCACGACCCATGGCCTGGACCCCAGCCAGAGAGATTCAGGAGGGTTCGGATCTACGGGGGTCTGAACAACTGGGACAACCGACAAATACCTCTATGCCCATGCCGACGGCACGTCGTCCCCCCTGCTCAATGGACGGATGAAGGATGCCTTCTCGGAACCCATCAGGGATCGTGGATAAAAATCCGGGCTTGAACGGGCCGATGATCGCTCTTCATGTCGTCGTCCGGGAATGAGAATCCCTCGCCAT
>CAZTKR010000155.1:0-8629 GCA_964614115.1 uncultured bacterium | reverse complement strand
TTACTCCGTTCAATCCTCTTGGGCAATATAGAATGGGAAATGAAATAAATCAAGGATGTTTTAAAACACCGTTGACATTTTAAATACTTTTCGATACTTTTTATAAAGAATTATCATGAAGGAGGAATAAACTATGGGCGATAAGCACATCAATCGAAGAGAGTTCATGGGGAGAACCGGGCTGGGCCTGCTGGGTACGGGAATCGGTCTGCCCTTATTGAAGACCGGGTGTACTTCCGGTGGTCCGTCCTCCAAACTCATTTACCGGACTCTGGGGCGCACCAAATTACGTATCCCGGTTGTCAGTTTCGGTGTGATGAATACCCACAGTGAAGCTCTCATCCTAAAGGCTGTGGAGATGGGGATCAGTCATCTGGATACGGCCCACGGGTATCTCAACGGAAATAGCGAGCTGGCCATCGGTAAAGTACTGATGGAAAACGGCCTGAGGGACAAGGTCTACCTGGCGACCAAAATGTACATGGCCAGAGATAGGGAAAAACAGGTTTTTCTACCCGAAGGAGGGAGCCGGGGCATGCCGGCTACCGTGGAAGGCTTCAACGAGCAGTTGAATATCAGCCTGGATCGTCTTCAGACCGATTATGTGGATATCCTGTACCTGCACAATTGCCTCAGCCCTGAGATGGCAACGTACGAACCGATGATGAAGGCACTGGTCGGAGCCAAGGAGGCCGGGAAAGCCCGGTTTATCGGTGTCTCCGTGCATCAGAACGTACTGGAGATTATCCGTGCTACCGTGGATTTAGGCGTTGCCGATGTTATGGAGGTCTCTTACAATTATTTGGACGAGCGCAAGGAGGACATCCGGGCTGCCAACGAATACGCGGCCGAGAAGGGCGTGGGCATCATCGCCATGAAGGTGATGGGCGGTAATCGTCTGAACCGGGACGAGAATGTGCAGATTAATCACAAAGCAGCCCTCAAATGGGTGTTGAGCGACGAGAATGTATCGACGACGATTCCAGGTATGACGACCTTCGAGCAACTGGACCTGAACATGAGCGTGATGAGTGATTTACAATTGACAGAAGATGAAAAGAGAGAGCTCAAAGTCGCTTCCCTGCTGAAGGGGACCCTTTACTGCCAGAATTGCCGATCCTGTGTTACCACGTGTCCCCAGCACGTCGAGATCCCTGACCTGATGCGGGCCTATATGTACGCCGAAGGGTACGGGAACACATATCAAGCCGAGTCGACTATAGCCGATCTGCCGTCCGACCGCGGACTCGAAGTCTGCCGCCAATGCAGCGATTGCATATCGGTCTGCCGGAATGGGATTCCTGTAAGCCATCGGTTGCAAGCGTTGATGGACAGAGGATTTTCGGGTGCCGTTCTTGCTTAAATGTCTCGAATAAGCATCCTGCGGGGACTATCGTCCCTGCAGAACATGCTCCTACATGAAGGGCCTGGTTTGCCAGGCCCTTTTTATTTGCACACACAGGGTGTTTATGTGCATTAACCGAGCGATTGTGCAGTTTATAGAGAAAACGTTGTGTGCGTCCTTCATCCCGGTTACATTGATGTCGTCATTTCTATGAGACATACATCGATGAGGATTGTGTTATGATAAAGGACTCTCTGCACGCCATCATCCTTGTCTTACTGCTTGGTCCGATGCATACTGTCTTTCCTGTCCAGCAGACCCCGATTGCCGCTAGTCGCATCGAAGGCGTCGTCACTGACGAGAATAATGAGCCCCTCGGTTATGCCAATGTCTATCTTCAAGAGACAATGGAAGGTACGATGAGCGATGACGAAGGAAGGTTTTCGTTTTCTAGCCGGGCCGTCGGAAAAGTTACCTTCGTATGTTCTTACATTGGATACAAGATGTACTCGCAAACGCTCACTCTGTCCAGAGGGCAAGTCCTTACGTTGAGCATTGCGCTCGAACAACAAGAGATCAAGACCCGCTCGGTTACGGTCACGGCCAGCGCTTTTACGGCCGCCGATGAAGAGGGTGTTACACTGACGGCCATGGAAATCGTACGTACACCGGGTGCTGCTGCCGATGTGTTCTGGGCCGTTAAATCGTTTCCGGGTTTGCAGCAGGTAGAAGAGGGGGCCGGTCTGTTCGTCCGGGGAGGCGATGTTTCAGAGACGGTCGTCCTGCTGGACGGCGCTGTCATTAAGCATCCCTATAAGTATGAATCTCCTACGGGAGGCTTTTTCGGTACGTTCAGTCCCTTTCTCTTGAAGGGTACGTTTTTTTCCAGCGGCGGTTTTTCCGCACAGTACGGGAATGCCCTGTCGGGCGCCTTGGCCATGGAGAGCCATGATTTGCCCGAAAGACGACAGATGGGATTCGGTGCGGGCCTGGCTGCGGAATCGGTCTATTTGGCGCTGCCTGTCGTAGAAAATAAATTCGGTTTGAACATTTCCGGCAACATGAGCAATACGAAGATGCTGTTCAACCTGAACAAGACACGGAAGGATTTTTCCCAGTATCCGTCCTCATATGATGTCAACCTCAGCGGCATTTATAAATTTGACAATCAGAACGCCATCAAGTTCTTTCACTTCCGGGAAGATGATAAAATCGGTGTCGAGATCGATGATCCCGATTATGCGACCCATTTTCACGGGAATACATCGAACCGACTCTACAACGTGAAGTACAGCGGCCTGATGGGTAAGGAGTTTTTGCTGAATGCGAATGTAGCCTACAGTCGTTTTCGGAGGGACATGAATTTAAGTGTCCTGGATCTGGACATCGAGGATCGTATGTACCAATTGCGGATTACAGGAGAGAGGGAGGTGATTCATGGATTGCATGTTCGATCCGGGTTGGCACTGTTTCGTTTCCAGACACGGGTGGAGGGTACCGTTCCCCAGGAAGAAGAAAATCTCGATCCCAACGCACCCACGGATCGAGTGGACACGGATTATACGTCAGACCGGGCCGCTCCGTTCGTGGAGACAGAATGGTTTGGTCCTTTTGGTATCCGGTTCACTGTGGGACTTCGGGGTGAGTACGAATCGATTTCCGGAGTGACGGGTATCGATCCCAGGGCATCCATCAGTATACCGATCCTATCCCATTCCGATATCACTTTTGCCTGGGGACGCTACCGCCAGTATCCCGATCCGATGTATTACGACCCCTACATAGGCAATCCCGCGCTTTCTGCGGGGAGGGCGACGCATTATATCCTGGGTTTTGCGTATCAGAGGCATAATCGTATTTTTCGTGTCGAGGCTTATTATAAAAAATACAGCGGTCTTCTGCTGGAAGACGAGGGGGAGAATTACATAAACGACGGTTATGGACATGCCAAGGGTCTCGACGTGTTCGTGAAACAGTCCATGGGTAGGGTCTCGGGATGGATGGCCTACAGCTGGCTTCATGCCCGTCGAAAGTGGATGGACCTACCCGTGCTAGCGTCCCCTTATTTCGATATCACGCATAATGTCACAATGGTGTTGAATGTGGATTTAACGCACCATTTCTCGTTGGGCTGCAGTTTTCGCTACGCGACGGGGAAACCCTATTCTCCCGGTCCGGAAGAATACCATACCCTCCGGGTGCCCGGCTACAAGAGAATTGACGTCAACCTGACCTACCTTCACAGCTTTTTTGAGTCGAATGTAACTGTGTTCTATATGGCTGTTTCAAATGTACTGGGCAGGATCAACGTGTTCGATTACCGGTATTCGTCTGACTGGCAGAGGAGGGATGCAGTAGAGAGTTCGTTCGGGCGTTTTTTTTATTTTGGCGTTTCGATGAACATGTAGGAGGGATTGCTTACAATATACCATGATCAGAAGAGAACGCCTTCCTCCAGTCAGACCGTGAATGGGGGAAAACGGGTCTCGACAAACACAGCTTGGAGGGCATGAAGAATTCGGATTTTACAAATGAAGGAGGAAATCATGAAAAGAGTAAGGATAAGCCTGGTCAGCATTCTGTTTTGTGCCATGTTGGGCGCTCAACAAGACCCCTCGATTATCAACGGGTTGATCCTGCAGGGAAAGGCGGCCATCCAAAAAGGCGCCGATGCCTGGGACCTGGAGCAGATGCTCGCAGCAAGGGCACACTTCGAACGGTTGACGAATGAGGGGACATATCCCTGGTTGGTTTCTTACTATATTGGATTTGTTGACATGAAGCTGTTTTATCATTATCTTTCTCAGGAAGAGAAGGACAGGGCAGCTCAATACCTGGAGGAGGGTATCGGACACTTGGAAAAGGCCGTCGAACTGAAGGATGATTTTGCTGAAGGGTATGCGTTGTTGAGCTTGATGCTGGGGAATAAAATCGGTATCAATCCCATGCTGGGCATAACCCTGGGGATGAAATCGGGACGTCTGATGGACAAGGCCTTCGAGCTGGCACCCGAGAATCCTCGCGTTTCTCTGATAGCGGGCGAATCGGCCTATTACAGGCCCAAGGCATTCGGTGGGGGAAAGGAAAAGGCGCTGGAACACATTCAGAAGGCTCTCGCCTGTTTTAAGACGTTCCAGCCCCGTACGGCCATCTTACCCAGCTGGGGGCTGGACGAAGCGTACGCCTATCAAGGCATGATCCTGACGGATAAGGAGCAGTTTTTAGAAGCCATGAAGAGTTACGAGAAGGCTGTCGAGGTGAATCCAGACAACCTTTGGGTGAAAAACGATTTGATGCCCAAGCTGGAAAGCAGGATGAAGGGGGATGAGCAGTAGGCAGGAGAAAGAGAGTTTTTAACGAATGCTAAATGGGTAAGCCAAACCATCCTCAATATTTACGTGGAAGGTGAATGCCTTTTAAAGGATGCTTTCAGAACCGGAGAAAAGGATGATGACCTGGACGTCAGACACGCTGACTCAAAAATGATCGACAAGGGCAACGGTCTGTCCGGTCACATGGTTTAGCCTATCCAGTCCAAAAAATCCGGTGACAAGGAAGGAGTTGTTACGGTTATCCATCCCCATCGGCATAAAAAACAGGAGAGAGACACCCGTGAAGATGGGCAGAATCGAGAAAAGATTCATCAACACCTCCCATCACAACGCGTATGTGACAAGGAGGGCTGAGGATTTGTTGAGTTATCTGGATAAGGAGGCGGGGCAATGTGTATTGGAAGTCGGATGTGGGAACGGCGCGGTCTCCAAACATATAGCCCGTGCGTACGGCTTCACTGTGACGGGCATTGATGTGGATCCGGATCAAATACTGGAAGCACAGCGCCAGCCTGAAGACCGACAGAAAGTTGTCTTCATGGAGGCGGATGCAACATCTCTGCCCTTTCCGGACATGGCATTCGACATCGTCCTGTCGTTTGGTGTGATGCATCATATCCGTAACTGGCCGGTAGCGATATGTGAATTTAAAAGGGTTCTGAAATCCCATGGTTATTTCGTATATTGGGATATTGTCTACCCTAAATTCGTGGCCAAGATCGCAGGCCTGTTTCCTCACCCATACGGAATCACGACGCTTCAGGCACTCCGGCAAAGCATCGAGAAAAACGGTTTTGATACGATTCATATGCGGATATCCCGCGTGCATCAGGTGGAAGCGGTATACAGGAAAAGATAGGCTTTGAATGAATCACTGGTATGAACGAACCATCATCGTCGTTCTGTCGCTATTGGCATTGACGAACGCACTGTTCATTCTGCTAAGTTCATACACAGGCCCGATTTGGGGAGTGGTCGGTGCCATCGTTCTCATCGTGCACTGGAAGGTTAAGAAGCGTCCCGTCGTCATCATGTATGCAGCCGTGTTCTGGATCGTGCTCCATCTAATCGAGTGTATCTTATTGGACACAGACGCCCATTCAATTTTTATGATCCTGAATATAGTACTCCCGCTTCCTCTTTTTTATGGCGGCTTCCGATTACATCGAATCTCAAAGCAACACGTCAAAAGCACGAAGAACAACTCTCCAAAAGGATAAGAAAATGAGCTGTCGACTCGGAAATTCCTTGCTTTTTCTTTCGGTGCGCTCTATTTTTATCCTATTACGCATGAAGGATATCGTATTCTGTGACAGATATGCAAGATGAAGGCCACATATCGAACCGCGGAGTCCACAGGAAGAGCGACTTTCTGCATGGATTCCTCATTTGGACGCTGTGGGTTCTCTTTTATGCTGTTTTTTTTAAGATTCAGACGAGCGGCCATTCGTGGGTTGTGGCGCTCATTTCATCGGCAACCAGCTACTATCCGTTTGCTCTATTAAGTATACTCATTTGGATTATCTGCCGCAAGATACCTTTTGGTATGATGCCAGTACCCGTTTTATGCATCGTTCATTTTTTTATTTCCATCGTGGTCTCTATTCTCTGGCTCGGCATCTCATTCGGAATGTGGTACTTGGCCGAAGGAAAGGCAATGCTCAATTATGCAGAGCTCCGGGCCATTGTGGGATGGCAGTTTCTTTTTGGAATGATCACCTACCTCCTGATTGCCGGTATCTTTTATACGATTATTTACTACAGACAGTATCGTGAAAAGCAACTCGAGGAAGCCGAGCTGAAACTGCTGATGCGAGATGCTCAGCTCAAAGCGCTGAAGATGCAGATTCATCCCCATTTTTTCTTCAACTCACTGAATTCCATCAACGCACTGGTTACCCGGAATCCGAAGCAGGCCAGGGAGATGATCGCCAAGGTATCGGATCTGTTGCGTTTGTCGCTGGAGAGCCGGGATAAGATGTTGGTACCTCTCAGGGAAGAGCTGGAGTTAGCCCGTTTGTATCTTGATATCGAAAGAATACGTTTTCGTGATCGTATGGAGGTACAGGAAGAGGTCGATGACGATATTTTAGACGTTCCATTCCCGGCCATGGTGCTCCAGCCGCTTTTGGAGAATGCGGTCATTCATGGTATTTCAGCACATCGGGGAAAGGGCCATATACGGCTGACACTGAAATCGTACAACCATCGTGTTTACTGCCATGTCTCAAACACGATGGGAAAACAGAAGTCGGAGCGATCCAAGAGGGGTACGGGACTCGACAATATCCATCGGAGGCTGGATCTCATTTACTCGAGGCATTATGATTTTCATACCTTCCTTTCCGAATCCGGCCGGTTTGACGTGAAACTGGTGATTCCTATGATGGAAAATCCACATTCATTGATAAGTTGAACATGCGTATGAGTGATAAAAAATCGGTGCTGCGCTGGCTGGGTATAGCTACCATGATGGGGGTTGTCTTCGGCCTGGTTTTCGGATACCTGAATAAAAACTATGCTCGCAGCCTGGTTATTTCGTTTTCCATCGCCTACACGATATTTCTCCTGAATTGCATTGTGGAGCGGTTATACTTAAACAGAATGAAAAACGCATCCCGGGAGAAGCGACTTCTCGTTGAAATTCCCACGTTTTTTATCACCGCGGCCCTGGGTTTTTTCGTGTGCATGTCTGTGTACAGCCGCGTGTATGGCATTCCCGTTTTCACGGGTCGCTTCCTTTGGACACAGCTGGGCATTCTGTTGATCATTTATGTCATACTCTCGAGCCTCATCTACTCGTACAAGTTTTATCGGGAGTTGGGAGAAAAGGAGGCCACCGAAGAGAAGCTTAAAAGACTCTCCAAGGAAATCGAACTCAAAGGCCTAAAATCGCAGATGAATCCCCACTTTCTGTTTAATACGTTGAATTCTATCAACGCGTTGGTCACGGAAGACCCAAAACAGGCCCGTGAGATGGTTGTCATGCTGTCGGACCTGTTGCGCATATCCTTGGAGAATCGGGACCGTTTACTGATGCGCCTGAAGGAGGAGCTCGATTTTGTCCATATTTATCTGGAAATCGAACGGATGCGTTTTCGGGATCGGTTGGATTTTGTCGAGGAGATCGATGCCAGTCTCATGGGGATGTATTTTCCGGCCATGGTCTTGCAGCCCCTTCTGGAGAATGCCGTGAAGCACGGTATTTCAAAAAGGAGGGGGAGGGGTTGGATTCATTTAAGTATAAATACAGCGGATGACCGTGTTGAATGCCTTGTTTCGAATTCGGTGTCGGAGCACGGGCCCGTACAAAAGCTTGATTCGAGGAACGGGACCGGATTGAAAAACATTCGTCAGAGGTTGGATTTACTCTACTCAGACGCGTACCATTTTCAAACAGGATATACGGATTCGGGAGACTTTGAAGTTCAACTCATTATTCCGATGGAGTCCCATGGAAAAGATTAAAGCTCTGATCGTAGACGACGAGGAACTGGGTCGGAAGATCATTCGGGAATATCTGGAGTCGCATCCCGAAGTCGATGTCATGGCCGAATGTGGCGATGCATTCCAGGCGCTGGAGGCTGTTGAAAGACACAAGCCCGATCTGCTTTTTTTAGACATCCAGATGCCAGAAGTCAACGGGTTCGAGCTCCTGGAAATGCTGGATACCGTTCCCCGCATCGTTTTTTCCACAGCCTACGACCAGTATGCGCTTCAAGCCTTCGAGATCAATGCCGTGGATTATCTTCTCAAACCGTATGTACAGAGCCGTTTTGATCTGGCTGTGGAGCGGGCAGTGGAAGATATCCGTCAGGAGCGGTTCGACAACGACAAGATCGAACATCTGCTTCGACATCTTGATTCTCAGAAGACATGTCTCGATCGCATTCTGGTCAAGCAATCCGGCAAGATCGTGATTCTCCATGCCGAAGACATCGGATGGATCGAA